>DHLU01000142.1:2102-13253 GCA_002405435.1 Flavobacteriales bacterium UBA4660
GGGTGGTGCAGCATATCCGCTATATACCCGATCAGGAGGTGGCGGGTTATTTCAGTGCGGCCGATTTGGTGGTATTGCCCTATAAAAGCGCCACCCAAAGCGGCATTGCGGCCATCGCCCGGCATTTCGGGACTCCGGTCATACTTTCAGACGCGGGTGGACTGGCAGAGGGGGTTGGCGAAGGCGCCGGCATCACCATCGTGCAGGGAGTCACTTCTGAAAAACTCCGCGCCGCCATCGAAGCGTTTTTCAACGACGGCCATCGCGAAGCCGTGCTGCCTCAGGATGATGCTGCAGCGTGGCGCTCCTACACGCGCACGCTGCTCGATCTTTGCACCCAAATTATCGGTAAAATATGAATTACACATACAGGGTATTCCCCGCAGTGTTCGCTTGCTTGGTGGTTGTCGGCGTGTCAGCCCAATCCGGGTTATTGTGGAAAGTCTCTAAGCCGGGGTTCAGAAAAGTATCTTACCTCTTTGGCACCATGCATACCAGCGACAGCCTGTGCAATACCTGGAGTGATGCCTGGTGGGAGGCTTTCCGCAGTTGTGACGTGGTCGCAGGGGAAGCCGATTTCGCAGACTTCAGCCAGGCCTTCGAGGCCTTGTCCTTGTCTATGATGAAGGACACCCTGCTTAGTGATCTCTATTCACCCGGAGATTATGCCTTCGTCGATTCGGTCATGAAAGCAGGCAGTGCGCCGGGCATGGGGGCCATGCACCGCAAAGTCAGGCCGCTGATCAGCATGATTGCCCTGATGGAGCAACCGGATACCAGCGGGCCTTTCGAGGATCTCATGGATAGGCGCCTGCAGCAAATGGCCCGGCGGGACGGGAAGCAGGTCGTCGGACTGGAGTCGGCCAGGGAGCAGATGAAGAGTATCGCAGTGCTTTCCTTGCAGGAGGAAGCCGCCATCCTGCTCGAATTTTTGCGCAGTAACCAGGGCGTTTCAGACTACCTCTATGACATGGCGGCCACCTATGTGCAGCAAGACCTTCAGTTGCTCGCTGAAGACCCATCGATGAAGCAACTCCCGCCACGGCTGCTGAAGGCCCTCTTGGATGAGCGCAATGCGAGGTTTCTTTCTCGCGTAGTGCCACTCATGAAAAAGAAACGGGTGTTTTGTGCGGTCGGCGCCATGCACCTGGTCGGTGATACCGGTATGATCGAAGGCTTACGTAACGCGGGATTTGAGGTAGTGGCTGAGCCCTTCACGTTTACCGCACCGGCCGCAGGTCCTGGCCGTTGAAGCCGGCGACATGTCCGGTTATTGATCGCCCTGCCTGAGCAGCGTCTTCACCTTTTCGAGCGCTGCATCACGGCCTGACCTGAGGTCTTCCGGTGTTTCCACCACCCATATATCCGGGGTGATACTCTGCCGCTCGTACAAAAAGTGGTTGTCGTAATTGTATCGAATGGTCGAAATGTACAGGCCAATACCCGTTTCAAGAAGTGTGTAGTGCGCCGGATTACCGAAGGTACCCGTCATCGGACCCAGGCAAGGTTCACCCACCACGGTGCCGATGCGGTGCTTCTTGAAGGCATGGGTCATGTCTACACCCGCAGAGGCAGTCAGTCCGTTGATCAGCAGGAACTTTTTCCCCCTGAATATCAACTTCTTGTTCTTTACCAGGGGCTTGCTGAAGTAAACCGTATCCTGCTCGCCGTCTTTCAGCGCCATAACATCCATGTATCCCTGCACATCTTCATTGCCCCTGTATACCACCCGCATGGCCACCCGGGTGAAGAACATCAAGAAGCGGTTGTACCTGGAGCGGGCGAGATCGCTTTGCCGTGCGATGATATTGGAAGGCGTGTTGTATCCGTCTTCGATGAGGTAGGCGGTCAGTTCTTCGACATTGCCCGAGCTTCCGCCTGTATTGCCGCGCAAATCAATAACAATGTTGGGAATGTTTTCTCTATTCAGCATCGTGAACGAACGCTCGAGGAAATGACTGAATTTCTTATTGTTGGGCGGGGCGAAAGAACCAATCCGCAACACACCAAGTCCGTTGACGCGGTCAATATCGAGGTGAAAATCTTTGTTGACGCTATTGGCAGGATGGCTTTGAATCAAATCCTGCACCACATCAAACTCTGCCGTGTTGAGGGCCTTGTAGGCCACGGTGTCAGCCATCGAGCTGTCAGGCCGGATGACAACAAATTCGTTGATGCGCTTCACCGGAATCACCAGTCCCGCCACCTGATAAAAGATGGCGTCGGCTACACGCGCGGTTCCAACCGGCGAATCGCCTTCTGCGCAGCTGAAGTCAAGCAGATGTGCATAGACGGTATCGGCCGGGATTCCGTTGATGCTGACGATACGGGTACCGGGCGAGAGTTTTCCTGTCAGGTCTTCCCGCACGTAGAGGCCCCCGGGATCGGAAAAAACCCGGAGTGGCAGGATTGGCTGGTTGTGCGCCAGCTGGTATTCGGTCAGCGAGCTGAACTCAAGTACCGTGTGGGAGTCGCGCAACATACCCAGCAACCTTGAGATGCGGCGGGCGAATCCGGCATAGGTATCTCCTTTGCTCAATGCGTTTATGGTTTCGTCTACCGCATCGTACCAGCGGTCTTTGTCGGCGAAAGCAAACAGGTCGGGATGAGCAGATTCGAGTGTATAGATCAGCTCATCGAAGTCTAACTTCAGCAGTTCCGCGTCGATGTTGTCCAGAAAAGCGGGTTGGCCGCGCAAGACAGTGGCGCAGAGTACACTGCAGGCACACAGGGCGGTTATCCTGAAAAAGCCGGGCATAGAAAAGTCTAACGTGGACAATGGGGCAAAAGTTGTGCAGGGATGTAGAGGAGGCCCGGGTTAGTCCTCCTGGTTCCTCTTTTTCACCATCGTCAGGATGGTGGCCAGCGCTACGGTTTCTCCGGTTTCGTCGTACACATCCACCAGGAATTTTACGATGCCCTTGGCGATGTCTTCCGGACTGCGCTTTTCCTGATCGACCTTTTCCTTGACGGTAAACCTGACTCCGATGGTCATGCCCGGGTATACCGGCTTGGTGAATCGGCACTCGTCAAGTCCATAGTTCAACAACACCGGGCCTTTGGCCGGGTCAACGAAGAGTCCGGCGGCTTTCGAAAGCACAAAATAACCGTGGGCCACCCGCTGGGTGAAGATGGTGCCCTCGAGCGAAGTGGCGTCCATATGTGCGTAGAAATTATCGCCGCTGACATTGGCGAAATTGACGATGTCAGCTTCCGATACAGTGTGCTTATGGGTGAAAACTGTCTGGCCGACCTCCATGTCTTCAAAATGTTTGCGAAACAGGTGCGGCTGCGACTCGGTCAGTTTGGCTCCGTACTGGAAAGTGCCTGTGATATGGGTGAGGGTAGTGGGCGTACCCTGAATGGCCGTACGTTGAAGATAATGCATTACACCGCGTTTGCCGCCCATTTCCTCACCACCTCCGGCCCGGCCCGGTCCGCCGTGCACCAGCAGGGGCATGGGTGAACCATGGCCGGTACTTTCGGGTGCACTTTCCCGGTTGAGTACCAGTATACGCCCGTGGTGGGAGGCAGCGCCCAGCACAAAATCCCGGGCCGTATCTTCATTCATGGTGGTAATGCTGCAAACCAGCGAACCTTTGCCCAGTTTGGCAAGGGTCACAGCCTCCTCAAGGGTGTGGTAAGGCATCAGGGTGGCCACCGGTCCGAAGGCCTCCACCTCATGGGACGACCGCTGGGCGTGGGGTTTCGAATTGAGCAGCAGCACGGGGGAGATGAATGCGCCTTTGCCTGCATCGGCATCAACAACCTCCACGTGGGCGGGGTTTCCGAAAATCACCTCACTGTCGCGTTTCAACAGTTCAATTTTTTCAAGCACTTCGCGGTACTGGGTCTTGCCCGCGAGCGCGCCCATACGCACCTTCTCGTGCCTGGGGTTCCCGATGACTGTCTGGGCAAGCGCGGCAGACAAGGACCTACCCACTGCTTCCACCAGGTTTTCGGGTACCAGGATGCGCCTCACCGCTGTGCATTTTTGCCCACATTTGGTGGTAATTTCCTTGCGCATTTCCTTAATGAACAAATCAAATTCAGGGGTGCCCGGCACGGCATCCGGACCCAGCACAGAGGCATTAAGTGAGTCGGCTTCCATGTTGAATGGTACCGACAACTCGATGATGCGCGGGTGAGCACGCAACGTTCTTCCTGTTCCCGCGCTGCCGGTGAAGGTTACCACGTCCTGTTCGTTCACCGCGTCGAGCAGTCCGGCGGCTGAGCCGCAGATGAGTTGCAGCGCACCTTCTGGCAGTATGCCTGAGGCGATGATATCGCGCGTGACCGCTTCTGCAAGGTAGGAAGTGATGGTGGCGGGCTTCACGACGGCCGGCATCCCTGCCAGCAGGTTGACCGCAATCTTTTCCAGCATGCCCCAAACCGGAAAGTTGAAGGCATTGATGTGGATGGCCACACCTTCGCGGGGCACCAGCAGGTGATGTCCGATAAAGGTACCGCCCTTCGACAGGCGGGCAGGTTCGCCCTCACACAGGTAAGGCAGGTTAGGGAATTGACGCCGTAAGCTACTGTATGCGAATAAGTTGCCTATTCCTCCATCAATGTCAATGAGGTTGTCGATGCGGGTGGCACCGGTACTGAAACTGACATCGTAATAGGCCTGCTTGCGCTCAGACAAAAACAGGGCGAGCGCCTTGAGCATGCGACCCCGCTCGTGAAAGGTCATCTTGCGCAGCGCCGGTCCGCCCCGCTCGCGGGCGTAGGTCAGCATGGCCCCGAAATCGATGCCTGTGGTATCGGCCAGGCCGATTTCGTCGCCGGTAACCGCATTATACAGCGGGGTACCGCTTCCGGAACCGAAGGTCCATTGACCCTGCTGGTAGTTGAGAATTTTGCTAAGACCCATAATGACTGCCTGAATTGGGAAAATTGAGTGATTTTTCAGGATGTTCCGGCAAACAGACCGTTTCGGTTCAGTATTTGCCCGAACGCCAGGCCAAAATTAGTGATGCACCCCGAAACCGATTAAAAAATGATAGCCACCATTTAATCATTTGTTTATCTTTGAATCGCCGAAACAAAACATTTTAGCCCCGGTTTCCGAAAGGGATATCCGCAGCGCATGTAACAAACACTAACTTTTAGGAGTATAAGAAACTCCGTAAACCGAAATACGACTCAAACAAACCAAAACCTAGTTTACAATGAAGAAAATTTTCTCAATCGTATGTGCAGTGTGCCTCGCTTTTGCAGCGGGCGCCACTGATGCACAACTCCTCGTTCAGAAAGTAGACAACGGGGGCATCGTGCCCGGCAACACGTACCGTGTGTATGTGCACCTGACGGATGCGAACAAGGATGTTCACGCCATCTTCGGAGATGCTACTGACCCCCTCAGCATCACCAGCACGGCTCCTTTCTTCCAACATGCCTTTGGCGACTATTCGGCCATTGCCATGAACCCGGTAGCCATCAACGCAGCACCTGCGCTGGCTTTTGATTCGTGGATTACCCTTGGCTATGAGTCCAGCGAAGGCAATGATATGTGGGACATAGGCATGTCTTTCGCCAACTTTAACAACGGTAATGGAATTTCCACCGACAACGGTGCGTGGTTCCTGCTGCCTACTGACGAAAAATGTGATGCCAACAGCAATGGCCTCGTGCTCATTGCCCAGTTCACCACCACTGGTGTAGCGTCAGGCACACTGAACATTCAGGGCTGGGACGGACCCAACAACAACTGGCAGGCGCGCAACCTGACCTTCACCACGGCCAACGCGGTAGTGTTCGGTTGCACCGATGCGGGCGCTGCCAACTATAACGCTCAGGCGGGTTTCAATGACGGAACTTGCGAATATTCAGCAGGTAACAACACCAATACTCATCACGCCGGCGGCCACGCCGGAGTGGTTTCCCGCACTGAGGAAGGCCAGACCTGGGATGTATTCCCTAACCCCCTCCGTGAAGGATTGGTTCACGTTCAACTGAGCAACGAATTCGATATGTCACTCAACAACGTGATCCGCATCGTTGACGGTGCAGGCCGTATCGTGAGGGAACTGCAGGTCAATGACGGCATGGTTATCGGCGGCAACCGCGTTTCCATCGACCAGAATTTTGCCGGTGGAACCTATAAGGTCATCCTGACGCAGGGTGAAAAGACCGAAAGCAAAACTTTTGTGGTAGAGCGCTAAGCCCGACCACATAAAAATAAGCATGGAAAACGCCTTCCTTCGGGAAGGCGTTTTTGTTTTGTACCGGTGTGTCGCTTCCAGTCCGGCGTAAGGAGACACCGTTTCAGGTCTATTTCACCGGTATCCGGTCGCCAATTTGTGCTTCCTTTGCCGCATGCACAGGATAATCAGCTTTAATGTAAATGGGATCAGGGCCATGGCCAAAAAGGGTTTTGCGGAGCCCATTGCGCGGCTGAATGCAGATGTGCTCTGTCTGCAGGAAACCAAGGCTACGCCGGAGCAGGTGCAGGAGGCATTAAAGGATGTGGAAGGCTATCACCTTTTTGCCAACAGCGCCGAACGCCCGGGCTACAGCGGAACGGCCGTACTCACGCGGATCAATCCCGCCAATGTGACCTATGGGCTCGGCATTGCCGAACACGATAACGAAGGCCGCACTATTACTGCCGAGTACAAGGGTTGTTACGTCGTTAACACCTATGTGCCCAATAGTGGCCAGGAACTCGTCAGGTTGGAGTATCGCCAGCGCTGGGACAAGGACATGCTGGCCTTTCTCAAGAAACTTTCTGACAAAAAACCGGTTATATGGCTGGGCGATATGAATGTGGCGCACAGACCCATCGACCTGGCGAATCCCAAGACCAACTACAACAAGACATCAGGCTATACCCAGCAGGAAATTGACGGCATGGATGCTTTTCACAAGTCGGGATTCATCGATACGTTCCGTCATTTTTATCCGGAAATGGTCAAGTACAGCTGGTGGAGTGCCCGTTTTAATTCGCGCGCAAAAAACATTGGGTGGCGCATTGACTACGTGATATGTGATGCGGCTGCGGTCGGGCATGTCAAGGACGCCTTCATCCTCAATGACATTCCCGGCAGCGATCATTGTCCGGTGGGAATCACCCTGTCCCCTGGTCTGCTGTAAATTCGACCGTTGAAAAAATACCCTATGGCTTCCAATTCAAAAAAAATCGCCGGAAGTATTGCCGGCCTGATTACCGCGCTGGTCCTGATTATGCTCCTTGAGCGACTCAGCGGCACCTTGTATCCGCCACCTGCCGCTACCCGGCAGCCCACGATAGAAGAACTCGAGTTGTTTATCGCATCGGCACCTTTCGGTGCGGTGGCCTTGCTGCTGCTTTCTTATCTGACGGGCGCCTTCGCAGGAGGTTTTGTGGGCACCCTGCTGGCCAGGCCTTCATGGGTGCCTGCGCTGGTGGTAGGTCTTTTTCTCACCATGGGCAGTGTCGTGAACCTGCTTATGGTGAAGCATCCTGCGGGTTACTGGGCTATGCTGGCCATCTATCTGCCGGGTGCACTGGCCGGTGCAAAACTGGCCATGAAAAAACCGGCTCCTGTCGAGCAGATGTAAGCGGCGTGAAGCGCCAGTGCTGGTAATGGCAGCATTCAGAAATCAATCTCCAGCCTGAACTTTTTTCTCAGGTGATCGAGGGCAGGGTCGATTTTCACCAGGTCCTCATATTTCTCTTTGGGTGATTTCCCTGACAGCCGCTGTTCTGACGACTCAAGTACGCGGTGCTGCAAAGTGAGCTGGTTGTTGCGCAGCCCCCTTTTCAGCCAGTCGAGCAGCGGGTTTCGGATCCTTTCGATGTCGATGACCTGAACTGAATTGCTGAGCAGCAGGGTGATGCAACCGGACTCGTCTATGCTGCGCGTGGCTTCAGTCAGGGTCGAATACAGGCTGTGGCTCTCTTCTCTGACCGACTCGGCGTAATTGATCCAAAGATTTTCGAAAGCCTCGGTCGAGATAGCGAGCGTTTCAAGTACCGGCTCCGTTAGCACCTCACCTGCTGTTTCGGCGTTGCGGGAAGGTTTTTTCAGCAGGTCCTGCAGGGAGGGACCTGAGAATATATTCGAAGATCCCACCGGGCGCGGCTGGCGCACCGTGCCTGCTGATGCCGGTGCCGGGACTGGAGGGGGCGCAACGGATACCTCGGGTTGCACAGGAGCCTCAGCGGGAGGCGGGGGCGTCTGGCTGGACTTAGGTGGAATTTTTCGGGGCAGGGTTTCCGGATTTACGCGGAAACCTTTAATTCTGAACTTTTTTTTTTCGCCTTCCCGGAGGTTCTCGGGAATGCTGCACAACTGCATGAGTGTGATCTCGACCAGCAACCGCGGATTTGAGCTGTTCTTGTACTGGAGGTCACACCGGTTGAGAAAATCAAGTCCCGTTATGAGACAGAGAGGCGAGGCTTTTTCCGCCTGAGCCTTGTAGAGCGCTGCGGTGTCTTCGCTCACCTCCATAAGCGACAAGGTAACCGCATCACGCGCTACCAGCAGGTTTCTGAAATGTTCTCCCAGGCCGGTGGCGAAGTGGTGGCCATCAAAGCCCTTTTTGAGAATTTCATCAAATAGCGTGAGGCACGCCGCAATGTCTTCAGCCAGCGCGAAGTCAGTGATGCGGAAGTAGTAGTCATAATCGAGCACGTTGAGGTTCTCGATGACACTCTTGTAGGTGAGTTCTTTTCCGCAAAAAGCCACGACCTGGTCAAATATGCTCAGCGCATCGCGCATGGCACCATCCGCTTTTTTGGCAATTACATGAAGGGCTGCCTCCTCGGCCTTCACGCCTTCACGCTGCGCTATGTGTGCGAGGTGATCGGTCATATCCTTGATGCTGATCCGCTGAAAATCGAAAATCTGGCAACGAGACAGAATCGTCGGAATGATCTTATGCTTTTCCGTGGTAGCCAGAATAAAAATAGCGTGGGCAGGCGGTTCTTCGAGGGTTTTCAGAAAAGCATTAAAGGCAGCGGCCGACAGCATGTGCACCTCGTCGATGATGTACACCTTGTACTTGCCTTCCTGCGGCGGAATTCTAACCGTATCGACAATCTGGCGGATATCATCGACCGAGTTGTGCGAGGCTGCATCGAGTTCGAATATGTTGAATTGAAGGTCGGTGACATCCTGGTCGAGCTGGTTGTTGATGGCCCGGGCAAAAATCCGGGCGCAGGTTGTTTTACCCACGCCGCGTGGCCCTGTGAACAAGTACGCATGGGCAATCTGGTCGCGGGTAATGGCACTTTGTAGCGTAGCCGTGACCGATTTCTGGCCAATCACCGAATCCCAATTCTGGGGACGGTATTTTCTTGCTGATACAATGTAATTTTCGGTCATGGCACAAAGATGAGCGAAGCGGCAGGCTGCGGCACCGGCGTTTTTTTTCACAAATGGCACACAGGGCGGGGTCATGCCGGAGCAGTGAACGGCGCGGTCGCTGCTTAACGGGCTGACGGCGAGGGGTATGGAAGAGGGCACGGCATTCGGCAGCGACCGGGTCATTGAATATAAATAACTGATAATCATTATTCTAAGCTGGTGGTTTGTGAATCCGCCGGACGCCTGTATGGATGTAGCTGCAAAAAAGGCCGGGGAAACTGTCAAAGGGGGCCTTACATCGCCGTATATTCGCGCTCCCAAAAAAACAAATTATCATCAACATGAACCGCTACGAGACTGTTTTCATTGTTACTCCCGTGCTGTCTGAGGAACAGGCAGCGGAAACAGTAGATAAGTTCAGGAAGTTTTTGAAAGGAAAGGGTGCCAAGATGAAGCATGAAGAGCACTGGGGATTGCGCAAGCTGGCCTACCCGATCCAGAAGAAAACAACAGGATTTTATCAACTGTTTGAGTATGAAGCGCAAGGAGACGCTGTAAACCTCCTGGAAACCGAATTCCGCAGGGACGAAAGGGTCATGCGCTTTCTTTCTACCCGCATGGACAAGTACCATGTGGAGTATGCCGAAAGCCGCAGGAACAAGTCGAAGGAAAAAAAGCCCAAGGCAGAGACTACGACAGCCTAGTGCCCCGCTCAACCCAATTACTCACACATTAAAGATTCAACATCATGGCAGACGAAATACGTTATCTCAATCCCATCGACATTGAAACCAAGCAGGCGAAGTACTGCCGTTTCAAGAAGCATGGCATGAAATATATTGACTACAAAGACGGAGATTTCCTCTTGAAGCTTTGCAATGAACAGGGAAAAATTCTTCCCCGCAGGCTTACCGGAACTTCGCTCAAGTACCAGCGCAAGGTGAGCCAGGCCGTTAAGAAAGCCAGGCACCTGGCCCTGATGCCTTACGTAGCGGATATGCTCAAATAACCCACAGCCAAAGGAGGAACCAAACCATGGAAGTCATTCTCAAGGAAACCATAGAAAAACTCGGCGCCAAAGACGAGATTGTGAAGGTGAAACCGGGTTATGCCCGAAACTACCTTTTGCCCCGCGGTTATGCCGTGGTGGCTACCACCAGTGCGCGCAAGGTGCATGCGGAAAACCTGAAACAGCGCGCCCACAAGGAAGCGCGCAACCTGGCCGATGCACAGGCCCTGGCCGCCAAGCTGGAAGCCCTTTCGCTTTCAATCGGAACTAAGGCAAGTGAAACCGGAAAGATCTTCGGATCGGTGAATACCATTCAGATTGCCGATGCGCTGGCGAAGGCGGGTCATCCCATTGACCGCAAGAGCATCTCGCTGAGCGATGAGCACATCAAAATGCTCGGCGCATACGAGGCCAGGGTGAAACTCCACAAGGAGGTCACCGCGTCGGTCAAGTTTGAAGTCGTAGCCGAATAACAGCACAGCCCATTAGCAGACCCCGGACCTGGTTCCGGGGTTTTTTTGTTTAGGCCATAACGGCGGATACATGATCTTTGTGAAGTGAAATTTTCCCTGCACAGTGAATTCACGCCTTCAGGAGACCAGCCCGAAGCGATCAGACAGCTTTCGGAAGGTATTCAGCGGGGTGACAAGTACCAGACCCTGCTGGGAGTAACCGGCAGCGGTAAAACCTTCACTGTGGCCCACGTCATCGCAGACACCCAGCGCCCGACATTGGTCCTTTCTCATAACAAGACCCTTGCGGCCCAGCTCTATTCCGAGTTCAAGCAGTTTTTTCCCGAAAACCTTGTAGAGTATTTCGTCAGCTACTACGACTACTACCAGCCCG
>DHLU01000142.1:13412-18235 GCA_002405435.1 Flavobacteriales bacterium UBA4660
TACTTCGTCAGCTACTACGACTACTACCAGCCCGAGGCCTACCTGCCGGTGACCAATACCTACATTGAAAAAGACCTTAACATCAATGATGAAATTGAGAAACTTCGGCTGTCGGCTACCAGCGCACTGCTCAGCGGAAGGCGGGATGTGATTGTGGTCGCCTCCATCTCATGCATTTACGGTATCGGCAACCCTGTGGAGTTTCATAAGAATGTCATCCGGCTTTCGAGGGGGCAGGCGCTCTCGCGCCAGGGGCTGCTGCACCGGCTGGTAGAGAGCCTGTATTCGCGGTCGCGGGTAGCCTTCGAACGGGGTACTTTTCGCGTAAACGGCGATACGGTTGATGTATTCCTGGCGTATGCAGACTTTGCGCTGCGTATCGTATTCTGGGGTAATGAAGTAGAAACGCTGGAGACCATCGATCCGGAGTCAGGAAAAAAAATCATGTCCTTCGAAACCATCAGTATCTATCCGGCCCAGTTGTTTGTGACCAGCCGCGCTACGATGAACGAGGCCATCTGGGAAATTCAGCAGGACATGGTAGTGCAGCGGGAGGCGTTTGAGCAAAAGTCGAAGTATATTGAGGCCAAGCGGCTCGAGGAGCGGGTGAATTACGATGTGGAGATGATGAAGGAGCTCGGCTACTGCAGCGGTATTGAAAACTACTCCCGGTATTTTGACCGGAGGCAACCCGGTCAGCGGCCCTTCTGCCTGCTCGACTATTTCCCTGAGGATTATCTCATGGTGATTGACGAAAGCCACGTAACGGTGCCCCAGGTTAGCGCCATGTGGGGCGGAGACCGCGCGCGCAAGGTGAACCTCGTCGATTACGGCTTCAGGCTTTCTTCCGCCATGGACAACAGGCCGCTGACTTTTGAAGAGTTTGAGCAGCGCCAGAACCAGGTAATTTATGTCTCCGCTACACCCGCCGAATATGAGCTCCACAAGTCAGGGGGTGTGGTGGTAGAACAAGTAGTGCGTCCGACCGGACTGCTCGATCCGCCCATTGAGGTGCGTCCCTCGCTCAACCAGATCGACGACCTGCTGGCTGAAATTCATGTAACCATCGACCGCAATGAGCGTGTGCTGGTAACTACCCTGACCAAACGGATGGCCGAAGAACTGTCGCGCTACCTCGACAAGATGAATATAAAGTGCAGGTACATTCACAGTGAAGTGCAGACCCTGGACAGGATTGAGATTCTCCGTGACCTCAGGGAAGGCACCTTTGATGTACTGGTGGGTGTCAACCTGCTCAGGGAAGGTCTTGACCTCCCGGAGGTTTCGCTGGTAGCCATTATGGATGCAGACAAGGAGGGTTTCCTGCGCAGCAACCGTTCGCTGACACAGACGGCAGGCCGCGCGGCGCGCAATGTCAACGGCCGCGTTATCATGTATGCAGACAGCATTACGGATAGCATGCAGCAGACCATTGATGAGACCGCCCGCAGGCGAGAAAAGCAGATTGAGTATAACCAGCAGATGGGCATCACGCCCACACAGGTAAGAAAGGGGAAAGCCACCATATTCGAACAAAGCGGGCTTATCGATGCACGCAAGGTTTTGTCTGGTCAGGATACCGTGGACATCGGCGCTGCGGTGGCGGCAGATCCTGTGGTACAATACATGAGTCCAGAGCAGTTGCAAAAAGCCATTGAACAAACCAGGAAGAATATGGAACGCGCCGCCAAAGACCTGGATTTTATGACTGCAGCGCGTCTGCGCGACGAGATGCTCGCCATGAAGAAAATTCTCGAAACGAAAAAAGCCTGACCTTTGGAATGGTTTTGGTAAAACCGTAAACAAACAATCTTCGCACATGAAAAAATGGCTGATGGTCTTTACGCTCGGAACGGCAGTGCTGCTCACCGTAGCGTGTAAGCGCACGAAGGATACCGTGCAGCAGGAGGCGCCCGCTGCTCCCGGTCCGGTTGCAGCCGGAAAACCCCTGGAAGAGAAAGAGGAGCAGGGGGTAAGGCCGGTTCGGATTGATGCTGCTTTCCGTCCCGGGAATTCAGATCCCTTCGACCTGTCTGAAGCGGTGGTCAGGGGAGACACCTTATTCCTGACCGTGGGTTATGGCGGAGGTTGCAAGGAGCACGTATTTGATCTGGTGACCAACAAAATGTTTTTGAAGAGTATGCCGCCCCAGCTTGTGCTCACGCTTGAACATGAAAGCAATGACGACATGTGCAGGGCCTACCTCACCGAAACCCTAAGGTTTGATCTCACCGGAATTCGTTACGCGGGGTCATCATCGGTAAGGCTCAGAATAAACGGTGAAGGCGGAAAAGAGGTGATGTATACCTACTGAGCCGCATCAGTCCAGGAGGCGATACACCGGATACCGGAATGCGCTCTTTTCAGCATAGGGTGAACGCTTGTAAATCCAGTACAGCTGCTGCCAGTGGCTGTTGCGCAGGTCTTCATCGGTGGCGATCGCGGTCTCGAATTCTTTTTTCAGCGCAGGATCTGTGGCAATCAGTTCCGCTGCTTTTTCTTCAAACACGTAATCACTGAACCATTCTTTTTGCTGCAGCACCGCGTCGAAAAAGTTCCACGCGAAAAAGCTGTCTTCGCCCTGAGGCGCGAGCGTTTCCACCAGGTACCTTCTGGCTTCCTGCCGGGTGTCAATGAGCCAGTCTCCTTTGTAAAACTGAATAAGCGCAGTATCCTGGCGAATGGTGATATGGTCGTGCGGGTAGCGCCCTTCATAGGGTGAATGTGCCGTATGGTAATCTTCAATATAGCTGGCCACTACGCGCAAAGCGGTATCTGCCTTGAGGTTTTTCATCAGCACACGGTTGCATTTGAGGCGTTCGGCTACTTCGCGCCATGCCTGGGGCAGGATATAAAAGTCGGGAGCCTTGGCGAAAGTGGCCGGAGCGTAACGCTCATAATGGGCAATGGGGCTGAAAAACGGCAGGTTGTGGTCATACTTCAGCCGTTTGCCCGTTCCGACCAGGGCGGACTCTTCCCTGGCCGTATAGCCTGAAAAATTCACAGTACCCCGCTGCAGGGTATCGAGTTCCCAGAGAAGCGGAAATTCATCTCGGGCCAGCATGGCGAGTTCATTCATTCGTTTCTGATCGCGCACCGTTTCGCCGTGCTCATCGAGGTAGTAAATCATAGACTGCAGGAAGCGCAGCGTGCTTTCCACCCGCCGCGCATATGGTTTGAGCATATGCGTTTCGGTGATGAAGGCAAAGGTGTTGAACAGGGCTGCGTAACCGCTGAGAAAACGGGGGCTTTCCATAAAGGCGACCATACCACTCTCAGGCGTCCGGCCCATGGTATTGACGTAGTGCGACATAGTGTCGCCGAGTGCGGCCATGCGGTCAAAGAGCGCCGGGGCAAAAGTGTTTCGCTGGTAATGGCCCATGGCTCCGCCAAGTTTGTCACTCTGGGTCGCAATGAGGGTCATGGTGTAGGCGTAATCGGCCCCGTTACTCACGTGGGTATCGACCAGCACATGCGGTCTCACGGAGCGAAACATGCGGCAGAAGGCGCGCACATTTTCCGCGTCGCACTTCACAAAATCGCGGTTGAGGTCCAGGTTTCGTCCGTTGCCGCGGAAACCATATTCCTCAGGCCCGTTCTGGTTGACGCGGAGTTCGCCGTTTCTCGCAAGGGCGCCGTCTACATTAAGTACCGGCACGATGCATACAATCACATGGTCGAGTGTCTGGTGGAGTTCGCTATTCGGGTCCAGCAATTCGCGCGACAGGAGCAGGCTGGCATCTACACCATCGGGTTCGCCCGGATGTATGCCATTGTTTATCAGCAGTACGGTCTTGCCGGTGTCAAACAATTCGGGGTAAAAGATCTTGTCTTGGTTGATGATGAAGAGATGCAGCGGCTTGCCGACATCGGTGCTTCCGATCACATTGAGTGAGGCCATAGCATAGTCGCTGTCAAGTTGCCGGTAGGCGGCAATGCACTCCTCCCACGTAGGCGTGCGGTTACCCTGAAATGCGGGCTGGGCGATCAGGACTGCATCACCGAACGCGGGTATGCAGGTTGTGAAAAAGATGTAGAAAATACGCTGACCGGCATTCATGTCGGGCGGGGTCGGTTAGTACTTTGGCCTTAGAATTTTGGCAGTGAATTTGGCAGAGAATACCAGTAGTTGCCGGAATAAAATGTTAACAGCATTCGTTTTTGAGCAGAATACAGAAAGGAACCATGGAGGGAGACCTGAACATAACGCCTGATCCAGGCATTCAACCCAAAAAGGGCCAGTTGCTGCTTAGCGAGCCTTTTCTTAATGACCCCTACTTCAAAAGGACGGTCATTTTTCTCTGCGAACACAATGACGAGGGCTCCTTTGGTTTTGTGCTCAACAATTACATTGATGTTGAACTGGATCAGATTATGGAGAATATGCCCAAATTCGACGGCAGGATTTCCATCGGCGGTCCGGTAAAAAACTCAAATCTCTATTACATCCATACGCTTGGCGCTGAAATTGAAGAGTCAGTGGAGGTGATACCCGGTATTTTTATGGGAGGTAGTTTTGATGCCCTCAAAGACCTGCTGATGCAGGGCAAGATCGGGAGCAGCCAGATTCGTTTTTTTGTAGGATACAGCGGATGGTCGCCCAGGCAACTGGAGGCCGAGATGAGCCACAAGTCTTGGTTTGTGGCTAATGTCGGTAAAGACCTGGTGATGGATACGGAGGACAAGGACCTCTGGCGTACGATCATGAAGCGGCTCGGCGTGCAGGGAAAGTTCATCGCCAACCTGCCCGAAGACCCCTCGCTGAACTGAGTCGGCCCTTGCCTCAGGCTACCTTCAGCGCATTTCCTACCTTTTCTTTGAGG
>DHLU01000142.1:18342-21642 GCA_002405435.1 Flavobacteriales bacterium UBA4660
AGGAGAGCTTTTTCCACTACTTCATACATTTCCTTAACGTAGTGGAACCGCAGGCCCTTGAGGTAGCGCGCATTGATTTCCTCGATATCACGGCGATTTTTTTCGCTCATGATGATTTCCTTGATGCCCGCGCGTTTGGCCGCCAGAATTTTCTCTTTGATGCCACCTACCGGCAAAACCTTGCCACGCAGGGTTATCTCACCGGTCATGGCCAGAAATTTTTTCACCTTGCGTTGGGTGAATGCCGATGCCAGGGCGGTCAGGATCGTGATGCCCGCAGAAGGGCCGTCCTTGGGCACTGCGCCCTGAGGAACGTGAATGTGCACATTCCACTTGTCGAAGGTATCGGGTTCAATTTCCAACATGGCCGAGTGTGCCTTGAGGTACTCCAGTGCAATCATGGCACTTTCCTTCATGACATCGCCAAGATTTCCTGTGAGGGTCAGTTTACCCGTGCCTTTCGTGAGTGAGGTTTCAATAAAAAGAATATCGCCTCCGGTGGGTGTCCAGGCAAGACCGGTAACGACTCCGGCCACTTCGTTGTCGCTGTACCTGTCTTTTTCGTGCGAGGGGCCTAAAATCTTCTCTACATCGGCCGGGGTAATGGCGGTGGTGAACTTTTCTTCGAGCGCAAGCTGCTTGGCGCGGTTCCGCACCACCTTGCCAATGCGCTTTTCCAGGTTGCGCACACCTGATTCGTTGGTGTATTCTTCGATCAGCTTGACAATGATGTCGTCGCCGATTTTGATCTGGCTGTCATTCAAACCGTTTTCCGACAGTTGTTTGGGAAGGAGGTGACGCTTGGCGATTTCCGTTTTTTCTTCAACGGTATAGCCGTTCACTTCGATAATTTCGAGCCTGTCGCGCAGGGCGGGTTGTATAGTGTTGAGCGCATTGCATGTGGCGATGAACATAACCTTGCTCAGGTCATAATCGAGGTCGACATAATTGTCGTGGAAGGCATGATTTTGTTCGGGATCAAGCACTTCCAGCAGCGCACTGGAAGGATCTCCGTGAAGGCCCTGTCCGGTTTTGTCAATCTCGTCCAGCACAAAAAGCGGATTAGAGGTGCCGGCCTTTTTGAGTGACTGCAGGATACGGCCAGGCATGGCGCCTATATATGTTTTCCGGTGCCCGCGAATCTCTGCCTCGTCGTGGAGGCCGCCGAGTGCCATACGGACATATTTTCTTCCCAATGCCTCGGCAACAGATTTTCCAAGGGATGTTTTACCCACACCGGGCGGACCATAGAGGCAGATAATGGGCGATTTCATATCGCCCTTGATTTTGAGTACCGCGAGGTGTTCAAGAATACGTTCCTTAACTTTTTCCAGACCGAAATGATCGCGGTCTAGGACTTCGCGTGCGTGTTTGAGGTCAAAATTATCTTCAGAGTATGCGTTCCAGGGCAGGTCGAGCAGCGTATCGATGTAGTTGGATTGTACGCTGAACTCTGCAGCCTGGGGATTCATGCGTTCCAGTTTGCCTATTTCCTTGATGAAGGCCTGCTCGACGTGTTCGGGCCATTGTTTGGCGCGGGCTTTCCTGCGCTTCTCGTCGATTTCTTCCTTGTGCGGATTGGCGCCCAATTCGTCCTGAATCTGCTTCATCTGCTGCTGGAGGAAATACTCGCGCTGCTGGCGTTGTATATCTCCGTGCGCTTTTTTCTGTATTTCATTTTTCATCTCCAGCATATTCAGTTCGCGGGTAAGGTGCTCCAATACCCGGCGCGCCCGCTCCTGCAGATCAGCGATTTCCAGCAGTGCCTGTTTTTCAGTCACGCTGGCGCGCATGTTGGAGGAAATGAAGTTGATGAGAAAACTCAGCGTATTGATGTTTTTAATGGCCATGGTAGCCTCGGTCGGAATCTCAGGAGAAATGTGGATGATCTTCAGTGAAATCTCCTTGATAGATTCAAACATGGCCTGTTGCTCTTTCTTGTTCGTGCCACTGTTGAGTTCGGGAAATGCACGCACCTGGGCTTTGAAATACGGATCGGTCGTTACCATGCCGGTGATTTCAAAGCGCTTCTTGCCCTGAAGAATTACGGTGGTACTTCCGTCGGGCATTTTGAGCATGCGCATGATAGAAGCCTGCGTGCCGATGGCGTTGAGGTCTTCCGGGGTGGGTTCCTCGAGGTCGGGGTTTTTCTGGGCCACTACCCCGACCATTTTATTGCCCTTGTTTGACTCTTGCAACAGCTTGATGCTCTTGTCTCGACCTACGGTAACAGGTATAACCACACCCGGAAACAACACGGTATTGCGCAGTGGCAAAATTGGCAGCACTTCCGGCGTAGCTTCCTTGCCCATTTGTTCCTCATCCTCATTGGACAACAGCGGAATGAATTCGTGGTCAGGAACGTCTGATGCGAGCAGGAACGGGAAATTTTGGTCTTTCATATCGGGATTCCGGGGTATTAAAGCGATCGGTTCTTCAACGATAGTGCCAGTCAAAAACGGTATGACGTAATGGCTGACTCAGATCCTGTCAGCACGCGTCAGGGTAAACAGGTGTCCAAGTAGTGCGCGTCTTTCGGGGGTGAGGGCGAGTCCCCGGCGCTGCATTACGCGGTCTGCCGTTTCCATGGCCCGGTCCAGGTCGTAGGTTTCGAATCCTTTCCCGCCCCGCCAGGTGAAGGAAGGAATGTGCACAGGCGGAAATCCGTCGCCCGCCACGCTGCACGAAACGCCAACGACCGTTCCCGTGTTGAACATGGTATTGATTCCGCAACGGCTGTAATCGGCCATGGTGAGGCCGTGAAATACCAGACCGGTATCTTCCGGCCTGCCTGTCACATAGCTATGTACTTTCACATGGCTGTAGTTGTTTTTCAGGTTGCTTGTATTGGTGTCTGCACCGAGGTTGCACCATTCGCCGATGACCGAGTTGCCCACAAAACCCTCATGTGCCTTGTTGGAGAAGCCCGTGAAGATGGAATTGGAAATTTCACCTCCCACCTTGCAGCCGGGTCCGATGGTGGTGGGTCCGTAGATGCGGGTGCCCATACGCACCTGTGCATGGGCGCCGAGGGAGAAACCGCCCCTGATCCTGCTTCCTTCCATGACTTCCGCGTGCGGCCCGATGTAAACGGGGCCTTCTGTGACGTTGAAGGTAGAGTCCCACACACGGCTTGCTTCATCGAGGAAGAGCCGCGAAGGATCGCCAATCACCCGGTTGCTTTCATGCAGGTGCTGCGAAGTCCGACCTGAGGTTAGCAACCCGAAATCATAGGCAAGGGTTTCTCCGTTCCGAATAAACAGGTCGGCGATGCGGTTAATCATCACCGGTGTTTCAGAC
>DHLU01000142.1:21795-22921 GCA_002405435.1 Flavobacteriales bacterium UBA4660
ATCACCGGTGTTTCAGACGATTCAACGGGAGTTCTTTGGTTGACAGCTTCGCCAGGCCTGCCGATGAAGGCCAGGCACTGGTCGCCATACACCAGGCGCTCGTGTTCACCCAGCGACTTGAGCTGGTCTACGAGGGCATTTGAGGGCAGAAGCCTTGCGTTGATGCAGAGCGCCTTGCGCTCATGCGTTGGGAAAAGCGCATGGAGGTAAGGCCGTGTGTGGTGATGAAAGGAAACATGCATGGCACGTGACCAGCGTTCATCATTGGTAAAGATGCCTGCCCACCCAGGCCCCGTCGGTCGGGTATAACAGAGCGGGAGTAAATGCCTTATGGCCTCATCTTCAAAAAGGACTATATCCATATCAGTGGCGGTCGGTATCTTGGTGAAGTCCGAGTATGCCGTCTACGGTATTGATGGTGACCGAGTGATAGCCGGACCGGGTTTTTTGATAGATGCGCTGGGCGGTCTCCTGCTGGCCTGTTTCGCCCAGAGCCGTAAAAAGCGGGGCAACAAATTTCCGGCGGCCGACATTTTCAAGGAACGTCCCGAGGCGGTCGTAGGCCGGGGTGTAACGGTGCCTGACACTCTGGTTGAGCCAGGCGAAAGCCACTTCGTTGTTGCCGGCTTCCGTCAGTCGCCAGACCTTATCGAGCTCGGCCAGTTGAGGCATCTGAACCCCGGCGCCGATGTTGCTGATAAACCGGTATTGTTCCTGGTATGTCCAGCGGTTCCATGGCAGTTCCTGTGGGCCGGTCAGTCCGCTTTCCCATTGCATACGGAGCGCGACAACCTGTTGCAGCCGGTCGGAATTCACCGATGGAATATTCGACGGCAAGCCAGGTCCATATACCCAGGCATCAATCTGAATCTGTTGGTCAAGCGCATCGGTTACCAGTTCCTTTCTCAGGTAGCTGACAAACCGTTCGGTGTCCATCACCTGAAACCTGTGCTGATCAAAATAGCCGCGCAGAAATCTGTCGAAAGCTTCTCTGCCTACCGTTTCTTCAATCAGGCGGAGAAAGAAGTATCCCTTGACGTAGGCGATATCGGTCATGCCGTCGTCGGGGTTGCGCCCGGTCAGGTCGATGTGCAGCACCTGGTCGGCCGGCGGCAGCGCCTTCAGT
>DHLU01000020.1:0-12874 GCA_002405435.1 Flavobacteriales bacterium UBA4660
GAAACGTGGCTGCTCCCGCTGTTGCCGACAACTGCGCGTTAGCTGCTGTTGTCAACGACTACAACGGAACGGACGATGCCTCTGACAACTACCCGGTTGGTACCACTACCATAACCTGGACTGTCACCGATGTACACGGAAATACCGCTTCATGCAACATGACCATTACCGTTGTTGATGACGAACAGCCTGCGATCACCTGTGCAGCTGATATCGTGGTGGTGAATGATGCAGGAGCATGCAATGCCGACGTGACTGTTCCCGCGCCGCAGGTAGATGACAACTGTGCGGTGGCTTCAGTGACTAATGACTATACCGGCACTGACGACGCTTCTGACAACTATCCGGTGGGTACCACCCTGGTGGAATGGACCGTTACCGATATTCACGGCAACACCAATACCTGCACCGTAGCTATCACTGTTGAAGACAATGAAGCGCCTGCGCTTACTTGTCCGGCAGACATCACAGTCAACAGCGACGCAGGCAACTGCACAGCAATAGTGTCTGTGCCGGCTCCCGCTACGGCCGACAACTGCGCCGTAGCCTCCGTGACCAATGACTACACCTCGACCGATGATGCCTCTGGTGAGTACCCTGTGGGTGTTACCACCGTGGTGTGGACACTCACTGATATCCATGGCAACACAAGCCAGTGTCAGATGACTGTCACCGTTGTGGATCTCGAGTCACCGGCAATAACCTGCCCGACAGACATTACTGTCAATAACGACAACGGCCAATGCGATGCCTTTGTGAGCGTGCCCGCCCCTCAGGTGAGCGACAACTGCACTGTAGCATCTGCCGTGAATGACTACAACGGTACTGCTGATGCTTCTGATACCTACCCTGTAGGTGTGACCACTGTAACCTGGACCGTTACCGATATCTATGGCAATACCGCATCATGCACACAGGCTATTGAGGTCAACGATACAGAAGCACCCGCAATTACCTGTCCGGCTAACCTGTCGGTCAATACCGATCCGGGTGTATGTGAGGCCTTTGTGACTGTGTCTGCGCCTGCCGTGGGTGACAACTGTAGTGTTGCATCCGTAACCAATGACTACACGGGCAACGCTGACGCCAGCGCGGTTTATCCGACCGGCGTGACTACCGTAACCTTTACCGTCACCGATATCCACGGCAATGCGAGCACCTGCAGCATGACCATCACCGTTGTTGACAACGAACTGCCTGCAGCCGATTGTGCAGCCGACATTACCGTAGCCAATGATTCGGGTGTTTGCGAGGCCTTTGTTACCGTGCCAGCACCGGCGGTAACAGACAACTGCGGCATTGCTTCCGTGATAAACGACTACACCGGAACTGACAATGCAGACGGCATCTACCCGCAGGGAACCACACTGGTGACCTGGACGGTAACCGACAACTACGGCAATGTGATTACCTGCTCAATGAGTGTCACTGTAAACGACACCGAAGCTCCGGCCATCACTTGTCCTGACAACGTGCTGGTATCGACCGATGCCGGCGTTTGTGAAGCGTTTGTTGCCGTGCCTGCTCCGGTGATCGAAGACAACTGCGCCGTGGCCTCGCTTGTAAACGATTACACTGGCTCTGATGACGCCTCTGCTGTTTACCCGCAGGGTACCACCGTAGTTGAGTGGACACTGACTGACATTCACGGCAATACAAGCACCTGTACCATGGAGGTAGTAGTTTCAGATACTGAAGCGCCGGTGGTAACTTGTCCTGCCGACATCTCAGTGACCAGCGACGTCACCCTGTGCGCTGCATTCGTAAGCGTGCCTGTACCGGCTGCGGATGACAATTGTGGGGTTGCCTCTGTGATCAATGACTACAACAACTCAGCCGATGCCAGCGGTGATTACCCTGTAGGTACCACTGTGGTAACCTGGACTGTAACCGACATTCACGGCAATACATCAAGCTGCACCATGAGCATTGAGGTGATTGACGCTGAGTTGCCCGCTATTACCTGTGCTGCTGATATCTCGGTATTCACAGATTCCGGTGTATGCGAAGCATTTGTAACCGTGGCTGCACCTGTAGCCACCGACAACTGTCAGGTACTGAGCGTAACCAATGATTACAATGGCACCGCTGACGCCAGCGACATCTATCCGGAAGGCACTACCGCCATTACCTGGACCGTTACCGATATCTACGGCAACACCAGCAACTGCGTACAGTTGGTGCAGGTCAGCGACAACGAGAATCCTGTTGTTACTTGTTCGGCTGACATGGTGGTTGAGAGTGATGAAACCGGTTGCTCAGCAATGGTGTCTGTTCCGTCTCCTGCGGTGGCCGACAACTGCGCGGTTGCCGGCATGGTCAATGACTACACCGGAACTGACGATGCTTCTGCGGTTTACCCTGTGGGTAACACCCTAGTAACCTGGACCCTGACAGATGTTCACGGCAACACCAGCACGTGCAGCATGACTGTAACGGTAGTTGATACTGAAGTTCCGACGATCCTCTGTCCGGATGACATCACTATCCCGATGGATGAAGGAACCTGTCAGGCCTTCGTTAATGTACCCGCTCCGCTGACAAGCGACAACTGCAGTGTTCTGTCAGTCACCAACAACGTGACCGGAACCGATGATGCCAGTGGTATCTACCCGGCCGGGGAAACCACCTTGACCTGGACAGTAATTGACATCTACGGCAACACCAGCAGCTGTGCAATGATCATAAACGTAATTGATACTGAGCTGCCTGTTGTTACATGCCCCGAGAATGCCTTCGAGGTAAATGAGCCCGGGTTGTGCGAGTCTTACGTGACTGTTGACGCGCCTGTGGCTGCCGATAACTGCGGCAACGTAACCATCACCAACAACTTCAATGGTGGCAGCGATGCTTCGGGTATCTACCCTGTGGGTGTAACTGCGGTCGCCTGGACGATTACTGACGACAGCGGCAACGTTTCTACCTGCCTGCAACTCGTTACAGTAAACGACATTGAGGCCCCGGTATCAGCAAGCTGCGACTTCGAAATCGTTGTTCCCAATGACCTGGATGCATGCGGTGCACTGGTAACCTATGAGCTGCCTGTAATCACCGACAACTGTGCCCTGCAGGATACCATGCTGATAAACGGTCTTGAGAGCGGCGCCTTCTTCCCGGTAGGATCTACTACAGTTACCTATACGTTCACCGATATCCACGGCAACAGCATGACATGCTCATTCACCGTAACCGTTGAAGACACCCAACTGCCTCAGATTGTCTGCCCCGGAGACCTGGATATTTCTTCAGACCCCGGCCAGTGTGGTGCCATCGTTAACTATTCAGAACCCCTGTTCACTGACAACTGCTCATCGGGCACAGCCACTGCTGTGCTGGTGGATGGACTGCCATCAGGCGCCTTCTTTGAGGTGGGTGTGACCCAGGTAATGTACGAGGTTACTGATGATGCCGGCAACGTGACTGAGTGCGGATTCACCGTAACCGTTTACGATGTGGAAGCACCCCAGATCGAATGTCCGGAAGACATTGTACAGGTAGACCCGATTGTGGTATTCTCAGATCCTGCTTTTACAGACAACTGTTCAGCTGAACTGAGCCAGATTGATGGCCTGCCGAGCGGAGATGTGTTCCCGCACGGATATACCACCGTGACCTATGTGGCTGTCGACCCGGCCGGACTGGCTGACACCTGCAGCTTCGTGGTGCTGGTGAACACCCCGCCGGTAGCGGAAGATGATGAGGCCTTCTACACCGAAGAGAACAATGGAATCAGCATTGATGTAACCGACAATGACTATGACCTTGATGGTGATTCCATCTTCGTATCCGGTGCGTGGAGTGCAGGCGGCAACGCGGTGACTATCGACGGCAACAACCTCGAATACACAACACTTGAAGGCTGGTGCGGAACGGACACTGTTACCTACGTGCTTTGTGACACGTTCAACGCCTGTGATACAGCGATCGTGATCATCAACGTAGAGTGTTTTGTAGACCTTATCCTGCCGCAGGGTATATCTCCCAACGGTGACGGTGTCAACGACACTTTCGAGATCATCGGTCTGGAAGACTTCCCGAACAACACACTTGCCATCTTCAACCGCTGGGGCCACCGCGTATTCAGGGCTTCACAGTACCAGAATGACTGGGATGGACGCTCTCATTCGGCCATGACCATTGGCGATGCCCTGTTGCCCAAAGGCACCTACTTCTATGTGCTTGACCTTGGCAACGGTCAGATTGTAAAAGGCTACGTATACCTCAACCGTTAATGAAGAACATCATGAAAACAGCAATAAAGACTAAACCGACTTCTATGCGCTATATAATCATCCTGGGTGTTTTGCTCACGTGTGCCTTACACCGGATTCATGCCCAGCAGGATCCCACCCACACACAGTACATCATGAATAAACTGTTTGTGAATCCTGCCTATGCCGGATACAAGGAACTGCCGACCATCAGTGCACTGCACCGTACCCAGTGGCTGGGCTTTAAAGGGGCTCCGATGACACAGGTGCTGAGTTATGACTCACCGCTCAAGGGCGATGAACTCGCTTTTGGTACCACCCTGATTCACGACAGGATTGGACCACAACGCACCACTGGTATTGCCGGCGACCTTTGTTACCGCGTCAGGCTCAGCAACAGGTCATCCATTTCCTTTGGGGCGAAGGGTACGCTGGAGCTGCAGCAGGCAGCATTGTCTGAGCTGGTGCTCACCTCGGATTATTACGGCACCGCTGACGCCGACTTCATGCAGAACATTCGGTCGCTGCTGCTTCCCAACGTAGGTTTCGGTGTCTATTACAACCAGAGGAGTCATTTTATCAGCCTGTCGGTACCCAAAATGATCAGAAACAAGCTTGTCAGCCGTGGTTCCGATCTCTTTCAGGCACTTAACGGCAGGCAGGAGCCTACCGCCTTCCTGATGGCCGGCTACCTGCACAAGATCAACCGCGAAGTCAAAATCCAGCCCAATATGAGTGTAAGGGCACAGTGGGGTGCGCCGGTGTCTGTCGGTACACACGTCAATGTAATCTTCCTGGACCAGTTTAACGTCGGAGCCTTTTACTACCATCTTGAAACCGCCGGTGCGATGTTCCAGTGGCAGATCAATGCCCAGTTCAAAGCCGGTTACAGCATGGATTTTCCGGTCAACGCACTCATCCGGACGAGCTTTGGAAGTCATGAACTTGCCCTCAACTATAACCTTTCCACCAAGAGGAAACGTATAATCTACCCCAAGTACTTCTAAGTTCTGCATAAAACCCTGTAAAACAATGAAAACACTGTGTAGGAGTCTGGCGGCAATGGGCCTTGTGCTCATAACGCTTCCGGCTCAATTTCAAACACTTAGCGACGTAGTCAAGGGAGACAAACTCTTCGACGAGTTTGATTATGACGGAGCGCTTTACTACTACGAGTTGGTAAATGCCGCCATGCCCCAGGATATGCGTGTGACCAGAAAAATCGCCGATTCCTACCGCCGCAAGGGGGTAAACAACATGGCCGCTGAGTGGTATAAAAAGACCCTTGCGTTGGACACGTCCAATTTTCAGGACATGGTGTATTATGCCGAAGCCCTTCGTTCGCTCGGCGAATATGACGAAGCCATTGCCTGGTATGCTCAGTATGCGAAGCGCAGGCCAGACGACCGCAGGGCGCAAAGCCACCTCAAAAACAAGGAGTACTATGTTGACCTCCAGTCTGACTCACTTAAGTACGTGATTAAGCGATTGAGCATCAACACTTCAGGGCCCGCCATTGGTTTGTGTCGCTTCGAAAACGGCAAGTACCTGATCAGTTCGACCCCCATGGACACCCTCAGTGGTTCAAGCTCTTACAGCGCGGGAAAGAAAGCATACTTTCTCGATGTCTACCTGTGTGACGAAAACGAAAAGGGGGAGCTAATCAATCCGGTCAAACTGGATAAGAATGTTAACTCCAAGTACCACGACGGGCCTATGTACTATTCCAAGGCTGAAAAAAGTCTCTACATCACCCGAAACAATATGCGCTCAGGCCGGCCGGAAAGGGACAAAAACGGCAACATCAATCTTCAGATTTACACCTCTGTCAATGAAAACGGCCAATGGAAAAGTGCTCAGGAAGTAAAGGTTGGTGACGAAGATTTTTCCTATGGCCATCCCTGTCTGTCGAAAGATGGTCACTTTATGTATTTCGCCAGTAATATGCCCGGCGGATTCGGGGGCACAGACATTTATGTATCCCAGCGTATAAACGAAGGCTGGACTACCCCGATCAACCTGGGACCCGGTGTTAACTCAGAAGGAAATGAAATGTTTCCCTTCCTCACCGACAATGGTGTCCTGTATTTTTCTTCCGACGGATGGGCCGGGCTGGGAGGGCTTGATATTTTCAGGAGTGATTTCATTTTCGGAAAATGGATGGACGCTGTTAACCTTGGCTATCCCGTTAATTCCAACTCAGACGACTTCTCTGCACTGTACGACAATATAGACGACTCAGGCTTTTTCTTTTCGAGCCGCAACGGTGCTGGCAACGACGATGTGTTTTCGTTCCAGACCGTGAAGCTCATTCAGATGATTATAGCCGGAACCGTGCGCAGCAGCACACCAGGCCATTCACTGGCCGGTGAAAAAGTACTCATCAGGTCTCTTTCCACCGGAATTACCACCACCGAAACACTAGACGAACAAGGGCAGTTTAGATTCACGGCTGATGCCGGTGATAAAATTGAGGTCACCATGGTAAACCCCATGCTGGAAACGGAAGAACCTGTTTTCACATTCAACACTCCTCAGCCAGTTACAGACCCCTACATTGACTTGGGTGAACGCACTATCGTGCCGGAAAGGATGGACCTCCTCTCTGCCTACCTCAACTCAAAGGCAGAAAAACAAGAACTTATTGCCCGTTACAAACTCACCAATGTCCCCGATGATGCCAAGCCCCTCACCGGCGCACTTGTTGACCGAGTGACCCAAAAACCACTGGCCAATACCCTGGTGACCGCTACAACCCCTGATGGCAAAACATACACGGCGGTAACAGATGAGTCAGGCATCTTCACCATGCTGGTACCTGTAGAAACCGGAATGATCAAAATATCCGCTGCGCAGGAAAACTTCAAACCCATTACTACAGAGGTCAATACCAAGACAGCTGCCCATGAAGTCTCGGTGGTAGATATGCAGATGATGTACACCGACGAGCATCTCAAACAACTGAAAGAAGAAGGATGGGAAGACGTAGCCGGTACGGTTACAGACGGCGCATCCAAAAAAGCACTTAACGGAGCTAAGGTCAGTGCCGTCGGGGAAGACGGAAACACTTATCTCACCAAAACAGACGAATATGGTAAATTTCTGCTGATGGTGCCCGCCAAATCGCGGCCCAGCATCAGCATTGAGCACAAAAACTACGACGTGTGTCAGCTAACGCTCCCACCAGGCGTTAACAGCTCTTCACTTCCAGACAACCTCAAGGTAACCCTTGAAAGGACCGTTGTTTACAGCCAGGAACTTCGCAGGGATGATCTGTTGAAAACCGGTGTAACCATTGGCGGTGTGCTGGTAGACGATTCAGATGGCATGCCGATCTCAGGCGCCACCGTTTCGGGCACTGACAAGGACGGATACTTGTACTCAGTCGTTACCGATGACAACGGCAAATGGGAGCTGCTCGTTCCCCAGGGCATCCCAATGACCCTAAATGTCGACAAAAATGACTATAGCGATTTGACCATCCAGGTGATGACGCCCAAAGGCAAGGGTAAGATGACGGGACCGACTACGGTTTCTATGTCTCATACCCCTGAGTACAAGAACATGGTCGCCTCACAGCAATCGGGGATCGCCGATGATAAGGTTGAACTCAGCGGTGTGGTGGTTGACCTGAAGTCCGGAGAGATTATGCCCAATGCCAACGTAAATATCCGGCTATCCAACGGCGAAGAAGTAACCCATGTAACTGATGCTGATGGGCGTTTTACCATTGTCGTTCCGCGCGATGACAAGGTTTCGTTCACTGTCAGCAAAGAGAACTATGAGCCCCAGACAATTGAAATGAGTACCTCCGGTGCTTCCAACAAACTCATGAACGACATGAAGGTTAAAATGCCCTATACAGAAACCTACAAGGCCCAGAATGAGATCGCCAGTCAGCCGGAGGACATAAAAAAGACCCCGGGGTTCGAGAATATGGTCGACCTTGAAGCCCTTGACATCCAAAATGTGCTCTTTGATTACGACAAGGCTTTCATCCGGGATGATTCGAAAATCATTCTCGACCAGGTCGCAAAAATTATGAAAGAGCAGCCTTCTTTCAACCTGATTGTGCGGACACACTGTGATGCACGAGGCAGTATTGCCTACAACCAGCAACTGTCAATGAGCCGTGCCATGGCGGTAAAAGGCTACCTCATGCAAAAAGGCATCAATAAAAACCGCTTGAAGGCAGAGTGGTTTGGAGAGGCTAAGCCGTTGAACCACTGTATTGACGAAAACTCTAACTGCTCAGAACAGGAGTTTGAGCTCAACCGGCGGGCTGAGTTTAAACTGGTAAGCGAAACTTTCAGTACAACCTCTAATAACTGATTTGTAACCAAAAATCAAGAACCCCGCTGGTTAACCGGCGGGGTTTTCTTTTTAGTGGCACTTCACGTACTCAGGCATTAACCACCCACAAGATCGACTCAAAGATCTCTTTTCCGTCCGTGTTACCCAATTCGAAATCGGCAGCCCGCTCAGGGTGGGGCATCATGCCAAATACATTCTTGTTTTTGTTGGATACGCCCGCAATATTGCGGATAGATCCGTTGGGATTGGCTTCGTCCGTCACCTTGCCATCCGCATCACAATACCGGAAAAGCACCTGGTCGTTGTCGGTCAATGACTTCAGCCCTGCTTCATCGATATAATAATTTCCCTCACCATGCGCGATTGGAATTTTATAGGCCCGGTTTGTCTCCAGGTTTCGGGTCGGAAGGGCCGTGAGGGATTCGGGACGAATAAAAACATTGCGGCAGATAAAACGGCGAGAGGAGTTGTGCAGCAATGCGCCCGGCAACAGACGTGCTTCACACAGTATCTGAAACCCATTGCAGATTCCCATAACATAACCTCCGCGGTTGGCGTGGGCAATCACCTCATTCATAATCGGAGAAAACCTCGCGATGGCACCCGACCGCAAGTAGTCGCCGTACGAAAAACCTCCGGGCAGGAAAATAAAATCGCAGCCCTTGAGATCCTGCTCCTTATGCCAGAGTTTTACGACGTCCTGGTGCAGCACTTCGCTCAGGCCGTATACCAGGTCTTCATCACAGTTACTTCCGGGGAAAACGACAACGCCGAATTTCATGGTTTATCTGATTTGCGGCAAAATTAACTCCCCTGCTCCACCGATTCAACGGTATTTCGGCCTGATGTCAACAAGGCTCGGAGTCTTTCCACTGCATGAACCAACGTGTGTATCCCGTCAAAGGAAATCCTGAGTGATCCCTCCCTCTGGTACATGTTGGCTGCGCGGGGCTGGTCGCGGAGGAAATTGATAATCTGACCGAAACGGTCACTGCTGTAAAACGGACTCGACTCACGGGACACAAAGTAGCCGATCATCTTGCCGCTCTTGAGCACCAGTTTTTCCAAACCAAGGTCTCTGGCCATCCACCTCAGCCGCATGGTATCTACCAGTGCAATTACCTGTGGTGGGATCGGTCCGAACCGGTCTTCCAGCCTGTTGCAAAAGGCGGCAAGGGCGCTTTGATCTGCCATGTCGTCGAGTTCACGGTACAAAGCCATACGCTCGGTGATGCTGCTCACATATTCATCGGGTATGAGCAACTCGAAATCGGTCTCCAGCACGGTTTCACTCACATACGAATTGGCTCGTTTCATCTCTTCCTCGTGCAGCTCCTTGAAGTGTTCCTCCCGCAGTTCCTGAAGTGCCTCATTGAGAATTTTCTGGTATGTCTCAAAGCCCAGGTCATTGATAAAACCGCTTTGTTCAGCGCCCAGCAGGTCGCCTGCACCCCGTATATCCATATCGCGCATGGCAATATGCAACCCGCTGCCCAGGTCGCTGTACTGCTCTATTGTCTGCAGCCGCTTGCGGGTATCATCGGAAACGTGGTGCAGCGGAGGGGAAAGCAGGTAACAAAAGGCCTTTTTATTGGTTCTTCCGACACGGCCCCGTAGCTGATGAAGATCGCTCATACCGAAAAGATGCGCGTCGTTGATGACAATCGTGTTGGCATTGGGAATATCGAGTCCACTTTCAACAATTGCCGTGCTGACAAGCACATCTGCCTCTCCCTCTATAAAGGATGTCATCACCTCCTCAAGCTTTTCGCCGTCCATTTGCCCATGTCCGATCACCACACGGGCATCGGGCACCAAACGGCTGATCATACCTGCCACTTCAGCAATATTACCGATGCGGTTGTGCACCACAAACACCTGCCCTCCCCGCTGCATTTCATAACTTACTGCGTCTCTGATCAGCGATTCACTGAACGTGTGTAATTCGGTCTGGATGGGATAACGGTTGGGCGGAGGGGTCTGTATCAGACTTAGGTCGCGCGCACCCATCATGGAAAACTGAAGGGTTCTGGGAATCGGCGTCGCCGTGAGGGTCAGGGTATCTACGTTTGCGCGCAGCGTTTTCAGTTTGTCTTTTGTACCCACACCAAACTTCTGCTCCTCATCGATAATGAGCAGTCCGAGGTCTTTGAATTTGACCCTGGCACCTACGAGCGCATGTGTGCCAATGATGATGTTGGTTTCTCCCTTCTCGAGTTTTCTCAAGGTTTCGGCTACGGCCTTGGGCGATTTAAACCGGTTGAGGTAGTCAACATGTACGGGGAAATCTTTCAGCCGGGCTGAAAAACTGTTGTAGTGCTGCAGCGACAAAATGGTGGTCGGCACCAGCACGGCCACCTGCTTACCGTCAACAGCAGCCTTGAATGCAGCCCGAATGGCGATTTCCGTTTTTCCAAAACCCACATCACCACACACCAGCCGGTCCATGGGCGCGCCCGCCTCCATGTCTTCTTTTACAGCCTGCGTGGCCTTGAGCTGGTCCGGCGTATCTTCATAAATGAAAGACGCCTCCAGTTCGGTCTGCAAATAAGTGTCGGGGGCAAAGGCATGCCCTCGCGTCGATTTTCTTTTTGCGTACAGCTTGATCAGGTCAAAGGCAATCTGCTTGACACGGGTTTTTGTCTTTTTCTTGAGGTTCTGCCAGGCATTGCTGCCTAGTCTGTCCATCGAAGGCGCAGTACCTTCCTTGGCTACATACTTGGATATCCGGTGCAGCGAATGAATACTCACATAGAGGGTGTCTCCTCCCTTATAGGTGAGCCGTATGGCCTCCTGCTCTTTTCCGTTCACATCAATCTTCTGTAAACCGGCAAACTGACCCACGCCATGATCGATATGTACCACATAGTCGCCGGGCTTGAGGGCTACCAGTTCCTTCAGCGTCATGGCTTCCTTTGACTTTGAAAAACCCTCCTTAAGCCGGAAACGGTGGTAACGCTCAAACAACTGGTGGTCTGTATATACCAACACCTTGTTCTCCTTGTCAATAAATCCTTCACTGAGTTCTACTGCGAGGGGTTCAAAATTCACCTCGTGGTCTTTGTCTTGAAAAATCTGATAGAGGCGTTCAATCTGCTTCGGTTGGCCTGCTGCGACTATATTGGTGAAACCCTGTTTGTGGTGGTTAGCCAGGTTGATTCCGAGCATGTCGAAATTTTTGTTGAACGACGGCTGGGGTTCCATCTGAAATGAGAAGGCTGCGCCCGTTACGAATTTTGGTCCTGCACCGGCTTCAATCACGCGTAGCCCCTCCAATTGCTGACGAAGGGCCAATTCTCCGGCAAACAACACTTCGGGCTCGTCATGCCGAAGCAAGGTGTTGCCCAATTTGGCAAATTGCTGCCTTGCCCTGTCAAGCTCGGCTTCAGCCTGTTTCAAGATCAGCGCGGTATCAGCCACCCATACGGCCAACTCATTACCGAGGTATTCGAGCAGGGTCACCCGCGATTCGCCAGACTGGCGGTGCGTTACATCGGGCACAACCGTGGCTCTTTTCATCTGGGCCACGCTCAGCTGTGTCTGGGCTTCAAACTTCCGGATACTCTCCACCGTGCTGCCCGACATTTCTATGCGGTATGGATGATCGAAACTGAAAGAGAAAATATCCAGAATACCACCCCTGATGGCATAGTGGCCGGGCTCATAGACGTAGTCCACTTTGGTGAACCCATAGGTATGCATCCACTCATCGACGAAATCAAAATCAAGGTCGTTTCCGACGGTGATTTCAAAGGTGACGGCACGCAGATCGGTCTGTGTAATTACTTTTTCGGCAATGGCCTCCGGATGGGTGACTACCAGCGAGGGGGCTTTCCGCTCACGGAGCAGGTGGAGCACTTCCGCCCGCATGGCCACATTGGCATTTTCGGTTTTCTCAACCTCATACGCCAGGCGCGCCGATCGCGGAAAAAACAAGGTGGCCTGCTCGAGCCCGAGTACCTGAAGATCGTTGTAAAAGTAAATCGCCTTTTCCCGGTCGGGCAGCATCACCACCAGCGTGCGGCCCAAACGCGCAAAGAGTGCCGCCACAATAACCGCCCCTGCAGATCCTACGATGCCGCGGATCCCTGTTTTGCTGCCCGCTGACACAACGGCATCGTTCAATGCTGCCATTACCGGCAACGACGCATATGTATCTTTTAGTGCTGAGGGTGTCATACCTTGCTTTTGGTCACAAATGCCTCCAGCCCCAAAGTACCCGCCTCACGTTGGAAGCGAAGGGCCTGCGGGGTCAGTGGTCGGGTGCAAAAATAAGGGGATAAAAATCCGGAATACTGCCCCGGCATTGCACAGGTAAAAACCGGCACAAAGGGCTGGACGCACAGCAA
>DHLU01000020.1:12994-14420 GCA_002405435.1 Flavobacteriales bacterium UBA4660
AAAACCGGCGCAAAGGGCTGGACGCACAGCAAACGCCGGTCTACCGGGCAATAATCACCCGCACGTGGGCCACCTGGGCTCCCGTTATCGACCGCAAGTGATAGATACCGGCAGGGAAATTGGCGATGTCCAGCACCTCGGCAGGTCCCGTTGACTGCTCGCTGTGCACGAGTCTTCCCGATGCATCCGTCCAATCCAGCTGGCGTGGGCCCGGCGTTCCAAAGTTGACTGTAAGCCGGTCGTTCGCCGGATTCGGATACGCATACAACGGAGGCAACAGTTCTTCCGGAACACCGGTGAAACACACTTCAAATGAGCCGGCTTCGTCGTTCAATTCGAGTGTCATGCTTCCTTCTGGCAACAACGATCCGGCGATGTAAGCCGCGATGATGATTTCGGAAGCATCAAGCCCGGACTCATCAATGAAGTCAACCGAATAGCATCCGTCGGGTACACAAAGCGGAAGCACAATGCTCTCCGGACAAGCAAAACACGTAGTCACCGGAAAACTTTCGACCGTCTCTCCGTCCACTGAAACCGTGAGGGTGAAGGCGTCTTCACCTGGTTCTTCATAGCTACTTGACAACATGAGCGCAATCTCGATACCATCACATTCACCAGGGAATCCCTCGACGACTACCTGCTGGCAATAGGTATCAGCACAGATGCCTTCGACCGTAAGGGTAAGACATACTTCATAAACACCGTTGGCGCTGTACCACACACCTCCCGATTCACCAAGTCCGCTCAGGCCGTTTCCATAATTCCAAACAAAGGAAGCCTCTCCGTCGAAGACAGAAGTATTGACGAATTCAACCATACCGATCGTCTCTGTATAAACCGGCTCAAACGAAGCCTCACAGGGCTCGGTGCTGCAATCGCTGTTGACACCAAAAACTATAGTATATCCATAACATGCACCCCCATCTCCTACCTCTATACCAAATACCTCAATCGGTTCTCCGAAAATCGTTTCGAAAGCTTCCGGATTGAATGTCTCGGGAGCGCATACCAGCATTTCATAGCATCCGTCGGGTAGACACAGGCTGATGTCCAGGTATGGGTCTTCGATGGAATACTCCGCCGCGCCTTCAGTGTAAAAACCGTCATCCGTAATACCGGAAAGCGACCATTCGATGTATTGTGGTCCACCATCCGCCACGAAACTGTCAAGAGCGATGACCACTGCCGTGCATTCACCGCATGGTGCGACTTCTATTTCAGTGCATAATTCAACACCGCCCGGACAGAGCGGGCTTGTGTAATAGGCACACACGGTATACACACCGGGCTCTGCATATTCGTGGGTGAAAAAGTGTCCGCCGTCAACGGCACCTGACTCATCACCCGGATACCAGGTAACCGCTTCACCTTCTACAAAACCCCCAATCTCAAAAATCATTTGTCCGCACGCCTCTCCTTCTCC
>DHLU01000020.1:14535-16249 GCA_002405435.1 Flavobacteriales bacterium UBA4660
GACTCAAAAATCATGTGTCCGCACGCCTCTCCTTCTCCACTCCAAAGCTGGTCAGGGCATTCGGTTCCGCACAAGGAATACGTTTCGCACCATTCCGCTGAACAGCCCTCGAAGGTGTAAAATGCGCAAAGATTGTTGGGGCCTTCCTCCAGTGAAAATGTGGTAATGGCCCCTGTATTGACCGGTTCGCCGTTTTGTGTCCATTGAATCACGGCGCCCTCCGGAAAACCCTGAGCCTGAAAGACCAACAACGGGCAACCGTCTCCGGAAATCCACTGTGCATCAAGCGCGCACTCCTGTGAACAGCCTTCAATCCACGTGTCTGCGCAGAACACTTCACATCCTTCCACCCATGCGCAAACGGCAATCCATCCGGCCGTTGCATCAACCGGCAGCCAGTTGATCTCCGACTCCTGCAAAACGTCTCCAATGTACCAGGTTACCGGCGTCGATTCTGAAATACCGGGAAGGTACAGGTGCACCTGATTGCCGACACAGTTGTATGCCACCGCTATTTCTGATGGGCATGGCTCTGAACACCCTGCCAGCACCGTTGCCACCAGGATAACTTCCGGACAGAGTTCCGTTGTAAAGTTCACATGAATTTCATAGATACCCTCCGTTTCATAGGTGTGATAGACTGAAGGCTCCGACGTTGTCTGAACGAAACCATCGCCAAAGGTCCAGTTGTACCCACCTGCTAAGGAACCAGGCACGGAGAAGTAGAATATGTTGCATGCCACCTGCTCGGCGATGATGGCTTCCCCGCATTCAACCTGACATCCTTCCACAACAACTTCCCTGCAGAGCTCCGCACCTTCCGCGCACAACGGACCGGAATAAAAGGCACATACGTAATAAACGCCCGGGGATTCGTATGTATGAGAGATGGCATGTCCGCCCGCGACCTGTTCGCTTCCATCATCAAACCACCAGTTTACAGATTCGCCTTCGGTGCCCCATCCTGTTTCGAAAGAAACAGTGAGTCCGCATTCGTTATCTGCACTGCTCCAAATTTCCGACGGACAACCGGACTCCTGACTACAGCCCGTGGCCTCCACGGTAATGCATGTGCTGTCAAAACACAGTGGAAGTTCACCATCCATAACGACCATGTTGAGACACACCTCATGCAGGCCATCTGTGGTGAATGTGTTTTGCAGCCCTTCCCCACTGCCTGCTTCTTGTCCGTCAATGGTCCATTGCCAAACCACGATACCGGGCGTATCCGTGGTCGAGTTGTTGCCGAAAACGAATGAACATCCGCCTGATTCTTCGGCGACGAAAATATCCGCTGCACAGGAAACAGGAGGCGCATCTGTGCAAAAACCAAATTCCAGCACCGTTGCACCCCAGTTCAACTCACCGTTGGGCGGAACCACCTCACCGTTAAAGGTGATGATACCTCCGGCTGTAGTTGAAGTAAACGGGGCGTTGCCAACCAGTTGCACATTATAGCAACCGGGGCTGAGACAGAGTGTGGAAGCACTGCTAAATATGAAGGCGCTGAATGTTGAGGCCCCTGAGGCGATGGCCGTTCCGTTCTCTGCGTCCTCTACAGACCAGTTGACGCTGGTCGGGCCTCCCATGGCCACATAGGAAAGCAGTTGGAGAACGTAGTTGTCGCACTGGGCGTGTGACGCGGTGCCCGATACCATAAGGGCTATAACCCATACAAGTAGTGGTTTCATTATGCAGGAATTGGGTAAGGGAT
>DHLU01000020.1:16348-25616 GCA_002405435.1 Flavobacteriales bacterium UBA4660
GGTTTCATTATGTAGGAATTGGGTAAGGGATGCCGTCAGCCGGCCTATTGATACTTACCCCAAAAGTGAGCCAAAGGTTGCCTGGGCGCAGTAAAATCACCTGTTTCCGGATGATCATTTTTTGACTAAAGGCCGCACAAAACGTTGATCTGCACTGCTGACTTCGATGATGTACAAGGCCGGCGAAAGGGCCCGCAAATCAAGGAGAATACGTCGGTCATACCGTTGGGCCGACAGCAGCCTTTGTCCGGTGACATCCCGCAGTACAACCTGCCAGCTGCCCGCCTGCGGAAACTCCACCCATAACTCCTCCAAAGCAGGATTGGGATAGATCATCAGGCCATGGCCGACAAGGTCTGCAAGGTTGACAACGCAGTTACCGTTCACCGCGGCGCTCAGGTCTGAGGAAATTTCCGGGCATCCGAGGGCCAGCAGAGAATCGCTGGAAAAACACACGACCAGGGGATCACAAAATGCGGTGAACTGAACATGGAGGGCAGCACCCGCATCATTGAACTGTTGGGTATTGCCACATGCTGTGACTGACCAGTTGCCACCACTTCCTGCAGGCACACCGGGTACACTGAGCCAACAGTCATCGCTTATGACAATAGTATTCGGACAGAACCACGGTTCTTCCAGCACAATGCTGACGCATGCACGGGTGGTATCGGCACAGGCTTCGTTGAGAAACCATGCGCAGACCTCGTACTCCCCCGGGGCATAGCTATGATCCGTTACCCATGTAGCCTCGAGGGTGGTTCCATCGCCAAAGTCCCAATACATGGGTAAGGTTACAGGTTCTCCTGTGGCCGTAAAGGTGAAGGAACCATCTTCTCCCTCCACCGCTTCCAGTTCCAGAAAACAATCGGCATAGGCTGTGACCTCCGTCACGAGCGTGGTGGTAGTTCCGCCCGGGCAATCTGCATCGATGAAGTCGGCGCTTACCAGATAATTGCCCGGCAGAAAACTATGGGTCGCTGTATCGTCTCCGGCGTTTACCGTTCCGTCGCCGAAGTTCCAGGTCACGACAGCGCCATCTTCCAGACCGGGCAGGTAAAACACAAAGGAATTGTCGCCCAGCGGGGTCACATCGATGCTGTCAGGACATTCTGCAGCGCACACTTCAACGAGGATATTGAAACAATAGTATTGGCTCATTTCGCATAGTGCATGCTGATAATGTATGCATACCTCATGCAGGCCCGGTTGCCCGATCTCAAACGTTTCCGAAGCGGTTCCATAGAAATTGTATCCTGCCACCACCCAATGCAATACGCTTTCCCCGGGAACATCCACAGAGATGGTTACCGGAGAGCAAGTGCCATCGACTTCGAACCCCGAAAAACAGGTGCAGTATGCAGGCGCATATTCGAAGACGGATGGCTCACAACCGGGTACGTCCACAAAAAAAACCATCGGTACCGCATCCTGGGGAACCTGATAGGACATCACCGGACCCGACACTGCCATGGAGGTGTCAGGCATGACCAGTTGCGCTCCTTCTGTATACGGATTGATTTCGAGTGAAATTTCTCCGCATTCATCGAAGGCTGCAAAAACCTCCGGGCAACCGGGATCTCCGCCTTCACAAACTGGAACCTCGAAAACCGTGCACAACGAAGTCCCCGCACATTCGCCGGCCTCTACAGACAGACAAACCTCGTGTGACCCTGAACCTGTGAAGGTATGCGCCGGTATACCCTGCCAATCCCAGGTATCACCATCGCCGAAATCCCATTCAAACAAGAGGTTATTTACAGGAATATCTGCAAAGAAGAGATAGGTGTGGCAGGCGATCTGTGCCTGGGAGATAAACTGCGGACAGAAGGTTACCTGAACGGTGGTGGTCAGAATGGCTGCGCTTCCCTCTGCGCAATCACCAAAAAAAAACGCGGCAGACACTTCGTACACACCACCCTGGCTGTAGGTATGGGCGACAGTGCCCGTGGCGTTATCCAGCATGCTGCCATCACCGAACTGCCAACTCACCTCGATTTCTTCCGGCAAACCGGGTACTGAAAATTCCGTTACCCCGGAGAAAGGTCCGGTGACAAGAATTTCATCCGGACAGTCACCAGCGCCCAGGGTGGGGACTTGGCAGTCTCTGGTAACCCGGTCAGCAGCCAGACCGGTGTAACGAGCAGCGGCGTTAAGCGGCGGGCTTGCTGCAAGCAGACACAGCACACAGGCCCGCAGCAGAACGGATTTCAGCATTGCTGCGAGGCAAACCGGGGATCAACTTCCATGACCGTCCCGCATTTGTTACACGTGCGGTAGGCCTCATTGGCGTAAAATTCCCTGAAGCGGGGCAAAAAATCCTTCTCGATATTGTGGAGTATAAAGCGGTATTCGTGGAGCAGGTTGTTGCATTTCTCACAGTACCACTGCAATCCGTCTTCCAATTGGCGGTCATCGCGTTTGCACTCGATAACCAGCCCGACGGTATTGGACCCCCTGCGGGGCTGATGGGGTACGCGGGCCGGCAGGAGAAACATCTCACCTTCGCGGACCGGAATGGTTACTGCCTGTCCGTCTTCCTGAATGCCGACTTCTATATCGCCCTCCAGCTGGTAAAACAACTCCTCTGTTTCGTTAAAATGATAGTCTTTTCGGGCATTGGGACCACCCACAATCATTACAATGTAATCACCGGCCTCGTGGTACAGGTTTTTGTTTCCCACGGGGGGTTTCAGCAGTTCGCGGTTTTCCCGGATCCATTGGGTAAGGTTGAAAGGTCTGCGTATCATCACGGCTGTTTTGCCAAAGGTACTTCAACGCCGGCAGAAAATACAACCCGGCACCGGAACGTGCGCGTGCCGGAGTGCGTAGTTTAGCCGCAACAATTGCCATCATGCACCGCTTAACTGTCTATGCCGCTATACCGGCCCTACTATTGTTTCTTACAACCACCGTGAACGCACTAAAGGCGCAGCCCGGTCCTATCCAGCTTCAGTCGGAAACTCAGCCGGTCACGCTGGGAATTACCCACATTTTTCACTCACTCGTGCTCAAGGAAGAGCGGAAACTCAACGTGTATCTTCCTCCGAATTACCTTACCGAGACCTCGGCAGCATTTCCGGTACTCTTTCTGCTGGATGGCGGTTCAGATGAACACTTCATACACGTCAGCGGCATCATGCAATTTCTCGCCATGACCGGACAGGCAAGTTCTGCCATAGTGGTAGGTATCGCCAATGTGGACCGCAAACGTGACTTTACCTTTTCTTCAGGGGAAGATGCGCAGGAAGCCGCCGGTAAGACGTCCGGGGGTTCAGCGGCTTTCGTCAGGTTTATCGGGGAAGAGGTTATTCCATTTATCAACAGGCAATACCGTACCGACGGACAACGAACGCTTATAGCCGGGTCTGAAGGCGGACTGCTGGCGGGAGAGGTGCTGCTGAAGCAAGCCGGATGGTTTGGAGACTACCTGATTGTTGCGCCCGACCTGCAGTGGAATAACCGTTCGATTCTGCAGGATTTCGAAAACCTGAAAGGACACCTTGACACGCCGGATACCCGTGTTACCATCGCATGCGGCAGCCGCAGTGCGAAAGAACGCATGGCGGACGCAAAGGAATTGTACCGGGTGCTGAGGAGCCAGAAGAGCGGGCCCCTGGTGACCTTCATGCCCTTGCGTGATGAAAATGAAGGCAGTGCAATGCACAACGCGGTTTACCGCTATCTCACCGCGCCCCGCAGCGCAGGCCGCTGATGCCTCTCAGACCCTGCTCAATTTGAGCATATTGGTCATGCCCTGTTCAAGTATCGGCATGGACGCAATGTTGATGATAAACTCCCCGTCCTTGATCAGCGACTGTCTCCTTAGAAAATACCGGATGTCGGCAATTGTCTGGTCTGTGCTGACCATCTTGTCGTAGTAGAATGCGCTGACGCCCCACACCAAACTCATCTGGGAGAGAATTTTGCGGTTGGCGGTGAATACGAAAATGTGGGCATTAGGGCGCTGACTCGAAATTTTGAAGCCTGTATATCCGCTGAAACTCATGGTGACGATAGCCGCTGCCCTGGCGCGCATGGCGAGTCTGCAGGCGCTGTAGCACACAGAATCGGTAATGAAACGAGACTCATCCACCTCCTCGGGTGCGTGCAAGTCGCGGTAGTAGATATCAGGGTATTTTTCTGCCTCCTCTATGATGCTGTTCATGACCCGTATGGCCTCCACAGGATACTTTCCGACACTTGTTTCGCCGCTGAGCATGACGGCATCTGCGCCGTCGAGTACGGCATTGGCCACGTCATTTACTTCAGCGCGGGTGGGGGTTACACTCTGGATCATGCTCTCCATCATCTGGGTAGCCACAATCACCGGCTTGCTGTGCTCGTTGCATTTATGAATGACTTTTTTCTGAATCAGCGGAAGGGCCTGCAGGGGCATCTCCACGCCGAGATCACCGCGTGCCACCATCACGGCATCGGTTTCGAATATGATACTGTCGATTTCGCGCACAGCCTCCGGTTTTTCAATTTTGGCTACAACCTTGGCATGGCTTTCCCGCGATTCTATGATTTTTTTCAGGGCCCGGATATCGTCGGCGCGCCTGACGAAACTCAGTCCGATCCAGTCTACCTCATGGGCGAGTGCAAAATCGAGGTCGGCCAGGTCTTTTTCTGACAGGGAAGGAAGCGAGACATGGGTGTTGGGCAGGTTGATTCCCTTGCGCGAAGACAAGATTCCTCCCTGCTGCACCTGCGTGACGACTTCATCCTTTCCATTGGTGGAAATAACTTTCAGCGTGATCTTGCCGTCATCGAGTAGCACGGTTTCTCCGGCCTTCACATCGGCGGCAAACTCCTTATAGTTGGTGGAAATGATTTGTGCGCTGCCCACTTGTTTGCGGGTGGTCACCCTGACGGTAGTGCCCTGTACGAGCAAGGCTCCGCCATCGGGCATTTCTCCTATACGCAGCTTAGGCCCCTGCAGGTCGGCCAGCAGCGAGGTGTTGGTGCCGAGCTCCCTGTCAAGTTCACGCACGTACTGGATTACCTTCAGGTGCTGTTCGTGTTCACCGTGAGAAAAATTCAGCCTAACCACATCAAGTCCTTCTATAATCATAGACTTGAGTACTTCCCGGCTGGCGGATGCCGGGCCTATCGTCGCTACTACTTTCGTTTTATTCATACACGCTATTCATTGGGGCAGGACCTTTACAGGGAAACCCGCCGCTTGAGTTTTTCAGGGTCAGCCATCGCTACCACCTGCACACCCTGGATCTTCCTTATCCGCTGCATCATCCCCTTCACCATGTCATCGGTAACGTTTTCAAATTTGAGCAGAAAGTCAAAGTGGGCCCATTCGGGAATGGCTACTCCGTCGCCCGCATGATTGACAATCACGGTAACCGATGACAATTCCTCAAAGAAGAAGGTATAGCGCGGAAACACACGCGCACCTGTTTCATCTTTTACCATTAAATCTCCGTCAGCGGCCAGGTTCCATGACATGGTGAGGTTGAGCTTCCAGACGAAGCGATAGTCTTTGTCGTGGCAGCTCACACCTCCGAGCAGGTAGCTGTGGTCATCGGTAAAATCAAGTTGAAGGTGCGGCACGGAACGGGTTTTTGGGTTTTGCATCCGGAGTCAAAATTAGGCAGGTTGAGCCCTCGGTGGCTTCTATTCTATTCTCAAACCGGCCGCTGACACCGCAGGTTCGGTTTCACGCCTGCACGAGGCTCATGCCCTGGGGAAGAGCTTTTCGCACGCCTGGCGCGAAGCCTTTTGTTCTGCCGATTTTTTGGACATGCCTTCGCCCCTGCCGCAGACCTCTCCGTCTATGAGCAACTGGATGGTATACACACTAGACCCGCCGGTGTTTTTGTGGCCTACCACCTTAAATTCAATGGTTCGACGCTGTTTCTGGCTCCACTCGTGCAGTTTGCTCTTGTAGTCTATATCATCATGAACCCTCGAGTCTAGTCCGTATTGTTTCAGTAACCTCAACACAATGTCTCGCGTGGTGTTGTAGCCCTTGTCGAGGTAGATGGCGCCGATGACGGCCTCCAGCGCATTGCCCACAATCGAATCGTGCATGTCCTGGTTGCCCAGCTTGAGATCCAGCTGCTGGTCTAGGCCGAGGCCATAGCCGATCATATTGAGGTTTTCACGACGAACCACCTTTGACTTCATCTTGGTGAGTTCACCTTCAGGCAGCCCGGGGTACTTTTTGTAGAGGTAGTGGGCCACAATTCCATCGAGCACCGCATCACCCAGAAACTCGAGCCGTTCGTTGGAGTTCTTCAGTCCGGGTTTGATTTTGGTCGCTGCCGAAGCGTGGCGCAGTGCCTGGTGGTAGAAGTCGGCATGCCGGAGGGAAATACCGAAGGCCTTTCGCACAAAACGGGCTACTTCCCTGTCCTCTGCGGATTGTTTTCTCAGTAAACGTATGGGATTCCAACTCATCCAATCTTGCGGAACACAGCCGATGTGTTATGTCCGCCAAAACCAAAGGTATTGCTCATGGCCGCATTTACCGTGCGCCGCTGGGCTTGGTTGAAGGTGAAATTCAGCCGGGTGTCCAGTTCGGGATCCGGGGTACTGAAATTGATAGTCGGGGGTACGATGTCGTTTTTAAGGCTCAGTATGGTAGCCACCGCCTCGATAGCCCCTGCTGCACCGAGCAGGTGTCCCGTCATTGACTTGGTGGCAGAAATATTGAGTTTGTAAGCGTGTTCCCCGAAAACTTTCTGGATCGCCTTGGCCTCCTGCACATCACCCAGGGGGGTTGATGTACCATGCACATTGATATAGTCGATGTCTTCAGGCCTCAGGCCTGCATCATCGAGGGCATTGATCATAACCTGCCGGGCACCCACTCCATCGGGGTGAGGCGCCGTGATGTGGTAGGCATCCGCGGACATGCCGCCGCCGAGCACCTCACAATACATGTGCGCGCCGCGGGCCTTGGCATGTTCATATTCCTCCAGCACCAGACAGGCGGCACCTTCCCCCAGCACAAAACCGTCACGGGTCTGGTCAAAGGGACGCGAGGCCGTCTGATAATTATCGTTGTTTTCTGAAAGCGCCTTCAGGGCGTTGAAACCGCCTACTCCGGCTTCCGTTACAGCCGCTTCAGAGCCGCCGGTGACGATCATGTTGGCCTTGCCCAACCGCAGGTAGGTAAAGGCATCGATCAGCGCGTTGTTACTTGATGCGCAGGCAGAAGTAGTCGTGTAGTTGGGACCCCTGAACCCAAAACTGATGGAAATCTGTCCCGACGCGATGTCGGCAATCATTTTGGGAATAAAAAACGGGTTGAACTTCGGCGTACCATCTCCCTTGGCAAATTCCATCACTTCCTGCTGGAAGGTCAACAAACCGCCAATTCCGGACCCCCAGATCACGCCCACCCTGTCTTTGTTAACCTTGTCGAGGTCTATGCCGCAATCGCGGATGGCCTCAGCGGCTACCACGAGCGCATAATGGGTGTAGGGATCCATGCGGCGCGCCTCTTTCCGCTCAATGTGGTCTTCCACATTGAAGTTCTTCAACTCACAGGCAAAGCGCGTTTTGAATTTGGACGCGTCAAAGCGGGTAATAAGGTTGGCACCACTCACCCCGTTGATAAGACCGTTCCAGTATGCTTCGACGGTATTACCCAGCGGAGTAAGCGCACCGAGACCGGTAACTACTACCCTTTTTAACTCCATGGAGTGGCCCTGTTAAGAGGCGGAAATCTTATTTGCCGACGTTGGCTTCGATGTAATCTACGGCCTGACCCACAGTGGAAATTTTTTCAGCCTGATCATCCGGAATGGCAATATTGAATTCTTTTTCGAATTCCATGATGAGCTCCACGGTATCCAGAGAGTCTGCTCCAAGATCGTTGGTGAAGCTCGCTTCACGGGTTACCTCGGCTTCATCTACGCCCAGTTTATCTACGATGATGGCTGTTACTTTCTTTGCTACGTCCGACATTGTATTGAGATTTAAATGGTTTTAAAAACGCGGCCAAAAGTAACCGATTTCGCAGAGGATTGAATAGCTTTTTTCCACCGCCCCTGAGGCTGCGCTAATTCCTGATATTCAATATTTTATAGCTCTATCACGGCCAGGCATCGGCCCGACCTGCCTGGCGGGCCCGGTCTGCAGCCGTGGTTTGGCCCAGGCGGCAGGGCCTCAGCGCAGGATGGCAATGCGGGCTACCCGGGCATTTCTGGTCTCGGCATTGCCTGCGTATACCAGGTACATGCCGTTAACGACCGGCTGGCCGTCGCGGGTGCGGCCATCCCAGGTAGCGCGGCCGCCTTCGCTGGAGGTTTCAAACACGAGGTTGCCCGCCGCATCAGTGATTTTGACATCGGTATCAAAGGCCAGGCCGTCTATGGAAATCACGCCGGTGAAATCAGGCCGCACGGGATTGGGAAATACCCTGACATTATTCATTTCCACCTCAAAATTGGCAGCATCGCTCATCAGCGAAACCAGGCCCTTTTCGGTGGCGAAAAAGATCTCTCCGGTACCGTGGTTGATGGCGATATCGAAGATGTTGTTGGAGGGCAGGGGGCTGTTTTCCTCTGTAAAATGGGCTATGGTCTCAATACCGTCGGGGCTAAACAGGAAAACACCGCTGTTTTGGGTGCCCACCCACTTGCGGTTACCCCCGTCGATTTCGATGGCGGTGATGGCCTCGGTTTCCAGCAGAACCTGGGTGTTGCCGTCCTGGTTGATCAGGATTTGTTCGGCATCACATGGATCTCCGGTAAAGAGGCAGTCCTGGTTGTAAAATACCGCAATCCCCTGGTAGGTGCCTACCCACACTTCACCATCAAGGTCTTCTTCCATCGACAACACATCGCGCACCGGCAGTCCGCCCTGACCCGTTTCCTCGTTGAGGAAAACATAACTGTCGTCGGAGGTCGCAGACAGGGTGCCTGCGGTATTGAGCACTAAAATGCCCCGGTTGGTGGCCACGGCCCATATATAACCGCGGGAAGTGGGCATGATGTCTCACCATATTTCGTCTCCTGAAAAGAGGTTGGAGAAGGAAAAGGGATAAAAATTTCCGGCGATGTCGCGCGCAATCACCGGGCGGTCAGACATGCTGTTGGTGAGCCAAAGTTGCCGCTCCTGATCGAACGCTACGCCCCCTACGGCGGTAAATCCCGAAAACCAGGAGAATCCCGCATCCTGCAGGGGCGAATTCTGGGGGTTGTACACGAATTTTCGCCCTCCTGAGATCTCATCCAGTCCTTCTTCCCACGTGCCCAGGTAAACGTGGGTATTGTCTGCCGGGTCGATTGCTACATCC
>DHLU01000076.1:0-412 GCA_002405435.1 Flavobacteriales bacterium UBA4660
AAAATGCAACGATCAGTCCAATTCAACTAACTTCTTCAATTATTTTGCCTTCCATCCCAGGGGAATCACTTTTGCCACTCCAATGAAAATCAAGATATTGACGGTCGGAAAGACGCGGGAAGCCTGGATGGCGCAGGGAATAGACCACTACCTCAGCCGCCTGGGGCACTATGCGAGACTGGAATACAAGGAACTGCCCGATGTGAAACTGCCACACGCCTCAGCCACCGGCCGCAAGCAGGCCGAGGGTCAACTGATTCTTGCACAGGTAGGCCCGGGTGAACGGCTGGTGCTGTTGGATGAAAACGGCGAAAAAATGGGCTCCCGGCTTCTGGCAAGCTGGATGCAGAAGCAACAGAACGCGGGCAGCCGAGGCCTCGTGTTTGTCGTAGGCGGGGCTTACGGATTCAGG
>DHLU01000076.1:578-3917 GCA_002405435.1 Flavobacteriales bacterium UBA4660
CCTGTCTGCGCTTACTTTTCCGCATGATTTGGCGCGGCTGGTACTGGCCGAACAACTGTACCGGGTATTTACACTGCTCCGCGACGAAAGCTACCACCACGACTAACCTGAAGCAACCGGGATGTACATCTACTCCTTCATCTATGGCCGCATTCCGATCGAATTCTGGGAATTGCCGGCCATGCTGCTGCTGCTGCTTTCGGTAATCCTGCTGGGCGGAAGAATCGCCAGACAAAAAATGGCATTCGCCCCGCACTACCGGTATTTTACCCTTGGTATGCTTGCGAAGATTTTCGGTGGCCTGTTTTTCGGATGCATCTACATTTTTTACTACAAACACGGCGACAGCACCGGTTATTATGAATGTGCCGTTGCCTTCACCAAACTCTTCAAGTATGACTTTCCCGCATTTCTGGAAGCCTACTTCGGTGCGGGTACCGTAGAAATAAAAAGCCTTTTTAATGCCCAGACCGGTGAGCCGATGATGTACATGTTTGGGGAGGACAAGGCGCGGTTTGTCATTAAACTCACCGTGCCCTTTTTGCTGGTTACCGGAGGCAGTTATTTTCTCTCCACTGCCCTGATTGCCATTGTGACCTACAGCGGTTTGTGGCGGCTGTACCTGATGTTTGTTTCCCATTTTCCACAACATGCCTCAAGGCTGGCCCTGGCCATTTTGTTTATGCCCTCCGTCATCTGCTGGGGATCGGGCATTCTAAAAGACTCTTTCACCCTGGCGGCTACCTGCCAGTTTATTGTAGCGACCAACAACCTCATAAACAAAAAAGGCAGTCGGCTGGGTAACTGGCTGCTGCTAATCGGTGCCGGTTATTTTGTTGTCTCCATCAAGGCCTATATCCTGCTGATTCTGCTGCCCGGTACGCTGATCTGGTATTTTTATGATGGTATCCTGCGCATCCGAAACCAACTGCTGCGTGTGATGGTAATACCCATCACCTATGCACTTATCATCGGTGGCAGTTATGGTGTGCTCAGTTTGCTCGACGACCGGCTCGGCCGGTTTTCCATCGATTCGGCCCTTGAGACGGCATCCGTTACCAACCGCGATCTCAAAAAAGACTACTACGAGGGCAATTCTTTCGACATCGGTGATTTTGAGCCCACGCTCAGCGGAGCCTTGTCGAAGTTTCCGGCAGCGACCATGGCCGGACTCTTCAGGCCCTTCGTCTGGGATGCCAAGAATGTAGTCATGTTGCTCAGCGGACTGGAAAATCTTTTCATTCTCGTTATGACCCTGTTGGTGCTTTTTTCTGTAAAACCACGCGTGCTGCTGAAGGTAATTATGGGCAATCCGATTATTTTGTATTGCCTCTTTTTTTCGGTTCTGTTTGGCTTCATGACCGGACTGACCACTTCCAATTTTGGTGCGCTGGTGCGGTTTAAAATCCCGATGATTCCGCTGTACATGTCTGCCATCATGGTCTTGTTCGAACAGTTGCGTTCGATCCGCGTGGTTGAAGGAAGAGACAAGCGCCTGATTTTCTGACCACGGTCCGGCCAAAAAAAAAGCCCGGCAAATTGCCGGGCCTATAACCTGTGGACTGAAGGAATTATTCAGCCAAAATAATCACTTTATTGTTCAGCACTTCTACCGTGCCGCCATTCACTTCGAACCTGTGTTCCTTTCCGGCCGTATCCTTTACCCTGAGCACTCCGCGTTTGAGCGAAGAAATCAACGGGGCATGGCGGTTCAACACACCGAGGCTTCCGTTGCTTCCCGGAAGGAAAACATAGGTAGCTTCTCCGGAGTAGAGGGTGGATTCAGGTGAAAGGATGTCTACAGTCATCGTATGCGTTGATCATTTCGGTTAGCGGGCTGCTGCTTCTGCAAGCATTTTCTTTCCGGCTTCTATCGCCTCTTCGATGCTTCCCTTGAGGTTAAAGGCAGCTTCGGGGTATTCGTCACACTGGCCGTCGAGGATCATATTGAAGCCCTTGATGGTCTCTTCGATCGGAACGAGCACGCCTTTGAGTCCGGTGAATGCCTCTGCCACATGGAAGGGCTGAGACAGGAAACGCTGCACTTTGCGGGCGCGGTAAACTGACAGTTTATCCTCTTCGCTCAACTCGTCCATACCGAGGATGGCGATGATATCCTGCAATTCCTTGTAGCGCTGAAGGATACCCTTTACGCGCTGGGCGCAACGGTAATGTTCTTCTCCGACAATGGCCGGGGTAAGGATTCTTGAAGTTGAATCGAGCGGATCCACGGCGGGATAGATACCCAACTCTGCGATCTTACGGCTCAATACGGTGGTGGCATCCAGGTGGGCAAAGGTGGTAGCCGGTGCCGGATCGGTAAGGTCATCGGCGGGAACATACACGGCCTGCACCGAAGTGATTGATCCGCGTTTGGTAGACGTAATGCGTTCCTGCATCACACCCATTTCGGAAGCCAGCGTCGGCTGATATCCAACGGCTGAGGGCATACGACCCAACAGCGCCGATACTTCCGAACCTGCCTGGGTGAAACGGAAGATATTGTCAATAAAGAAGAGGATGTCGCGGCCGCCGCTTTTTTCATCCCCATCGCGGAAGTACTCGGCTACCGTAAGACCTGAGAGTGCCACGCGGGCGCGCGCTCCGGGTGGCTCATTCATCTGTCCGAACACAAGCGTTGCCTGGCTCTTGGCCAATTCGGTGCGGTCCACCTTGCTCACGTCCCAGTCGCCCTTCTCCATTCCGTGCACAAACGCGTCACCATATTTGATAACACCTGACTCAATCATTTCGCGGAGCAAGTCATTACCCTCGCGTGTGCGTTCGCCCACACCCGCAAAAACGGACAGCCCACTGTAGGCCTTGGCGATATTGTTGATCAACTCCATGATCAATACTGTCTTGCCGACACCGGCACCGCCAAACAGTCCGATCTTACCGCCTTTGGCATACGGTTCAATAAGGTCAATTACCTTGATACCAGTGAGCAGTACCTCGGCTGACGTAGAGAGGTCTTCGTATTTGGGCGGCTGGCGGTGGATGGCATACCCGCCCGCGTTGCTCACTTCGCCGATGCCATCAATGGCCTGGCCCACAACATTGAACAGCCGGCCTTTGATTTGATCTCCCGTGGGCATGGTGATGCTCCTGCCGGTAGCCAGTACCTTGTCGCCGCGCTTCAGCCCTTCTGTAGCATCCATCGCCACGGTGCGCACGGTGTCTTCGCCGATGTGCTGCTGGCACTCCAGAATTACATCATTTTGTTGTCCTTTCACCACCAATGCATCGAGGATGTTGGGGAGCTTCTGTCCGGCAGGAAAACTAACGTCTACCACCGGTCCGATAATCTGTGCAATATGTCCTGATTGTTCAGCCATG
>DHLU01000076.1:4040-12681 GCA_002405435.1 Flavobacteriales bacterium UBA4660
GGCGCGAATGTACACCCGCAATGCTTTCCGGAAAGGTAAAGTTGTAAACTTTCGGCAGCCGGCCCAGGGGAAAGCCGGTGCAGACTACCTTCGCAGCCGCAAATCTGCCGGAAAGTGCTGGTTTACAACTCGTTTGAACATTACAAGGCTTCAGGCCCCGCCGTTGTCACTATAGGCACATTCGACGGTGTCCACCTGGGGCACCGGGCCCTACTGAAGCGGGTGTCTGACCTGGCCGCCCGCCAGGGGGGTAAAAGTGTGGTGCTGACCTTTGATCCGCATCCCCGTATGGTGCTGCATCCTGACGACCACGGCATTAAGCTGCTCAATACCCGGGCAGAAAAGGAAGAACTGCTGCGGCATTGCGGCATTGATGTGTTGCTGCGGGTGCCCTTTTCCGAGGCTTTTTCAAGGATGTCTCCGGCAGAATATGTCAGGGATATTATTGTAAATCAGATAGGTACGACTACATTGGTGGTGGGTTTTGACCACCGCTTCGGCCGAAACCGGGAAGGGGATATTCGTTTGCTCCATGAGCTTTCCGGTTTATATGGCTACACGGGCGAAGAAATTCCGCCCGAAATGGTGGCCTCCCACAAAATCAGTTCAACCAAAATCCGCCAGGCCCTCTCCGCCGGTGAAGTCGACCTGGCCGGCCAGCTGCTCGGCTACCGCTACGGATTGACTGGCACTGTGGTCAGCGGCGATGGGCGCGGGCGGTCTATCGGTTATCCGACAGCCAACCTGGGCATCGATGACCGAGATAAACTGGTACCGGGTCGCGGGGTCTATGCCGTATGGGTGCACGCCGGAGCAGCATGGCACCACGGGGTGATGAACATCGGCATCAGGCCCACGGTAGGCCAAGACCTGAAGGAAAGCCTCGAGGTGCATATTCCCGGACTGGACCGCGATATTTACGGGCAAAACCTGCGCGTCACCTTTGCCGTAAAAATCCGTGACGAACACAAGTTTGGCTCAATAGATGCGTTGCGTTTGCGCATCGCAGAAGACATCAAGACCGCCCATGCCTATTTTCAGACACATCCTTAATCTCCTGGCACTTGCGCTTATGCTCTGGCTCGGCCCGGGTGCGCTGCGGGGCCAGCTGCTTTCTCCCGAAGCACTGAAGGCCCAGCCCGTCATTACAAGCCGCGAAGCCTCCATGGCAGATCCCTCGGCCGTTTACCGCATCGACCTCACCCGAACCAAACTGAAAACATTTCCTGACTGGGTTTTTTCGCTGCCGAACCTCAATGAACTGATACTCGATAAAAACAAAATCGTATCCATTCCGGAGCAAATCGGCACGCTCAGCAACCTGCAGCGCCTGAGCATTGCACACAACGCACTCGACACACTTGGGCGGGGAATTTGCGCACTAAACAACCTCCGGTACCTCAACCTCAGCGACAACTTTATTACGGGTATCGCCGAAGAAATTCAACAACTCAAACAACTCGAATGGCTGATACTGTGGCAAAATCCCATCATGTTTTTTCCCAACGAAATCGGCATGCTGGAAAATATGAAGGAGCTCGATGTGCTGCACGTAGACCTCAACCAGGAGCAGCAAGACGATTTGCGAAACCTGCTGCCCAACTGCTACATCCATTTTTCCCCTCCGTGCAATTGTTACAATGACTGAACGCACCGCGCGGGCGGGTATTCTGCGGGCAACGGAATTCACAGCCGTTGTTCTCAACCTTTTGTACACCTGGCTTTACATGCACGAGCAAAAATCCGGATTTGTAGCCGGTGCCATAGGTTCTGCCCTCTTCATCTACCTCTGTGCGGTAAAAAAGCTGTACGCCGAAGCTGTGCTGCAGTTGTTTTATGTCGCTATGGCTCTCTACGGCCTCGCTGCGCCCGACTCCACATGGCAGGTACATGAAACCGGTTTGGGCTATCACCTGCCCTGGATTGCCTCAGGTTTTGTGAGCGCACTGGCACTGGGTTACGGCCTGAGGAAATTCACCGACCAGCAGCTCCCCTATATAGATGCTTTTACCTCCGTGTTTGCCTTGATTGCCACCTGGCACATGGTCAATTTCATCCATGAAAACTGGCTCTACTGGATGGCGATTAATACGCTCTCCGTTTTTATGTACGCCCGCCGCGGACTCCGGCTCGCTTCCGGCATGTTTGTGATCTACCTTGCACTCAGCATCATGGGTTATCTCAACATAAGGATTCACTGATTAGCCGCCATGGACTACCGCCCCCTGCTCGTTGCTGTTACCGGTCCGGAGTGTTCGGGGAAAACCACACTGAGCAAAAAAATTGCCCTTGCCCTCGGCGGCGTTTATGTCGCTGAATATGCGCGCGCCTACCTTGCCGGCAAACCGCACGGCTATGAAGCGCATGACCTGACAGAAATTGCACGGGGCCAGGCAGGGGCCCTCATGTCAGGAATCGCTGAGGCCGGCGAAGCGCCTTGTCCAATCGTAGTAGCCGACACGGACCTCACGGTCATACGCATCTGGTCAGAAGAGAAATTTGGAAGAACCGATCCGTTGATCTTACGCCTTCAGCAAGCGGAATCATTTGCCCTCACCCTGCTCTGCGATCCAGCAGGTGTGCCGTGGGAGCCTGATCCCCTGCGCGAAAACCCCCACGACCGCGACAGGCTCTTTACGCGCTACCTGCAGCACTATAGGGCTGGTAGCGAGCGTTTTGCCATTATTTCGGGCGAACAGGAAGAACGGCTGCGGTCAGCACTCGATGCCACCCGCAGGTTGATGTCGGTCAGGCATGAGACAATGCGCGGCCGTAAATAACCCTGAAGAGCACGAGTCCGGCAGCACAGCCTATACCATCCGCCGCGAAATCCAGCATTTCCATGCTGCGTCTCTCAAAGAAAAAACCCTGGTAGGTCTCCAGCAATGCGCCATAGGCCAGGGTGATGATGGTGCTCCATTTTCTCGCGTGGAATTTCAGGGTGCGGTAAGTATCTTGTTTACGAAACGCGACCATGAGTGCCATCAGCAATATGGCCGACATGACCATGTGCGCCGCCTTATCTAAACGGAACAACTGCCAGGGCTCATGGTAAACGAGATCTTCTCCCGGTACGCTGTGCGCGACGAGTATTACCAACGCCCAGATCAAGGGCATGATGAAGTGCCTTGAAGACACGGTAGCCAGCGAATTAACCGACAAGTTCCGCGTAGGCCTTGCTGTCTAGCAGGTGGTCGAGCGAAGCGCCCTCGCTAACCTCTACTTTGATCATCCAGCCGCCGTTGTAGGGATCTTCATTCACGAGCGCAGGAGAACCTTCGAGCGCCGGATTGACTTCTACAATCCTACCGCTCAGGGGCATAAACAGATCACTGACCGTCTTGACGGCTTCCACCGTTCCGAATACGGCGTGCTCGCCGAGCGACTCACCTTTTGTTTCTATTTCCACAAACACGATATCTCCCAGTTCATGCTGGGCGAAGTCTGTGATGCCGATGGTAGCGATGTTGCCATCCAGTTTTACCCATTCGTGGTCTTTCGAATAACGGAGATCTGCCGGGATATTCATGTCAAATAAAATTGAGCGCCAAACCTAAAGGAAAAAAAGCAATGATGCAGGGATATTATGGACAAAACAGGCCGTAACTGCTCATAAAGACCAGCAGGTCGGCAATGTTGACGGAGCCATCACCGTTGAAGTCAGCGGCATCTCCGAATGTGCCGAAGTAGACCATGAAGGCAAGCAGGTCGGAGACGTTTACTACGTAATTACAGTCAAAATCAACCGGACAGCAAGGTACAGGCATCACCTCCACCTGGGTAATGCAGGCGGCCTGGTTGCCGGCTGCATCGGTCGCGGTAAAGGTGACCTCCCAAAGTCCGGCGCTATACATTCCGCTGGCATCCGGGCTGCCGTTGTAAGAATTGGTCAGGGTATAGGAGAGACAGTTTTCCTCTACCGCGGGGACAGGCACCTCCACCTGTATTTCGGTTTCCAGCGGTGAGGTGAGTGTATCACTGACCAGCGGTGTGCAGGCAATCAGGGGAGGCTGGGCATCCGTCACACTGAGTGCCAGGGAGCAAGAGGTCGCATTTCCGGAGGCGTCTGTCACAACGATGCTGATGGAAACGCTTTCTCCCGCATTTACCTGTGTGCCGGGCGGTGGGTCTTGTACAAAGACCGGATCAGGATCACAGTTGTCGCTGATGACAAGCACCTGGGAATAGTCGGCCAGCACATGGTAACAGAGTCCGTCGGCGACACTTTCGGTAAGCACACCCTCCGGACAATCGACTGACGGCACGGTTGACTCTAATGCGGAAACCTGAAAAACACAGGTAGCCTCGTTACCCGCCTCATCGGTAGCCGTGAGTGTAACGGAGACACTGCCCGTAATCAGCGTACCGGCCGGGGGCTCCTGCACCAGCAATGGGGTCGGGTCGGCATTGTCGGTCACAGTAACCACTGCCGTGTAATCAGGCAGCGCTACCTCACAACCTTCGAGCGAGGGATCGGTCGGGCAGCCGGAGATTACCGGTGGCTCGGTGTCGCCCACTACGCTGAGCTTGATGTCATCTACGGCAAAACTCGGGTCAGTGGCATTGCCGTCTTCGTTGTTGATCCAGCGGAAGCCGATGCGCACGTTGGGGTTGTTGTTGGCCGAGGCCGGAAGCGCAATGCTGTAATGGGTCCAAAGGCCCTGGGGCGTGCAGATGCCCGAAAATGTTTTCGGCATGTCGGCAAGTTGGCTCCAGGCAGCACCATTGAAATACCATAATGTTGCGTTATCGATAAGGTTGCCCCCCTCGATGTAATCAAATTCAAGGGTGATGCCGTCGTAGGCCGAACAATTAATCACCGGTGATTGCGCCCTTTTGTCTGTGGCCCCGCAGGGCAACAGGAAACAAAAACCTGCCAGGCCCTCATAATACGCCGCCCCGGGATCAGCCGGCAAACCGAAAATGGCCACAGCCCCCATATGCAGGGTGCGGTCATTTCCGCAACCGCTGCCGCATTGGCCCGGCGCATTGCCATTTTCAGCTGCACTGATATACCACACACTCGCATTGTTGGCATTGACTCCGGTATTTACACTCGACCATGCACCATTGGGCCCCGGATACGCATTGATCACCGTGCCCTGGTTGCACCCGGTTCCAAAATCCTCACTCCAGAACACGCTTTGTGCATGGCCGGGGCACATTGCGGACACCATGACTGCGAAGGTGCATAGCAAAGACAGCCGTTGTTTCATCTGAACGAAGTTTAGAAATTATCAAGGTCAGTGGGCCTCATCACACCAAACCATTTAAGCGTCTTTTCTCCGATGCCGGGCACCTCTACGTGGATGAGGTAAACGCCTGAGGCAACCGGAATATTCCTGAAGTTTTTCAGGTCCCAGTCAAGTGATGTAGTGGGATCAGCCTTCTGGTACTGGCGGATCAGGGTGCCGGTGACCGAATAAATGCTCACGGTGCATTGTTCGGGCAGGTTGGTAATCTTCACCCTGTTGTCGAGCTTGCTGCTCTCATACTCGCTGAATGCGTAGTAGGGATTGGGCACTACGTTGATACAATCCAGCGCGCTGGTCAGTGCCTCGGCGCTGTTGGTCGTGGCAGCGATGTCACGCGTGCTGAAGGTGTAGTACGGATTCCAGTGGTTGGTGGCCAGCGTCTCATCGCTGACCAGTGCATCTACCGGTGAAAACTTGTCGTACACGCCTGCCACGCGCAATTTGATGCGCACCGGGTTGGGTATAAGTCCATCCTGAGGAGAGAGCATCTCATAGTCGGGGTTGAGCAGGGCACTGCCCACCCAGGTGCAGGCGCGCATCAGCTTCTTCCAGTTGGCTGTCGACAGGCTGTTGTTGCTCAGCTGCGAATACAGAAACTGGCCCTGGTCGTATCGCGGCACATACTCATCGTTGTTATCGTCCTCGGCACGCAGGTTCTTGAATATGTAAATCCAATGCTGACCGCCGAAAAGTGTCTGAGCGCCAATGTCGGTATACAGCCGTGAACTCGGATTCCAGATCATGTCGCGGCCGTTTTCGCCCACCAGCCATGAGTCTTCGCCAAAGGCCATGTTGAGCCGTTCGCCCGTACCCACGTCGATGGCATAGCCCGGAAACCAACCCATGCCCGTAGTGCCTGAGCCGTCCGGATTGCCATTCTTGTCTACCGAGGGACGCTGGCGCAGTTTCATCTTGTCTCCTTCTCCTTCGGCCAGCTCCGGTATGCCCTGCATCTCAAGTACCGGGCAGCGCGTCCACAGTTCCTTGCGCGGGGTAATGACCACATCAACGTTGTTAAGGCCCTTGATGTTGGAGATGTAGGCCGGTGCAATGGGTGAAAGGTCACCCGATATCTCCTTCACCGTCGGCGCCACTACCGGTATTCTGATCAGGTCTCCGCCCGAACTGGTAATCTCGTCTGTGTAGGCTACCAGGCAATAGGGAGACCATGTGCCGCCCAGCACTTTCTCATACACCTCTTCCCCATCGGTAAAGGGAACATCGCTGGTGCCATCCTTAAAGTCACTGAAGACTGCTTCTTCTGCCGGGGTGTTGTCGGTGGGTTCTATGGTTCCGGACCGGATCCAGTTCTGCTCAAGCAGGCCTTCTCCGTCTGGAATTCCAAACAGCCACGGACGCGAACTGTCTTCAAACTCAATGCTGGCGCTGATGAAGTCGGTAAAGTGACGCGCCTCCAGCGCAGGGTCTGCACGGTTGATGTAAGCGTATTGCCCCCAGGTAATGGCCAGGCCTGTACCCAGCACAATGTCTTCCGTTTCGGTGCGGAAACTGTGTGAGGGGGTGAACTCCGATCCGTCGCTGAGGTTGTAAAGCGTCCAGATGGTTTCATCTTCGTTGATGCCGACGCCTTGCGGATCCAGGCGCAACTCAAAATCGGCCGCCGGTATCAGCAGCGGGTCTACCACCTTCACATTCACCGGACCTGCGCCGGCTTCGTATTCCAGCTCAGTGTCGATGTTGTTTTCCAGAATCTCTGCCTCGCTCTCTGCTGTAATATTCAGGTTGTTCAGTCCCTGCCCACGGCCCTCGATACGCGTCAGTTTCACACCGTCGCCATACTGGCTGTTGAGCACAGTACCGCCGTTTTCAGGTACGTTCTTGTGCGGCACAGCCGTGATGACCTCGATGGACCCCAGGGCAGACTTTCTTGATGACAGGAAGGTGATATCCTGCCCTGTGCCGCTCTCTGAATTGTATGGCTCATACTCATTATACCCGTAGGCAATCGCCATGAAGTAATAGGTCTTGTGGTTAACCAGCCGGTTATCGCCCTGGGCGAATTCGTCTGAGGTTACGAGAAAAGAGTGCCTCAGTCCTTCATCGGCACCCTCCACCATGAGCTCGGGAATGTTTTCTCCTGTGAGATTGTCTTTGGTGTAGTTGACCAGGTTCGTAATTCCGTTTTTGACATCGCATTGGGCCACGAGCCTCGCCTTGGTAATGTCGCGGAGGTCTGATGGCCCCACATCTTCGCCGCTCAGCTGATAGATCAGATAGCCCTCAAAGAGGTAGGAGCGTTGCAGTGGTGTGAGCGCATTGCCCTCTGAGTCGTTTGACGGAATGGTTGGATCAACGAGCGCGTATTGTTCCTGAAAATTGTTGCTCAGTCCATTTTCGTTGGTGAGGTATAGGATAATCTGTCGGTCCATTTCGCGTACGCCTACCTCAGGTGCATCTGGTCCGCTGACGACCTCAAAACAATTGTCGAACAAGGCCTGTGCCTTGTCGTCGGCAGACTGCAGCAATTTCACTGATTCAAACGGGTCACCGGAGAAAGACCGCGCGTAGACCACACCCATGGTGATGTTGTTGAATTCTCCGGGTTCAAGGGTAAAGGGTCCGGCGCTTTGCATAAATCTCCTGTCGGCAGGCGGATTTCCACTCGAAATTTCCGTCCAGGCATCGACCGCGGTTCCGAGGGTACCCCAGTTGAAGGGGTCAGTATCTCCGGGGAACATATAGTCTGCTGCTATATCGAGGTTGGCACCACTGGCTTCCGTGAGTGCATTACCTCCGTAAGCCATGCGCTGGCCGTTACGCCAGAATCCCCTGAGGTAATTGTAAAAGTGGGTAGGCGCCTCAGGCACACCGTTGGGGCTGCTTCCGCTGTTGTGGTAGAGGAACTTGCGCATCCCATAGCGTTCATTGTCAATGATGCCATCGCCGTATCCTATGCCGATACCACGGTAAGGAATACCTCTCAGTTCGATGGCTTCGTTGATATCAGTAGTGAGCGGGTTGTCGATTTCATCTGCATCCTGATAGGGTCCTTCGAAGAAGTCAACACCAACGGCTGGCGGATTCTCCCCGTAACCCGGCGAGAGTGTGGAGGGCAGGTCCACTGCATTTCCATTGTATGAGTAACCGAGACCACGCTGCACATCGCAGCCTACAAAATCATCCACGTGTCCGCCGATGTCGCAGTCAATCCAGGTGCCGAAGTAGGTGTCCTGCAGGGTTTGTGTGCCCTGGTTGATGAGTACGTAGTTGTAAAAGGTCATGTTGTTGACCTCATCATTGGTGGAGAAGGCGAAGGCCTGCGCGCGGATTTCCATGCCGATAGGCTGGCCCTGCGATTCTGAGTGCACATTGCCTTTGTCATTAAAAATCCAGAAAAATGTCTGGTCGCCAAACAGGGGCACCGG
>DHLU01000076.1:12881-21550 GCA_002405435.1 Flavobacteriales bacterium UBA4660
GCCGGGTCGTAATCTCCATTCTCGTCGTAATCGTAAAAGGGACCGAGGTAATAATCCTGACCAAGTCCGACATTGCCGTGCGCGGGAAATTCATCGAAATAGGCCGGTGGGGAATATCCGTTGGGAAAAAGTGCAGCCAGGTCACAGTTGGGATCATCTGCGCATTCGTGGTACTGCCGGTGACGCTGGGCATCTTCCCTCAGGCTCACGTAAAAGCGGTCCCACAAGTCACACTGTTCTTCGGAAACCTCAGCCTGGCCATCTGTTGACAGCGGGCCGGTCCAGTAGTCATTGCCATTGTATCGATAGGTGATGGCTGCGAGTTTGAGCTGCTGGTCAGGAGAAATTCCGCCCAGCCAGAGTGCGCCTGCAAACAGGACAGAGACGTTGCCCCCTTTGGGCGCGCGGTAATGCGATAAGCCCACTGCACGGTCGTGCCACATACTGCCCCCTGTTTCAATCAATGCTTCAATGTTGTTCCATTCCAGGTCGCGGATTGCTGTGCTCGGCGCACATGCCGCAGCGCGTGATGCTGCCGCCGGCGGTGATGCCTGGAGGGGAACTTTGCCGGATGTGACCAATGGGTGTTGTGCCCGCAGCCCGTGCGCGCCCAGACACGATATAAGAATTAAAATTTTGACTTTGAGGCCCATAATCTTGGAAAAGGAATCGCTACAAGTGCGAAAGATAACACAACAGTGGCCAGCCGGCTGACAAAATGCCACTGCCCCCCGTATTGTATAAAGCACGCTCATTGGCGCCCGGTCAGGCAACTTGAGCGGCCACCCCGGTGTCAATCCGACGTACCCCCAAACCCTCCAAACCATGAACAAGTATTTTCTCAGTGCTGCATTTGCAATTGTTGCAGCCCGGGTGGCCGCCCAGCTCGTCGTGGAAAACACCATGACCGTGACCGACATCGTCAATGAGGTGCTGCTTGGCGAGGGTGTCAATGCCTCCAACGTAATCTTCAACGGCGTAAGCGGAGACCTTGTAACCCTTCAGGTAGGCACCTTCAACAGCGAAAACGCCAATGTGGGTTTTGATTCGGGATTGATAATGGCAAGCGGCGGAGTTACCGTGGTGCTGGGTCCCAACAACACGGGCGGCAATACGGTCGGCTCCGGCACCGGAAATTTCGGAAGCACCGATCCTGATTTTCTCGCGATCAATCCCGGCTACACCGCCAATGACTGGTGCGTCATTGAGTTTGATTTTGTGGCGGTAGGCGACAGCATCCAGTTTCGTTACGTGTGGGGATCAGAAGAATATATGGAGTATGTGAACTCCAGTTTCAACGATGTATTTGCCTTCTTTCTCTCAGGGCCTGGCATTGACGGTCCCTATACCAACGACGCCATCAACATCGCCGTGGTACCTGGCACTGATCTGCCCGTCACCATCGACAACCTCAACCTTTTTCAAAACGCAGAATATTATGTCGATAACGGTGACGGCTTCACCGAACCGCAGGCATCAGACCCCTTCTATATACAATTTGACGGATTCACCGTGCCGCTGCTTGCCGGCGCTGCTGTGCAGTGCGGACAGACGTACCACATCAAACTGGCCTGCGCCGACAGCGGTGACAGCATACTCGACTGCGGCGTATTTATCGAAGAAGGATCTTTTTCCAGCAATGCGCTCAGTATTTCAGGTGAAGTGAATGATCCGCCCGCCTTTCTTCCCTCCGGCACCCTGCTTGAGGGCTGTGTTGACGGCCTTTTCACCTTGTTTCAGCCCGACCCCTCAACCGCCGATACCCTCGTGCTGAGCGTCAGCGGCACGGCAACCGCAGGACTCGACTTCGACCCCTTTCCTTCCACGATCATTATACCGGAAGGGGAAATTTCAGTTGACCTGCCCTTTGCCTCCGTCTATGATAATGTGACTGAAGGAACGGAGTCTGTTACCATCTCCTACACCTATATCAATTCGTGCGGTGAGCCCGACACCGCCATTGCCACCATGTTCATTCAGGATTATATCGACATGGTACTGGAATTCGACAACCTATTCATCTGTCCGGGATCCGACCTGGATGTCTCGGCACTTCCTGAAGGCGGTGCGCCAGATTACACCTACGCCTGGAGCACAGGCTCTTCGGCGCAATCGGAAAATTTTGAAGAAGGAGACGCGGGCACTTACGAAGTGACCGTGACAGACTATTGCGAACGTACGGTAACGGCCGGGTTGCAGGTAATGGAGCCTGAGCCCTTTGTGCAGACCGTTGATTCGCTCGACCTGTGTCTGGGACAGCCATCAGGAGGATTTGTCATCGGCGGAGCCCTGCCCTATAGCTACGACTATGACACCACCGTATTCGTCTATGCCTCTGATGAAGGCTTCACCGCGCAGCAACAAGGTCAATTCCTGATCAATGTGGAAGACCAGTGCGGGCAGACCGCTACCCTTGCCGTCGACGTGACGGAATGCGAGACCGTGATTCCCAACATCTTCACGCCCAACGGTGACAGTGACAATGACACCTTTACCATTCGCGGCATTGAAGGGTTTCCGGGCAGCACCCTGCTGATCTATAACCGCTGGGGAAAACTGATCTACGAAAGCAACTCCTACAGAAACCAGTGGGATGGGAAAGACCTGGCGGCCGGGGTGTATTACTACATTTTCAGCCGCTCAGACGGTAAGGATTTTGAAGGGTATGTGCACCTGGTGAGACCCGGTAACTGAGGGTATTGCCACAGGCAACCGTTCAGGCCCCTTCTTTAAACCTGACCAGCACCCGTCCGGTCATTACAGGCGGAACCGGCTCCCCCATAAGGGCCAGTACCGTGGGGGCGATATCGGCGAGAATGCCGTCAGCGATGCTTTCTACGCGGTTGCTGACTACCACGAGCGGAACAGGGTTGGTGGTATGGGCGGTATTGGGCGATCCGTCTTCGTTTACCACGCAGTCTGCATTGCCGTGGTCTGCGAGCACCACGACATCATACCCGAGCGCCCGCGCAGGTGCAAGAATGGTTTCGAGACATTGGTCTGTGGTTTCCACGGCTTTCACCACCGCGCTGAAGACACCGGTATGGCCGACCATATCGGCATTGGCAAAATTTACGCAGATAAAATCGGGTTCGGAACCGGCAATGGCCTTGCATACGGCCTGTGCCACGCCAGCCGCACTCATCTCCGGCTGTTGGTCATAGGTTGCCACGCCGGGCGAGGCCACCATAACGCGCTGCTCGCCGGGGAAGGGTTCTTCGCGGCCTCCATTAAAGAAAAAAGTGACGTGGGGGTACTTTTCCGTTTCGGCTATACGCACCTGCGAAAACCCGCGCCTGGCAATGGTTTCGCCCAGTGTTTCTGAGAGGTTGTCTTTCTCAAAGGCTACCTTCACTCCTGCGAATGCCGCGTCATACCGGGTCATCGTCACATAGTGGAGGTCTAAGCGGTGCATGTTGAACTCGTGGTTGTCGTGTTGTGTAAGTACCTGGGTGATTTCCCGGCAGCGGTCGGTTCTGAAATTGGCGCAGATGACGACATCCCCCGGCCTGATGCGCCCGTTTTCGCTTCCGTTATCAATAACGCAGGGAGTAATAAATTCATCGCTGGTACCGGCCTCGTACATGGCTGCCATCGCCGCATCCGCTGAGGGAAATACAGTTCCCTCACCCTTGACCAGCAGGTGGTAGGCCTTCGCCACACGGTCCCAGCGGTTGTCGCGGTCCATGGCATAGTACCGCCCGCAAACAGAGGCGATCGATGCACCGGTGCGCTGGCAGTGCTCGTGAAGGGTCGCCATAAATGACCTTCCCGAATGGGGGTCACAATCCCTGCCGTCGGTAAAAGCATGCACAAAAACCCGGCTGATTGGGTAGGCCTGCGCCATCGTGCAGAGTGCGGTGAGGTGATCGATGTGGGAATGCACGCCGCCATCGCTCACCAGGCCCATGATGTGGAGCGTGCATCCACGCACGGCCGCCTGATCCATCGCTTCGCAGAGCACCTGGTTGGAGAAAAAAGTCTTGTTGCGGATAGCCAGGTTGATGCTGACCAAGTCCTGAAATACCACCCGCCCTGCGCCCAGGTTGATGTGTCCGACCTCACTGTTGCCCATCTGGCCGTCTGGCAGGCCGACATTTTCGCCGTCGGTTCGCAGCTGCGCATTCGGAAACTGCGCACAAAGGCGGTCCATGCATGGGGTGTGTGCCATGTACACGGCATTGCAGGCGGCCTTTTTTCCGAGCCCCCATCCGTCGAGGATGACCAGCATCACCTTATGCGCAATCGATTTCATGCGGACAAAAATTCTACTTCAAAAATAGAGCCGGTGGGATGGTTGGGGCGAAACCGCACTTCAGCGCCGTGAAGCCTTGCTATCTCACGCACCAGGTAGAGCCCGAGCCCGGTGCCCTTGTGTAGCCTGATTTCCTCACTGCCTCCACGAAAGAATTTTTCAAATACCCTTGATTGTTCTTCCGGCGGAATGCCCGGACCACGGTCTGCCACAGCGAGCAGAAAACGCTGGCCCTGCCGGCCGAGGGTCACCGTAATGGGTTCGCCCGACGGGGAATATTTCAGGGCATTGTCGAGCAGGTTGCTCACCAGGAGTGAAAGCATGGGCTTATCGCCTTGTACCAGCACCACAGCCGTATTTTCAAATTCAATGCGCGGACCCCCTGAGGTGATTTGCGTCCTGGCATGAATCTCATGGCTGACGATGTCGCGCAGGTCACAATCCTCTCCGGGAACGAGTGTTTTAACATGGCCAATTCTCGAGGCCAGCAGGATATTTTCCGTGAGCCACTGCAGACGGGAAGTTTCTGCAAGTGCGTTGCCAATCAGTTCAGCTCGCTGGGTTTCTGACAAAGACGGACGCTTCAGGGTTTCGAGTACCAGTTTGACCGTTGTCAGCGGTGTGCGCAACTCGTGTGATGTGGAGAGTAAAAAAGTCTTTTCCCGTTCTGACCTGCGAAATTCCTGACGCAGGTTGTGAAAGATAATGTACTCCGCCACCGCAAAAATCAACAGGAAGACTGCACCTTCACCGGCGATCATGTAGTACTTGCGCATGAGTTCGTCGTACTGGTTGATACCGGTGATGATGGTCCGCATCTCCAACATCTGCTTGTGCACCTCTGCCAGTTTGAATCCCCACCAGCACAACTGCGCCAGCATATACAGCACGAGCAGATAAAATACCCTAAGGGTTAAACGGGCTCTTTCGTTCTTGTCGATCATGAGGGTTAACAAGTAAAAAAGCCTCCTGCCGGCGAGGCAAAAGGCTTTTTATGGTATTAGAAAGGGGACCAATTATCCCTTGCCTTTTTCTTTGGGGTTTGCCGGAGGCACCGGGCGTACACCGGGCTCGGTAGGCCGGGCTGAGGGATCTGCAGGGCGCGCAGCAGGTTCTCCACCCGGACGATCTACCGGCGGCCTTACACCACCCTGGGCGTCTCCACCGGGCTTGCGGGCAAGCCGTTTCTCCATCACAATGTGGGTTTCCGTAGTGGTTGCGCGATTCAACAGATATGAGTTACCCATTTTCCAGCCACCATTACCCATATAATTCAGGGCGTCAGCGACGGAGGTAAACTGGATGGAGCGCAGTTGCTCAATCTGAGCGATTGACTCCTTATCGGTCAGGTTGGCCATCAGGTCTTTTCCGATGTCCACACGGATGGTCATTTTGTTTTGTGTTTCGGCTACGATCAATTCGCAAAAGAGGGTCTCCACGTTGTAACGGAGTCCTTCACCGGGTTCTTTAGCGGGGTCGTTGGCGGCAGCGAGCGGGGAAGCCGGCCTTGTCTGAGCCTGGAAGAATAATGGAGCGCAAATCAGCGCAGCTAGGATCAATTTTTTCATTGGTTTTGTCTGTTTTTAATTTCGGGACACAAATATAGCCAATTCAGTGCCATAAAATGGCTGCGCACGGTTTCACCGGAGGGACAGGGGCCATTTCAACCGAAAATCTTCTTTCTGCTGGCGGGCCGACAGGACGAGAATCCCGACGTGATAAAAATCGAGCGTAAGCGGAAAGCGCGGGTCTGCGCGCATTTCATTCCATGCCCGGGCCATTTCCCTCGACCAGTAAATGTCATCCAGTACGATCATGGCGTCAGGCGTGCAGTATGGGATAATCTTATTCACATACCGCATGGTGGCTTCGTACCGGTGGTTTCCGTCGAGGAAAACGAAATCAAAGTGGCCTTCACGCCTGAGCAGTTCGGGCAACACCTCATCGAAATGACCGGCATGCGGCACAATGCGCCCGCTGGCTTCCCGGTTAAATGATTGGGCAGCAACGTGGTAAAACTCCGGTACCCCTTCAATGGTATGCAACTGTCCTTCCGGCTTCAACCCCCTGGCGAGGTAGCGGGATGTGGTGCCAAGACAGGTTCCCAGTTCGAGGGCCCGGCAAGCGCCGTGAAAGCGGGCAAGCCTGAAAAGAAAAGCGGCCTGGGCAGGTGGTTTGAGTGCATGCCTTGCCACTGAGGCTATGGTGCGGGAGGAAGGCCTGCTGCTGCCCGCCCCGGGGTCGGAAGTCAACACTGGCGTTGGGTCGCAGCGGTATTTTTTACGGTCGGTCTCAATATCAGCAACCCCCTGCGGCTGGTCGCGGGCGAGGGCAACTTCGTTAAAAAGGGCGTAGACATAAGGAGAGTGTAACCCATAGCGGCCCAGGGCCATCCGGCGATGGCGGATCCATGAGGTGAGCGCAAACCATCGGTCCATACGGTAACGCAACTAAGACGGGAAACCGGCAAAAAAAAATGACCGCCGGAACGGTCATTGTGTGGGAGCAACAGGATTCGAACCTGTGACCCTCTGCTTGTAAGGCAGATGCTCTGAACCAGCTGAGCTATGCTCCCTTAATCTTTTAATAATAAGCACGATATTTTGTTCTTCGTGCGAATTGGAGTGCAAAAATATAGGAGCACCTCCAACCATGCAAATTTTTTTGTTTGTTTTTTAAAATTAAGAGGATAAAAAAGGGCCGATTAGAATATGCCCGTGGTCCAAACGGGATCAGATTACTTTCTCATTTTTGATCTTAACCAACCTTCGGTGCAACAGATTGGCCTTTGGAATAAAATTGAGCCATTACACTTAAATGCCATAACTACATTAATGCGAAAACAGGATATGCTGATATTAGTACACCAAATCAACCGCATCCGTCGCGATTTTCAGGAATCAGGACGAAGGGTTGTATCGCCGGAGGCTGACATTAGCTGAACCGGGTTGGCAGATCCATACAGCATGCAGCCATTGCAAACGTAGCACTCTGAAAATGACAGCCTGCAAAAGGGTGAATACCATGTCAGCATATAGCATTACCTGTCAAAAAGATGAACGCTCAAACGTGGTTTAGGCGAACCACGGATAGCTACGGTCGCCGGGTAAAACAAATAAATCAAAAAAAGAAAGCGAAACCTTGGATTCACAAAAAAGATGGTTCTTTGCCCATCAGAAGATTCATTTGTTATGGCGTGGCTATCAATACGGAAACTTACAAAGATGGAAAATAATTTGCCGGTGGTGGATGGAATAACCACTGATATGGAGCGGGGAGAGAGATTAGCCATAATGGGAGAAACCGGATCCGGCAAATCTTCGCTGGTGAAAATGATTGCAGGATTATTGCAGGCCGATGGAGGGCAGGTATGGTTTGAAGGGGACCTGGTGAAAGGCCCCTCTGAGACCCTCATACCCGGTCATCCGGCGATAGCATACCTGTCCCAATACTTTGAACTTCGTCCAAACTTTTTCGTACATGAAATCCTTGGATATGCCAATGAACTTCCGGAAAAGGAAGCGAAGCAGCTTTATGAGGTATGCGAAATAACCCACCTGTTGCAGCGAAAAACACATCAAATGAGCGGAGGGGAAAAACAACGAATTGCATTGGCACGCCTACTGTCCAAAAAGCCATCTTTGCTGATGCTCGATGAACCGTTCTCCCACCTTGACCTTCCCCATAGGAAAACCATCAAGCAGGTACTTGAGCAAGCTGCATCAGCAATGGGTTTTTCCACAATACTTGTTTCTCACGAGCCTACAGACGTACTACCCTGGGCCACGCGTATCCTGTTCATCCGCTCAGGAAAACTGATCTTTGATTTACCGGTAAAAAACAGGAAAATAAAAACAAAGGATGCTTATGTTCGTGGTCTTCTGGGTTTGGAATAAAATCAGCTCAATCCTGTGGTTAAAAGTCGGCAAATAAAATAAAGTCCTTAGTTTTATAAAAAATACAAAATGTGTCAAACACTAAAAAAATCCGCTATTAAATACATGATTAATATGGGTATTATTGTTTCACTGCTGCTGTCTTGCAACAAAGACAGAGGGCCTTCAACCGCCGAATTGATTATTAAGGCTCCGTGGAAGTTCAGTAAGGCGATGGCTGGTAGCGTAGATGTTTCGGCACTGATTCAATCCTGCTTAAAAGATAATCTTGTAACATTTAAAGGCGGCACGTCAACTAACACGGGAAATCTGAATGAGGGTGCAACAAAATGCAATGCGTCCGATCCTCAGCAAATTGATTTCACCTGGACCTATGATGCCATTTTCAATAAAATAACCATAACCGGCGTAGGGGGTACAACCATAACCATTTTGCCTGGAGGCTCCAATGAATTTACACTGATAAAAGTTGACGAAACGGAAATGATTCTGCAACAAAGCGTTACATTTTCAGGCAC
>DHLU01000201.1 GCA_002405435.1 Flavobacteriales bacterium UBA4660
AGTTATTTTCGCACATGAGATGTTAAGGGCTTTCCTCTTCGTGGGCGTGGCCTCCGTCCTCAGTGCCTGTCTGGAATCACCTTCCGGGCAATTCGACATTCACCGCCTTGAGGGCAAGTGGCTGAGGAGCGGTGAACAGTCACAACAGATCGAGGAGTGGATGTTCAACGCCGACAATGAAATCTGGGGCAGGGGATACCAACTCTTTGATAAAGATACCCTGTACATCGAATACCTGTCCATACAGCCTGTAAACGATACCCTCAGTTACCTCGCCAAGGTGCGCAATGAGAATTTCGGAGAAATCATTCGTTTTCCGGTGTGCCGCCAGTCCGATTCCATGATCGAATTTTTCAACCCCGCTCACGATTTTCCCAACCGCATTACGTATCAACTGAAAAGCGACTCCGCACTCTATGTGCTGGTTGAGGGGCTGGAAGACGGCAAGCGCAGGTCAATCGAATTCGACTTCAGGAAAATGAATCCATAGGCGCCGCGCCGGCGGATACTAATTCAGCCCTGCAGCGCGCAGTGGGTTGGGTCAGAGGTCTATGATGGTCGGACCGTTTGCTTTCTTTACCGGTTTGAGGGTTTGCAGGTAAGCGTAAATCGCCTTGAGGTCATTGTCTGACATGACCTTGAACTGGTCCCATGGCATCTCACTGATTTCAATGGCCCGTCCCTGACGAATGCGGTTAATGAACATCTCGCGCGTCCATCCGGCGATTTTTCCGGTTTCGCTGTCTGGCGTCAGGTTGGGACTCACCACGGCTTTGCCTGGCTGGAGCGAGCTGGGCATGGCAAAACCACCGCTGTAAAACTCACCGATGTAGGCGCCGGTTTTCAGGTCGCGTTCGGTATGGCATCCGCGGCAATTCGCGACATAGTTGGCGAGGTACTCTCCATAGACAGCGGTGGTGTCGGGCGTCACGGATTTCGGAATGTCGACGCCCTCCTCCGGACCGACCGGTTCAATGGCCAGTGCCCATATAATCTTGCCCAGGAGGTTACGCGACATGGCAGGCTGCTCTTTCCTGACAGGTGTCATCGTGCGCAGGTAAGAGATGACCGCCTGCAGGTCGTCGTCGCTCAGGTTGTGGAACGGCATAAAATCTATCAGCGGCCTGCCGTCATAACCGACACCAAAACGCAACGCCCGGGCAATATCCTTGTCCGTCATTTTTCCTATGCCCGTGCTGTCTGGCGTGATGTTGGGCGAATACAAGTCGCCGATGGGCAGGGGAAACCTGAATCCCCCTTGCAGCGGAAGGCGCTCTCCCGCTGCTATGCGTGCCTGGTATTCGAGCGGACTGTGACAGCCGCTGCAGTGACCGGGCCCGAAGACGAGGTATTCACCGCGTGCAATGACAGCACTGTCGGTGCTGGCCGTGATGTCAGGATAGGGTGCATCGTACGTTTTGTGCTGGCGGGCAAAGACGAAGATGAAAAAGCCGCCGACCAACAGGGTGAGCACTGTAAAAAACCATTTCAGGAATGTGACGAATCTGCTCATGAGAAATTAGAATAAGGTGATCTAAAAGTAAGTAAATTTGAAGGTGAAGAGTACATGATTCCCTCCGCATTTCGTCCCGGCTCTGTTTTTTGCCTGCCTGAAGGGTGGTGCAGCAGGCCTGCGCACCGCTGTCTCAGGTCAATCTGGTTAGCCGCCCTTGAGGCTGTGTGGTCTTTTGCCATACTGGCCGCCGGGCCCGCTGAGGGTACCGCACAAATTACCGTGGCTCCCTACGCGATCAGGGTAACCAGTGATGTCGACAGTATCCGCTACGTAAAAAAACCCAGGGCCTCGAGTCCGTGCGGCATCGTGCGCATAACCTGGGAAGATGAGCGGTTTAGCGGTGGCTGTGCGGGCACCCTGGTAAGGACTTATTCTTTTGCGGATCCGTGTGATTCAATCCAGACAGTGCAGCAGTACATAGGGCTGCAGGATCATGCAAAGCCGGTGTTGCACGGGCTGCCGGAAACTGAGTTGCTGCGCCGGCCTGCCCTGGCCGATTGGCCCGATCTCCCGGTGGTGACCGCAACCGACAACAGCGGAGAACCTGTGGAGGTGCACGTAGCAACGGTCAGCACAGACTACGGGCTTGAGCGCACCTGGACCGCCGAGGACGCCTGCGGTAATGTGGCTTTTTTCCGACAGCAGATAATCCGCGGGCCGTGAGACCGAACATGACGCCTTGGAACCTTTCCCGGCCTCCCCGGGATACCGTTGTCACTTTTCAAGCCCGAGAAGAGGACGGCAATCCCTGCAATGATGTAATTTTGGAAACCGCAGTGTAAACTGCAACAACCAATTAATTGCATCAAGTATGGAACTACAAGACATGGGAATTCCCGCTGTTGATCTCAACGACTTTGTCAATGGCACCGCAGAACAAAAGGCTCAGTTTGTCAACACACTGGGAAAGGCCTACGAAGACATTGGCTTTGTGGCTGTGCGTAATCACCTTATTAGCGAAAAAACTCAGGAAGACCTTTACCACTGGGTGAAAGCATTTTTTGATTTGGATGAAGCCGTAAAGCTGAAATATGAAATTCCCGGACTTGCCGGCCAGCGTGGCTATACCTCCTTCGGCAGGGAGCATGCCAAGGGAAGCAATGCAGGCGACCTGAAGGAATTCTGGCATTTTGGTCAGGACGTGGAAGATGGTGATCCCATCAAGTCTGAATACCCTGACAATGTGCCCGTTGCCGAATTGCCTGAATTCAACCGGGTGGGCAAACAAGCCTACCGCGATTTTGAAAATACCGGAAGGTTCATGCTCCGCGCATTGGCGCTTTATCTCGGCCTCGACGAAACCTATTTCGACAGCCGCATTAAAAACGGCAACTCCATCCTACGTCCCATTCACTATCCGCCCATTACCGGAGAGCCCAAAAGTGCAGT
>DHLU01000023.1:0-5162 GCA_002405435.1 Flavobacteriales bacterium UBA4660
GTAGTGGCCGAGGTCCAGATCGGTTTCGGCGCCGTCGTTGGTCACGTAACACTCCCCGTGTTCGTAAGGGTTTAGTGTGCCGGGATCAACGTTGATGTAAGGATCCAGTTTCTGAATGGTGACGCGGAATCCACGCGACTGCAGCAATTTAGCCAGTGAGGCGGAAATGATGCCCTTGCCGAGGGAACTGGTGACACCTCCTGTAACGAAGATGTATTTGGTGTTTTCAGGAGACATACCCGTAAGTAGATTTACGGGAAGCAAAAGTAGCATAAAACCCCTGTGGGTCGCGAGCCCATGTTGGTAACTAAATAAACGTCAGGGTCGCCGTGCAAGCCTGCTTATGCCGCAAACCTGCCCGTATCAGGGCGCTGTGAGATCGCGCGTCAGGCTTTCGACTACCTTGAATTCATTGAAAAACTCACGCGCCACTACCCTGAGGATGGTGTAGGCGGGAATGGCCAGCACCATGCCGAGAATTCCGCCGATGGTGCCCGCTGCAAGTACCACAATGAAAATTTCCAGGGGATGTGCCTTCACACTACCGCCGACTACCAGCGGCTGCACCACGAACCCGTCTACCAGCTGGGCAGCCATAAATACACCACCCACCTTAAACAGCAGCGGCAGCAATTGGGTGTTGAGGTCGAGGTGGATTGAAGTCGTAAGGGCAATCAGTATTCCGAAAGCCGCCGCCATCAGCGGGCCGATATAGGGAATCAGGTTGACAACCCCGGCAAAGAGACCGATCAGGACCGCGTTTTCCACGCCGAGTGCCATGAGGCCCGCGCCAACCATCACCGCCATCAGCAATCCCTGCAGGGCAATGCCTATGAAATAGCGGCGAAGCAGGTGGTGCGCGTGCTCCATAATGCGCTTCATCGATTCCATCCGGTGGTCAGGCGTCAGGGTAAATACAATGCGCGTAAAGAGAAAACCGTCTTTGAGAAAGAAAAAGGTCATGAAAAGGATCGAAAATATGGCTACGACGAACGATCCGATAAAACCGAAGACATCGGAAAAGAAAGACTCCAACCAAGAAAAATTGAGGAGGTCGCGGGAACTGCTCACCAGGTATTCGGTAAAACCGGACTCATCAAACCGGCTGTTGAGTGACGAAAAGGTGTCGCTCAACTGGGCCAACTGCGCCTCGATCTCACGCGACACGGCGGCGGTATCGATGGCAGAGAGTATTTCTGCCTCCTTCATCACCAGTGGGGTAAATAGACGCACCAGCAGCAGCAGCACACCGAAGAAGATGGTCATCGTCAGCGCGGCCCTAAGCCAGGCAGGCATCACACGCCGCCCGATACGCGCGCGTTTCAGCAGGAGCATAAGCGGATCGCCCAAGTAGGAGATAACCACCGCCACCAGCGCGTAGCCAATGATGGCCCTGAAAAACCAAAGCAGAAATAGCAACAGGCCTATGCCGGCAACGGTAAAAAGTATCTTCCAGTTTTGCGTCAGTTTCATGGGATGGGGAATTTTTTTGGATAATCGACATTCACCAGGCGCGCCAGCTGCGGATCTGCCAGTTTCCATTCAGCCGTGTCAAATTCCAATTGTGACACGCAGCAGGTAGGCATATCGATGGGGGTGCCGCCGAGGTGCGTAACCAGCTGAGAAAAACCCGGATTGTGTCCAAAAAGCGCCACTGTTTGCAGCCAGTCAGGAAAAGAGCGAATAAGACCGAGCAGCGTATCGGTGCCGGCCTCGTATAGCATGGGGTCAACCAGCAACTCCGCCTGGCCCGGCTTCCACGCAGCCTGAAAGCACCGCGCCGTGGAAAGTGCCCTTACGGCAGGAGAACTCACCAGCCGCTGCATGTCGGGAAAGGCCTTCGCCGTGCGCGCTGCCATCACCGGCGCATCACGCAGTCCGCGCTCATTGAGCGGACGGTCGATGTCCTTCAGCCCGGCATCGTCCCAGGAAGACTTTGCGTGACGGATCACAAGAAGGGTTTTCATGGCCTCAAATATGGGAAGAGTTGCGGGTAAACTCCCGTCACGACCCGGATAACCAACAAAAGCATCATTATTTATTAGGAATGCCTAATTTTCTATTTTGGATAAACTAATAATGACTACCTTCGGGCCTTCGGCATGAGCGAATCCACAGACAACTACCTGAAACACCTCTTTGCCCTGAGTCAACACAACCAGGCCGGTATTTCCACTTCCGCCCTGGCACAAAAGCTCGATACCCGGGCTGCCAGCGTGACCGGCATGCTCAAAAAACTTCACCGCGACGGTCTCGTATTGCACACGCGCTACAAGGGCACGGTGCTGACCGCCCGGGGCCGGCGCATTGCAGCGGCCATTGTGCGGCGTCACCGCATCTGGGAGTGTTTTTTGGCCGATTACCTCGGATTTGGCTGGGACAAGGTGCACGACATGGCCGAAAAACTCGAGCATGTTCAAAGCGAAGAACTGATTGACCGCCTCGACCAGCTGCTGGGTTTTCCGACGGTGGATCCCCACGGTGATCCCATTCCCGGTAAAGACGGAAAATTGCCTGCTGCTTCCGGCCAACTCGCCCTGAGCGAGACCCGGCCCGGCGACCGCGTCATCATACGCGGAGCGCGCAGTGAATCGCCTGACTTCCTCCAGCACCTTTCGTCCATTGGTGCCACACCCGGCGTGGCGCTGTGGGTGAAACAGGTGTTGCCCTTTGACCGGTCTGTTGTGGTGCGCATTAAAAACAACCTTCACACTTTATCTGCCGTAGCCGCCGCTGCGCTGGTGGTCTCTAAAAACCGAATGCCATGATTGAAAACTCTTCCTTCTTTGATCCCCTGCTCCGCTGGTTCGAATCACTTGATCCCGTCGTGGGCGCGCTGATTGCCACCACCTTTACATGGCTGGTAACAGCGTCGGGGGCTGGACTGGTATTTTTCTTCAAAGACCTCAGCAGGCGCACGCTCGACGGTATGCTCGGATTTACCGGCGGTGTCATGGTCGCCGCCAGTTTCTGGTCGCTGCTTGCACCGGCCATTGACATGAGTCCGGGTGAAGGATTTGCCCGTGCCATGCCCGCCGCCATCGGCTTTGCGCTGGGGGCGCTCTTTATCTTCCTGCTCGACCGGATGCTGCCGCACCTGCACATCAACTTCCCCGAAAACCGCACAGAAGGACCACAGACCAACTGGCACCGCACCATCCTGCTCGTTATGGCCATAACCCTGCACAACATACCCGAAGGACTGGCCGTCGGGGTGCTTTTCGGCGGCGTGGCGGCCGGTATTCCGGAAGCCAGCATAGGCGGAGCGGTGGCGCTTGCCATCGGAATTGGCTTGCAAAATTTCCCCGAGGGGGTGGCCGTCTCCTTTCCCCTGCGGCGAAACGGACTGTCGCGGCTGAAGTCTTTCTGGTACGGCCAGTTAAGCGCCATTGTCGAACCGGTAGCCGGTGTGGTGGGGGCGATTGCCGTTATTCAGATGCAGCCCATCCTTCCCTATGCCCTGGCCTTTGCCGCCGGCGCGATGATCTATGTGGTTGTGGAAGAAGTGATTCCCGAAACCCAACTTGAACGCTACACGGATGTGGCTACCCTCGGATTTATCGGGGGAGTTCTGGCCATGATGCTGTTGGATGTCGGGCTCGGCTGAGTGGGCCCACGCACCCAAAAGACGCTAATGGCCTCAGAAGCCAATGCCTGCAGGCTGGAATAGAGAATTCAGTAAAAATCAGTGGTTGACCACGGCCTTTTCGCCGAGGAAGTCCCTGAGAGGCTCAAGGTAACTCTTCTTCCACGTCTCCGTCATCCAACCGCTGCACTCTTCAGGAACGCCGAGGTGGTTGAGGTTAATCCGGGTGCCGTGCTCGGTCTTTTCCAGGTCGATGACCACAGTAGAATACAGCCCCGCAGGGAAATCCTTATGGGTGATCGATTGAACGATTCTTTTGTTTTCTTCCAGAAACAACGTGTAGCCGAAACAGATACCACCGGACTCAAGCCTTCCGCCCTCCCTGATTTCTATGCGTGCCGGAGAACCGGTAAAACGTGCATGGATTCTCTCGTCCATCCACGCATGGAAAACATCGCTTGCGCTGGCTTCAAGTTCTACCACCTGAAAGATGTTGTCGGTTTTGATCTTCATGGTAAAATACTGTTATCAGTTGATTATCAATGGCTTATTCGATATCGGTAAGGTGAAGGTAGCATCGTGGCCGCCTGTTCCGACAATGTTAAGAACTTTTTAAGAGAATGCCCGCTTAGGGCCTTGAAAATCAGGAATAATGCGACCTGATCATCTGATGCAGCTTGCGGTTATAGTCGTCGCGCATCCAGGTCAGGTAACTCTCGGTACTCTTGGCAATACAATAACTGTAGTGTTTGATTCTGCTTTTGATATCGGGTTCCAGCAGCCGCATCAGTTCGAGCCCGTCAAATACATCTTCCGCATTCTCGGCGATGATACGCAAGTGTTGCCGAAGAGAAATATCCAGTACATCTTTGGTTTTGCCCCCCACCCGCATGATACGGGTATATTCCTCCGCCACATCAAAGAAAACGTCTTTGGATTTGGAAAAACGCACACGCACGTCTGGACTCATTTCATACTTCATCTCCCGTTCGAGCTGATCGTCGCTTACGATGGTCTCGATATAGGCATTCGGGTGACGGAAGATGTCTTTCCAGTCAATGGCCTGTTCCCATAGACCGAACCTGCGCGCGTTATTTCCGATGTCGATCACCTTGAAAGTGCTCTTGCCCGGAATCACCCGGGAGCCGCGGCCAATTATTTGGTGGTAAAGGGTCAGCGACTTGGTGGCGCGGTTGAGGATGATGGTCTCCACCGTCGGTTCATCGAAGCCGGTAGTCAGGATAGACACCGATGTAAGAATCGCATTTTTGCACTCGCGGAACCAGTCGAGAATATCTCTCCGCTCCTGGTCGCTGTGGGTATTGTCGAGGTGTTTTACCGGATAGCCGGCGGTTTCAAACAGCTGCAGCACCTGTTTGCTCGTGTTGATCCCATTGTTGAAGATCAGCGTTTTGGTCCCTTTGGCCACCTGCTCGTAGGCATAGAGCAGTTTTTCCTGCATAAAAAAGTTGCCGTAGAGCTTTTCCGACGAACTGACAGTATAATCGCCGTTGATGCCCACCTTGAGGGAGTGCAGGCTGACATCGTAGCTGTAGGTGGTCGCTTTGGAAAGAAT
>DHLU01000023.1:5318-6233 GCA_002405435.1 Flavobacteriales bacterium UBA4660
GTCGATCAGGCTGCGGATGCTCTCACCCACGATGAGGTCCTGGTATTCGTCATGAAGGGGAAGCCTGATGTTGCTGCTGAGCGGTGTGGCCGTAACCCCCAGGATAATATTGTCTTCAAACCACTTGAAAAGTTTGCGGAATGAATTGTAGTGGGCCTCGTCAACGATAACCATCCCCACGTTGTCGATCTCAAACTGCTCCTCTTTCAAACGGTTGTTGAGCGTTTCGACCATGGCCACAAAACACATGTAGTCGCCCTGGTCAGGCAATTCCTTTACTTTGGAAATGATGATTTTGTTGTTGACCCCCACCTCGGTTAGCATGCGCGCGGTCTGGCCGAGGAGCTCTATGCGGTGGGTGAGAATGAGCACCTTCTTTCCGGTCTCCTGAATGTAGCGGCGGGCGATTTCTGAAAAAATGACAGTTTTACCACCGCCGGTGGGCAACTGGAACAACAGGTTGTACCGGTTGGGAAACTTGCGGATGCGGTCGAAAATCTTATCGATCGCATCAATTTGGTAATCATAGAGTTTCTTGACCTCTTTGATTTCCAGTAACTCCAGTGGTTCCAGCGTCATGCTCTTGCTGTAAAAAAGTGCGCAAAAATACACCCGGTTAAGGGTTAGTCAATCTTTTCCACCCGGCCCGTCTTATCAACATTTGCAAAACACCGGGCTGGCGGTCGGTTACTTTGCACCATGGAAGTGAAACTAGCAGCGGGTTGGAAGCGCTTGTTGGGAACGGAATTCGTTCAGCCATATTTTATCGAACTCGCTTCATTTGTGCGCTCAGAGTACCAGCATTTCACCTGCTATCCACCCGCCGGTCAGGTTTTCAGTGCCTTCGACCGTTGCGCGCCCGATGCACTCAAGGTGGTGATTCTCGGACAAGACCCTTACCACGGACCCGGCCAG
>DHLU01000023.1:6489-10169 GCA_002405435.1 Flavobacteriales bacterium UBA4660
GCTGCTGCTCAATGCGACGCTCACCGTACGCGCCGCCCAACCGGGCTCACACCAGCGCAGGGGCTGGGAAACTTTTACCGATGCCGTGGTCAGTGCCATCAACCTCCGCCACGAACATGTGGTGTTTATGCTGTGGGGCAACTACGCCATGAAGAAAGGCGCCGTGATTGATTCCGGGCGGCACCTTGTGCTGACCAGTGCCCACCCCTCTCCGCTGGCGGGCGGGGCCTTCTTCGGAAACCGGCACTTTTCAATGGCCAATGACTACCTCATCCGCAATGGCAAAACAGCCATTACCTGGTAGGGCACGTCGCACGGACCGGCCGCTTATTCGTAGCGAAGCGCTTCAATAGGATCGAGGCGTGCAGCCTTGCTGGCCGGATAGTAACCGCTGACCACGCTCACCAGAAAACAAAGCAGGGCGCCGAAAAACATCCAGAACCAGGGCATGGCGATACCGAATCCCACGTAGGTGGAGATGATGTTGGCCAACGCAATGCCCATCATGATGCCCGTGATGCCACCAATCTGGCCAATGACTACCGATTCAATGAGAAACTGCCTTTTGATCACCGTGGATGATGCGCCGATGGACTTGCGCACACCAATTTCACGGGTGCGCTCAGACACCGACACCAGCATGATGTTCATCAGTCCGATGCCCGCGCTGGCCAGCGTGATGAGTCCGATAAAGATGGCCCCGAACTTCAGGTTGTCGGTAAGGCCGATGACCTCTGCGGCCAGGCTGTCGCTTTTTTCTATTTCGAATGAATCTTCCTGGCCCGGACGGTCGCCACGCACGATACGCAGCAGGCCCTTGGCTTCGCTGACCGCCTTGTCCATATCGCTGCCCGATTTTACCCGCACGTTGATGGAGTATTCTGTGATGGCTGAGCCAAAATTTCTGCGCAGGTTGCTCACCGGAATCATGCACTGGTTGTCGCCGGCAAAGCCGAAGGTATTCCCCTTGGGTTCGAGCGTGCCGATTACCACGTATTTCTTGTCGGCCACGCTGACTTCCTTACCTACCGGCTCGACCGAAGGCGGAAATAGCTTGTCGACGATGTCTTTACCGAGGATGATCACATTGTTGCCGCTGGTGATGTCGTTGGCGGAAAAATTCCGTCCGGAAGCAATGGAGTAACTCGACAATTCAAAGTACTTCGCGTCGCAACCGAGCAGGGTGATGTTGGGATTGGTCTTTTCGCTGCCGTGTTCCACTACCACCAGCCCCCCGAAGGCAGACATACTGATGTAGGCATCTACCTTGTAGCTGCTGGTAAACGCGAGCGCCTCATCATAACTGAATGGTTCAAAATTTTTCTCCGACCGGCCGCCATGGCCGCCCTCAGACCGCGAATTGGCCGAATACACTGTGAAGGTGTTGCTGCCGAGCCTGGAAAATTCGTTGTTGATCTTGTTTTCCATCGCCTGGGCCACGGTGATGATGCCGACCAGGCACATGATGCCGAAGGCAATAATCAAGATGGTTAGCGTTGCCCTGAGTTTCTGGCTACGTATGGCACCAAAGGCGATCTGGAAATTTTCCCTGGTGGCGGCTGAAACTATAGGCATCTGCTTTTGCGTATTGGTGCCCTCAAAAGTACACCGCCCGGTAAAGCCGGGCCGGGATTTGTGAAGACCGAACCTTGGGGCGGATAAGCGGCGAATGTGGGCAAAACACATCCGGCTGCCCAAAGGGAGGGTGTATTTTTGCAGGCGGAAAAAACACCCTGAAAAAACCGATGAAACCAGTATTTGACCTCGAGATGATCAAGCGGGTATATGCCCGCTTCCCCGAACGCGTAAGTGCAGCCCGCAGGGTAACCGGAAGACCCCTTACCCTGTCTGAGAAGATTCTCTATGCCCACCTCTGGGAAGGAGAAGCCGGCCGTGCTTTTGAGCGCAGTAAGTCTTACGTCGACTTCGCACCCGACCGCGTGGCCATGCAGGACGCGACGGCGCAGATGGCCCTGCTCCAGTTTATGCAGGCCGGCCGCAAAACCGTAGCCGTACCCTCCACCGTGCACTGCGACCACCTGATCCAGGCACGGGTCGGTGCGGGCCAGGACCTGCAGGATGCCCTGAACAAAAACAACGAGGTATTCAATTTCCTTGCTTCCATTTCCAATAAATATGGCATCGGATTCTGGAAGCCCGGCGCCGGCATCATCCACCAGGTGGTACTGGAAAACTACGCCTTTCCGGGCGGAATGATGATTGGAACCGACTCACATACGGTCAACGCAGGCGGTCTGGGTATGGTCGCCATCGGGGTCGGTGGTGCAGATGCCATGGACGTGATGGCCGGAATGGCGTGGGAACTCAAATGGCCCAAGCTCATCGGCGTGAGGCTTACCGGCCGGCTAAACGGCTGGGCCTCGGCCAAAGACGTCATCCTGAAAGTGGCAGGAATCCTCACTGTGAAGGGCGGTACCGGCGCCATCGTAGAATATTTTGGCGAAGGCGCCCAGTCGCTCTCCTGCACAGGCAAGGGCACCATCTGCAACATGGGTGCAGAAATCGGAGCCACCACCTCCACTTTCGGCTATGACGACAGCATGGAGCGTTACCTCAGGAGCACCGGCCGCAGTGAAGTCGCAGACCTGGCCAACGGCATCCGCGAGCACCTCACCGGCGATCCGGAGGTGTATGCCCAACCCTCGGATTTTTTCGACGAAGTCATAGACATCAACCTCAGCGAACTGGAACCGCACCTCAACGGGCCTTTTACGCCCGACCTGGCTACACCGGTCTCCAAAATGAAGGAAGAAGCCGCCAAAAACCAGTGGCCTGTGAAGGTAGAGGTCGGACTGATCGGTTCGTGCACCAATTCCTCGTACGAAGACATCAGCCGCGCCGCATCACTGGCCAGGCAAGCCCTCGACAAAGGCCTCAAGCCAAAATCGGAGTTCAGCATCACCCCGGGCAGTGAGCAGGTACGCTTCACGATCGAAAGAGACGGATTTATCGACCTCTTCAATAAACTCGGTGCCACCGTATATGCCAACGCCTGTGGCCCCTGCATTGGCATGTGGGCGCGGGTGGGTGCTGAAAAGAAAGAGAAGAACACCATCGTGCACTCGTTCAACCGCAATTTCCAAAGCCGCAACGACGGTAATCCGAATACCCTGGCATTTGTGGCCTCGCCCGAACTCACCACGGCACTGGCTATTGCCGGAGACCTCACCTTCAATCCGCTTACCGATACACTCACCAACGACAAGGGCGAGCAGGTAAAACTGGAACCGCCGACAGGCGAAGAACTCCCCGCACGCGGATTTGATGTGGGTGATGCCGGCTACCAGGCTCCCGCAGAGGACGGCAGCCACGTGAATGTGGAGGTTTCACCCACCAGTGAGCGCCTTCAGCTGCTCGATCCTTTTTCCGAATGGGACGGCCACAACATCACCGGCGCCCGCCTGCTGATCAAGGCCCGTGGAAAATGTACCACCGACCATATCTCCATGGCCGGACCCTGGCTGCGCTACCGCGGTCACCTCGACAACATCGCCAACAACACCCTCATCGGTGCCACCAACTTTTTCAACGGGGAGCAGAACAAGGTGAAAAACCAGCTTACCGGAACCTACGACGAAGTGCCCAGGGTGCAGCGCGCCTACAAGGCAGCGGGCGTGCCTTCCATCGTAGTGGGTGACCAGAACTACGGCGAAGGTTCG
>DHLU01000023.1:10368-10702 GCA_002405435.1 Flavobacteriales bacterium UBA4660
GTGCGCGCCATTCTGGTGAAGTCCTTCGCCCGTATCCACGAAACGAACCTGAAGAAACAGGGCATGCTGGCACTGACCTTCGCCAACGAGGCTGACTACGACAAATTCCGGGAAAACGATGTGATTAATTTCCTCGACCTCACCGCTTTTTCACCCGATAAACCCCTGCACCTCGAGCTGGTGCACGACGACGGCAGCCGCGATGAGATTGCGGTAAACCATACCTATAATGCCCAGCAGATTGAGTGGTTTAAAGCCGGAGGCGCGCTGAACCTCATCAGAAAGAGCCTGAAATAACAAGCCTCCTGCCCTTGCAGGAAGTTGAAAAAAAAAA
>DHLU01000222.1:0-418 GCA_002405435.1 Flavobacteriales bacterium UBA4660
GAAGCCAACTTCATGCTCAACGTGATCGGCCCCTGGAATGTATGCCGCGCGGTATTGCCCCGCATGCGCGCCCAGGGTGGCGGTACCATCATGGCCGTTTCCTCATTTGCCTGTCAGATCGGACTTCCTTTCCGCAGCGTCTATGCCTCCTCACAGCCCGCACTCGCAGGAATGATGGAGAGCATCAGCACCTCAGAGAGCCGCTGGAAAATCCGCGTGGTAATCCTGCAACCCGCAGAATTCAATACCCCGATTGTCCAAAACCGCGGAAGTGCAGCCCGGACCAGCGCATCCTACCGCGCCGATTTTGATCGCATCAACGACCAGATCAACCGGGGTGTAGCCGCGGCACCACCACCCACCGCCATGGGTGACATAGTGCTCCGTGTACTCAATGCCCCGGCTCCGTCTTTGCGTT
>DHLU01000222.1:666-8447 GCA_002405435.1 Flavobacteriales bacterium UBA4660
AACTGAACCGGCCTGTTGTCTTGCTACCATAGCCAACCAACATCACCCGACCATGAAAAGAAATTTTATCCTTACCGTTTTATCCGCCTCAGTCTTTGTGCTCTTTTTTGCTGCAGGTTATGCGGACAATGACAATGGCAAAGCGGGTGCCACCGGATCTCCGGGCGAAATGACCTGCAACCAGTCCAATTGCCACACCGGGGTTGCTACCAATTCTCAGGGTGGCACACTGGCAATCACCTCCGACATTCCCGGCTGGGATTATGTGCCCGGTGAGACCTACACCATTGCTGTGACCATGAGTCAGCCGGGCCGTTCGCTCTTCGGATTGGGTGTGGAGGCCCTGTTTGCATCTGGGGAAAACGGCGGTACGCTGATTGCCGGCCCAGGCACCCAAATAAAAAATGCCAATGTGGGCGGTGTTGCCCGCAAAAATATCGTGCACCAGGAAAATGCCGGCGCCACTCCTGATGAACATACATTCGAATTCTCTTGGACCGCTCCGCCGACCAATGAAGGTGATGTTACCTTCTATGTTGCAGCCAACGCAGCCAATGGCAACGGAACCAAAACCGGCGATTGGATTTATGCTGTCTCTCAGGTTGTCACTTCATCCTCTGTAGGCATCGGAGCATCCGACTATGTGCCGCCTGTGTCCTGGTCGTTCAATCCTGCCACGTCGGCACTCAGCCTATCGCTCAACCTTATGAATCCATCGTCTTTGTCTGTACATGTTTATACCCCGGATGGCCGGGAAGTCATGCACCGCACCGGCGAAAGCGTAAATCCGGGAAGCGATTTTCGCACCTATTCACTCGCCCAGTTGCCGGCAGGCACCTATATCGCGGTTATTAAGGGTGACGGCATCGACAGCGTGGTGGCCAAGGTCGTGCGGTAAGTCTGTGCCCTGCTGCGCCTGCAATTCTGCGTCCGGCGCAGTGGAACCCATCGACTATTTTGCGGCCGTTTCACCATGTACATCATTAGGAATCCTTCCTCCGCGACCGGGCCGATGCACCCGCGCTACTTCATGCACCTGGCATATGACGGCACGCGTTACAGCGGCTGGCAGCTGCAACCCAACGCCAATACCGTGCAGGCGGAAATCGAAGCCGCCCTGCGCAAATTGCTTAAACAGGAAGCGGTAGTAACAACCGGCTGCGGACGCACAGATACCGGTGTGCATGCCCGAAATTTTTACCTGCACTTCGACGCGTTCAGTGAGATTGAAGACATTCCCATGCTGATGTTTAAGCTCAACCAGATGTTGCCGTGGGATATTGCGGTATTTGATGTTTTCAGGGTTGCCGATAGGGCCCACGCCCGTTTCGACGCCATAGAGCGCACCTACGAGTACCACGTACACCAACGCCGTGATCCCTTTATACACGCCTACAGCAAATATTTCCCCTTTCCCCTCGATGTGGACAAAATGCGGGAAGCTGCGGCCATGCTTGCCGGAGTAACTGACTTTGCGAGCTTTCAAAAAACGCGTGGCGGCCAAAAGACCACCCTATGCCAGTTGATGGAGGCCCGTTGGCAGCAAGACGGACATCGGCTGGTATTTACCATCCGGGCCAACCGCTTTTTGCGCAACATGGTGCGCGCCATCGTAGGTACCCATTTCGACATCGGCCGTGGTCGGATGACCCTCTCCGAATACCGTGATGCCATTACCGGAAGAGACCGCTCGCTGACCGGCGACAGCATTGCCCCGCAGGGATTGCATCTGGTCGAAGTGGCTTACCCGTGGGATAAGGTGCTGGGCAATGAGCCCACGGGCCATACCGAAGCAGCGCTAAACCCGTCTTAAGCACGCAGGCTGCTGTTAACCTTGATATGGGTTGTCGCGGGTCTGCGCGCTCTTCACCAAATTTGCAGCCGAATGGATGCTGTTTCGGGAAGGGCTTTCGACTGGAAATTACTTGGGCGGCTCGTGGTGCAATCAAGACCGTACCGCTGGGGTTTTCGCATGGCCCTGCTGATTGTTGTGGTATCGGCCTTTCTCGGACCCGTGAGGCCCGAAATCGTGCAGCGTGCCATCGACAAGTACATGCAGCAGGGCGATACACACGGGTTGCTCAACTGCACGGTACTGTACGTGGCGATGCTCATGCTGGAGGCCCTGCTTCAGTTTGCCCAGAGCTGGTATGGCAACCTTGTTGCCCAGGGCGTTACCCTTGACCTGCGCGCGGCCCTCTACCGGCATGTGCTGCAGTTTCGCCTCCGCTATTTCGATAAAACACCGGTCGGACAACTGGTTACCCGGCATATCTCCGATATTGACGGAATCGCTGAAGTGTTTTCAGCCGGATTTCTGAGCATTTTCGGAGACATCCTCAAACTCGTTATCATACTGATCTGGATGTTCAGCGACAACTGGGTGCTTTCGCTGGTGGTGCTCATTCCGATACCGATACTGATTTACGGCACCCGGCTTTTTCAGCGCGCGGTGCGCAAGTCATTCGGCGATGTGCGCAACGAAGTGTCAAGAATCAACACCTTCATTCAGGAACATGTCACCGGAATGAGCATCATTCAGATTTTCAATCAGGAAAAACGCGAAAAAGCCCGCTTCGATAACATCAACCGCGTTCACCGTGCCGCCCATATCCGAGGCATCTGGGCCTATTCTATTTTCTTCCCGCTGGTGGAATTTCTCGCCGCAGGCAGTATCGCCCTGCTCCTGTGGTGGGGCATTGGACATGCCATGGCCGGGCAGATCACCGAAGGCAGCCTCATGAAATACAGCCTTTACATCTTCGCCCTTTACCGGCCGATCAGGATGATGGCCGATAACTTCAATACGCTGCAGATGGGGGTAGTCAACGCCGAAAGGGTCTTCAGGCTGCTCGATACCCGTGAGGCCCAGCAAAGCGGCCACCACAAGGTCGCGGCAAACCTCAGGGGAGAAGTAGCACTCAGCCAGGTGTGGTTTTCCTACGAAGACGTAAACGGAACGGATGAAAATGCCCCGTGGGTGTTGCGCGGTGTCGATCTGAAAATAGAGCCGGGTGAAATGGTGGCTTTTGTGGGTGCTACCGGTGCCGGCAAAACTTCGATTGTAAATCTGCTCAACCGGTTTTATGATTTTCAGCGCGGACACATTCGTATTGATGGGGTCGATATCGGCGACTACAGCCTCGAAAGCCTCCGCAGCAATGTGGGTGTGGGCTTACAAGACGGCTTCCTGTTTTCTGATACCGTCTACAACAACATCGCCCTGTTCAATCCCGCCATCAGCCGCGAGCAGGTCGTGGAGGCATCAAGGCGGGTAGGCACCCACGAGTTCATCATGCAACTGCCCGGTGGCTATGACTACAACGTGCGCGAAAGGGGCAATATGCTGAGCGCCGGGCAGCGGCAATTGCTGGCATTCCTGAGGGCCTATGTGCAGAATCCGTCCATTCTGATTCTCGATGAGGCCACTTCAAGCGTAGACACTGAGAGCGAAGTTCTCATCAAGCACGCCGCAGAGAAACTCACCGAAGGCCGCACTTCCATCGTGATTGCCCACCGTCTTTCCACCATTCAGCGTGCCGACCGTATTGTGGTGCTGTCGAAAGGGAAAATCATCGAACAGGGCACCCACGCGTCGCTGCTGGCCTTAAACGGTCAATACAAACGGTTGTTTGAACTGCAGTTCTCCGCCGCGGGGCAGGGGTGAGGCCCTCCCCGCGCCGAATACTGCCGTGCATGAAGCCCCGCCATTTCACTTGCCTGCAATCAGGTGCACCCACCCGTCACGTTCGTCTTTTTCGTCCTGGTCACTGCAAACACTGCGAATCTGGATGATGTAATAGTACACCCCGTCTTCGAGAAGGTTGCCGCCTTTCGAACGCCCCTCCCACACACATGCCGACTCGGCGTGCAGGTTACCCCATCGGTCATAGATGTTGCACGAGACTTCAATGCCGCTGAAATTGCAGAGATTGAACTCCGGATCGGTGCGCATAAAGGGCCTGAAGACCTCGTTGTTGCCGTCTCCGTCGGGTGTGAAGATGTTGGGAATTTCCAGCGCATCCAGCGGAATGAATTCAAACAGCGTGACGCTTATTTCGTCGGAGAAAGAGCACGGTCCGACCGATACCGAGACGCCGTAGATGCCCGATTCGTCTACCCATAGGGACGGCCCGGTTTCGCCGGTGCTCCAGGCAACCACCCCGCCCTGGTCGTCTACCGCCAGCTCAACGGGCTCTGAGGCGCATGCTGTGAGCGAGGCCGGCAACAGGGAAGCCGGAAATACCACCACCGCAACATCGAAACTTTCAGAGACAGAGGCACAGGCATTGACGGCACTGACGGCATACGAGCCCGCCTCTGTGATGACCAGCACGGTACCGTCATAACCGGTGCTCCAGTCAATCGCATCCGCCCCCGATGCGCTGAGGTCAAGCACCAGCGAGTCACCCTCACAGAGCACATAGTCGCTGTCGAGGTTGAGGGAAACGGGGTCGGTGAACAACACCGATGTGCTATCGGCCGCTGAGCACGTGCCGTTGGTGATTGTCACACTGTAGATGCCCTGACTGGTTACTACAATGCTCTGTGAGGTGGCCCCTGTATTCCAGAGGTAGGTATAGGGTGAAACGCCCGCGTCAATCACCACCTCTTCTCCGGTGCAGGCATTGATCATGTCGGGAAGATTCACTTCCGGAAGTGCGTAGATATTCACTTCGTGTATGAGGGTATTCCAGCTGCCGTTCGCGTAGTAGTTGAATTCCACCAAAAACAACCCTGTTTCACTGAATACGTGAATGGGTGCGTCTTCCGTGGAGAAGTTGTTGACACCCGTGGCGGGGTCGGCGAAGTCCCAGAAGATGCTGTCGGCCGGGGAGGTAAGGTTGTATGTGAAGGCTGTGCTGTCGCCAAGGCACTCGTAGATGTGTTCAACGGAAATGTTCATCAGCATGCCACAGAGGAAATTGGCTGTGTTGGGAAAAAAATAGTCGAGGTCAAGTCCTGATATCACTGCGTCTGTGATCTCAACATCACTTCCGTTGTCATCCGGATTGTAGATCACATCAATTTCGCCTGCGGCTACATCGTGCAGGTAAATGGCGCCATCGCGCCCCAGTTTGATGTCCGTCCATATTTCCGAACCGAAGCCTTCATTCTCTACCGTAATGGCGGAGACTGCGATGGCGTCGACGTTCCAGGTTTCTATCGAATACTGCTTGACGAAATACTGGTCTCCGAGCGCATAGAAATAATTGCTGTTGGGCGAAAACTCAATCTTGTCAAGGTCGGACACTCCGAAACCGGTTTGAAAATCGATGTAGCTGGGCAGCATATCAAAAAGTTCTCCGGTGGTATTGTCGAATTTGCACAGCACCAGGTAATGTCCTTTGTAGGTGGTGGCCAGTTTGCTGCAATCCGGCGAAATACGCAGGTCATCCGGTACGCTGTACCAGCCGCCGAAGATGTAGAAATTGGAGATGCTGTCTGTCAGTTCGAGTCCCTCACTGCTCAGCAGGTATGAAGTAAAACGGATGTTGTCGCTAAAACCGTTTTCGTTGTCGCTGGTGATGATCCAGATCTGCTCTCCGTTGGGATGAACACTGCCGGTTATCTGGCAGTAATTCGCACTGATGGTGATGTCCACATCACCTGTTGCAATGCCGCCGTTACCACCATCCATCGTCATATCGATAATACAATAAAAAAATCCGTTGCTGTTGCTCCGCAGCAGGTAATACTTATCCGGGTTACCCGGATAGGGGACGATGAGATTTTCCTGCGCCGAAGACAGGTCACCATTCATAATAACTTCATGGCTGCTGTTGTAGACCTTGTCGCCATCGGTATAGCAGACCAGGTTGCCTGTTGCATCGCTGACGACAGCGGGTTGCCTTGCGGCCGTAGGGTTACAGGTGGTGGAGGTCACCACAGGAATGCCTGTCTGAAACGACAGGCCCAGGTCGTTGCCGAATACCCACTGGGCATCCTGCAATTGTCCCGCAGACACTGCGCCGTAAAGCAGTGCCGGGACGGTAATCATAAGGTTAAATTTGGTCATGACTGAAGGATTTAGTCGAAGATATTCGGTAAACAGCTGCTTTTCATGTAGTACCCGAAAAAATGGCCGTATTGTGACAATCGCGCGTTTTGGCGCCAACGCAGGGTTACGCCTTCGGTGGCAGCCGCAGCGAGGAAATCCTGCGCGCCGGTGAACACAAAAAAAGGCGGAGGCATCCGCAGATACCCCCGCCCTAAAGTGTTTTCGTTCAAAAGAACTGCAGCTTACTCCTCGGTGCGTGAGAGGGCGTAGATGACCAATCCGAAGCCGATTTTGTTGATGGCGTCTGCAATGTTGTACACGATGTCCATCGCGTGCGAAGCAGCAGCGGGATCCGCCACGAGTTGCACACCAAACAGTCCACCAGGTGTACCCAGGATGTAGCCCAAAGGATAGATAGCCCAGCCGACCAGGACAAACCAAGCCAGAATCCTGGTAGCCTTTGCTACTTGCGGTCCTGCCGTCTGTGCGAGTTTGGCCACTTCACCGAACCAGATCAGGTAAACAATGTAGAAATAGGCTGCACCTGAAATGGCACCCCAAAGCACACTCTGATCGCGGTCAACGGTCTCTCCGAAGTACCCGGTTACCAGCATCACCAGCGAAGCAAAGATCAATTTCCACAAGAGGGAAATTTTAGATCCCGCCTTACGGGTAATCAGGTAAAATTCTACGCACATCAGGGGTACGGTGAGAATCCAGTCCACATAGCGGAAGAAAGTGGGAGACTCGCCTGTTTCCAGGTTATAACCCCGCATGTAATAGTAATGCACCGCCGCAATGAAGGTGATTAAGCCTGAAACCAGCACCGAGGTTCTCCACTTTTTCGAAGTATTGTTCAGTTCGAAAAAGAAGAACACAGACGCGGCCATCATGGCCATAGTTCCGATAAAAAAAGTAAACGCGACGTAATTGTCACTGGCAATTGGTAAATGTTCCATCTGAGTGAAAGTTTTAGTGGTCCTACTCTTAAGGATTTTCGGTAACTCCGTGATTATTTAATTCAAGGTCTATTGTAGAACAATTCGGTCCCCCCAATGTTCAGATCGTAACCGGCCGGACCCCGGCAACGCGGGCTACCGGCGGTGAAAAGAGGGTGCACAGGCGGCTGAAATCCTCCCGGTCTGTAGGTTTGTAGAGGGTCATGTACGCACCGGACTTTACCGCTGCGCGGGGTGAACATAGCCGGCCAAATGGTTGTTTAGAAAGTCAAACCCGCCGGAAAAAATTGGGTTGAAAAAGGCAGATTTCTCCGGCTTAATTACTTTCGCCACATGAAACTCAACGCGGAAAACTTTCAGGCATACGTAGAAGCAGAAAACAAGGTAGAAGCCAAGGACTGGATGCCCGATGCCTATCGTAAAACGTTGATCAGGCAAATTGCCCAGCACGCGCACAGCGAAATTGTCGGCATGCGGCCGGAAGGCAATTGGATAACCCGCGCTCCGTCACTGCGCAGGAAATGTATCCTGCTCAGCAAAGTGCAAGACGAGGGTGGCCACGGGTTATACCTCTACAGCGCGGCGGAAACCCTCGGGGTAGACCGCGATACCCTGATCAATGAGCTCCATTCAGGCAAGGCAAAGTATTCTTCGATTTTCAATTACCCCACCCTGACCTGGGCAGATATCGGCGCCATCGGCTGGCTTGTCGACGGCGCAGCCATTGTCAACCAGGTAAGCCTGCAGCGCACCAGTTATGGTCCATACAGCCGTGCGATGATTCGGATTTGCAAAGAGGAGAGTTTCCACCAGCGCCAGGG
>DHLU01000222.1:8647-8919 GCA_002405435.1 Flavobacteriales bacterium UBA4660
CAGGATGCCCTCAACCGCTGGTGGTGGCCAAGCCTTATGATGTTCGGTCCCTCAGACAAAGACAGCGCACACAGTGCCCAGAGTATGGCCTGGAGAATAAAGCGCCATTCCAACGACGAGCTCCGCCAGAAATTTATCGACATGAGCGTACCGCAGGCCGAATACTGCGGTCTCACTATTCCCGATCCCGCCCTGCGCTGGAACGAGGAGAGGGGTCATTATGATTTCGGCGAGATTGACTGGACGGAATTCAACGAAATCCTCAAAGGAGA
>DHLU01000222.1:9068-9694 GCA_002405435.1 Flavobacteriales bacterium UBA4660
GGAATTCAACGAAATCCTCAACGGAAATGGCCCCTGCAACCGTGAGCGGATCAACGCACGCATAAAAGCCTATGACGACGGAAAATGGGTCAGGGAAGCAGCGCTCGCCTACGCTGCGAAGAAGAAGGAGAGAGAGGCCAACGCAGCCTGACCGGGCCGCCCGGTGCTGCGCAGTTGTTAACATGTGTTGGGCCTCAGCCGCTCGGTGAATCCTTCGCCAGAGCGCCCCGCTATGTACATTTGCACCCCCATGCGGATATTTCTTTTTAGTTTACTGGCCATCGCCGCCCTGGCGTCTTGCAGCGAATTCGGACGCGTGCTGAAGAGCAAGGACGTGGAACTGAAATATGTCAAAGCCATCCAGTACACCGACAGCGGAGAATGCTACAAGGCGCTGCCGCTGCTGGAGGAACTTATGGGGCTATGCCGTGGAACAGACAAAGCGGAAAAAGTTTTTTACTACTACGCTACCGCGCATTTCTGCGTAGAGGACTATTACCTGGCCGGTTACTACTACAAACAGTTCACCCGAACCTACCCCACGAGCGCTTATGCAGAAGACTGCCTCTTCCACTACGCGCTCTGAAGCCAGCGCCTCTCTCCGGAATTCAGCCTCGTCCAGGAAG
>DHLU01000261.1:0-137 GCA_002405435.1 Flavobacteriales bacterium UBA4660
TGGGTTCCGGCTTTACTGTCGATTGTGAAGTGGTGCCCATCAGCGGAGACGACCGCCAGGGTGAATGGCGCAAGGTATTGCCGGGCGTCAGGCACCTGATCGCCGTGGCCAGTGGCAAGGGCGGCGTGGGCAAGAGC
>DHLU01000261.1:275-9964 GCA_002405435.1 Flavobacteriales bacterium UBA4660
GGCAAGGGCGGCGTGGGCAAGAGCACCGTGGCTTCCAACCTGGCCGTGGGACTTGCGCGCCGCGGCTACCAGGTAGGACTGCTCGACGCCGATATCTATGGTCCTTCCGCACCGACCATGTTTGATTTGGTGCACGAGAGGCCGCAGGTAATTGAGTCAAACGGTCAGAAGAAACTGCAGCCTATTATCCAGTACGGAGTTAAGGTATTGTCGATCGGGTTTTTTGCGGAGATGGACCAGGCCATCGTGTGGCGGGGTCCTATGGCCACCAAGGCGCTCAACCAGTTGATTACCGATGCCGACTGGGGTACACTTGACTTCATGATCATAGACCTGCCGCCGGGCACGGGCGACGTGCACCTCAGCATTGTGCAGGCCATTCCGCTGAGCGGGGCGGTCATTGTCAGCACACCTCAGCCGGTGGCGCTGGCCGATGCGCGGAAGGGTATTGGCATGTTTAAGCTTCCGGCCATCAACGTGCCCATACTGGGTGTTATCGAAAACATGGCTTGGTTTACGCCGGAAGAACTGCCGGAAAACAAGTATTACCTTTTTGGCAGGGATGGAGCCAGGCTGCTGGCCGAGCAGATGGAAGTGCCCTTCCTCGGGCCGCTGCCGGTAATCCAGAGCATCAGGGAAGCGGGTGATGCCGGCCGCCCTGCCATCATGCAGGATGGCACCGCTCCGGCCCATTACCTCAATGAAATTCTGACTAACTTTGAACGCGAAGTGCGCATGTTGCCTTTCCGTAAAAAGGAAAAGGCGGGTGCTGCGTCAGGATCATGATGGAAGCCTCAGCCTTGTTTGATCGTGTCAACCGGAGCCTTGAAGGCATCAGGCCCTATCTGCTGGCCGATGGAGGCGATATCACGCTGGTGGAAATTACAGAAGACTTTATTGCGCATGTTGAGTTACACGGCGCATGTTGCGGCTGCTCAATGAGTGTCATGACCATGAAGGCCGGAGTAGAGCAGACCATCCGCACGGCAGTGCCTGAAATCAAACATGTAGTGGCGGTAAACGCCTGATGCGGCAACACGGGCCACCGCTCATTACCGAACGGATTCTGTTTCGCCCGGTTCTTCATAGAGGCGCACCGTGATTTTTCCGTCGGTGTCAATCCATCCCCTAAACATACCGCTGGTAGTGAATTTAGCGCTGACGTTGCCCCGCGGGTCCATCGCAATACATCCGCCACGGCCCTTGGCGGCCTTGAGTTTATTGATAATTACGTGGTGTGTGGCCGTATCGAGTGGCACACCGAGGTATTGGCACTCGGCCGCGATATCAGCGGCGACGGTATGGCGTATAAAATCTTCACCCCTTCCGGTGCAGGAAACTGCGCAACTGTGGTTGTTCGCATAGGTGCCGCAACCGATAAGCGGACTGTCGCCGATGCGGCCGAATTTTTTGTTGGTGAGTCCGCCTGTGCTGGTAGCTGCCGCCAGGTTACCCCGGCTATCAAGGGCAACGCAGCCTACGGTACCGAATTTTTCTTGCGTATCGCCTGAGTTAAAAGCCTGCACTTTTTTACCTGAGTGATCGAGTGCTACAGAATCTTCTGCAAGGGCTTCCTGCCACTGTGCCCATCGGTGGTCAGTATAGAAATATCCGGGGTCAACGACTTCAGCACCCTGTGCCGCCGCAAATTCTTCCGCACCGCGACCCGATAAAAAAACATGTTCGCTCTGCTCCATGACCAGACGGGCAGCGGTAATCGGATTGCGTATTGTGCGCAGTCCGGTGACCGCACCGCAACTGAGATCGGCACCGTTCATAATAGCGGCGTCCATTTCATTGATGCCTTCGTGGTTGAAGACCGCGCCTTTGCCGGCATTAAACAGCGGGCAGTCTTCGAGTATGCGCACCGTGGCTTCTACGGCATCTACCGATGACCGGCCTTCCTGCAACACCGCGTAACCGGCCCGCAGGGCCTCTTCCATGGCAGCGAGGTAAGCGGCCTCCTGTTCAGGTGTAAGCGCCATTTTTCGCAGGTTACCCGCGCCACCGTGGATGGCGATGGCAACACGGTGTTCAGCGGCCTCTGCGGTGGTTTGTGGAGCGGAGTCTGGGGTATGTTGGCAACCCGTCATCAGGGAAATTGTGGGTAGTGTCAGAAGAAAAAACCGGACGTTCATCAGAGGCTAAAATACAGGTTAGTGAGCATGCCGAATCGGGAATCATTTCCGCGCCGGTTCACCTGAAACTGACTTGAGAATGAGAGATCAATCCTGACGTGGTCGTTGAAGGTATAGGTGATGCCGTTGTTTTGCCTCCATTGGTCAAGAACTACAGGGCCAGGTCGATTGAGCGGAAGGAATAATTCCGCGGATGAATAGATTGACCAGTAATAGTCGAACCGATACGCCACCCGGAGCCGCATCCTGTTGTACCAACGCGGTCCGCGCGGTGCATCGTCAAAGAGGTCTCCGAAAACAAGTTGTTGGGTTCTGCTTCTGACCGACCAGGAAAAATCATGGTGTCCGTCGGCGTAGGTGAGCGTGTGGAAAAAAAGCTGGCGGGTGCTGTAGCGGTTATCCGTTTCCCGAAAGCGGATGAGCCGGTAGTGAAGCCCGGTGGTCCAGTGCCTGGTGATTCGGTACTGAATGCCGGCGTCGCCCATGGCAGACCAAAGTTCGGCTATGTTCTGGTTGAACAATGCCTGCGCACCCAGGCTTGCTTCCCACGAGGGGTTAATGGCGTAGAGGCCATATACGGCGGCTTGTCCTATAAAATCTTCCTGCTGGGCCTGGGCACCGGTTGCCAGCCCTGAAGCACACAGGGTGATGATATGCAGCCGAATGCGCTTCACTTAGTAGGTATAGGTGTTTTTCTTTTCATACAGCAGCACGCCTTGCGCATCCACCGTGCGTCGCTCGATGAGCAGCCCCCGGGCATCATACCGGAAGGTGGTGGTCTTTACCACAGCACCACCGGCATCCCTTTCGGTTTCCACCGCCCGGTTACCGAAACGGTCGTATTCCGTCTCGGTGACAGACAGCAAGGTGTTGTCTTTGCCATACCGGCGTGCGCTCACTTCCTTGCCAAACCTGTTGAATGCGGTTGTTTCAAGGCGCTTAACAGCGCTGTCGGCCAATAGCTCGGCATGAAGCACAACAGCGCCCTGGCGGTTGTAGCCATAGACTTCCCAGTTTTCGAGTCTGCCCGCCGCGTCGAATTCCTTTTCGCTCACGGGCCTGCCCTTTCTATCGAAGCGGGTGATGAAGGTGTGGACCTCTGTGGTGCCTTTGCGCGCATCACTGACCGTGCTCACAAGGCCCCGTACGTGCCGGTTTTGCATCTGGTTGGTACCCTGCGAGAGAACAGGTCCGGCGAAGAGCAGGAACAGTATCAGTAAGGTGCGCATCTCAATCGAATATGATAAGAGTTCCGAGGTCTACCGTTTCTTTGCGTTCCGAGATAGATAGATGTCTGATTACCGGCACCTGTTCGTTGGGATCCGTCAGCGTGCTGTCGCGCGAATAGAGGTATATTTCGTAATCACCCCGGTAGAGAAAACGAAATTCGAAGTTGCCTTCATAGTCGGTTTTCACGCGGTCTTCATAGCCGGGTCTATCCCCGAAGCGTAAATAAACATAGGTGTCTTCTGCAGGGTATTCGGCAATCAGTTGGGTGAAGGTAGTGTTGTAATCACGCACCCGCACATGGCCGGTGATACTGGCATCTCCGCCAAAACCCGGATCTTTCGAGCAACCTGCGATAACCGCAGCCATGCATAGGCAGGTCAGGCTTGTAAATCCGAATCCAGCGAAACCTGGTCGTCTGCCTCGAGTGATGCAGGCCAGTGGTCTGAATAAATAATGAGGTTCCATTTTTTTCTGTTGTGGTGGATGTATTGAACGACGCGATGAATGGCATCGGAAGATAAATCAACAAAAGGGTTGTGCAGCAGCACTACTTTTTTTCCGGTGAAGAAGGCGCGTGCAAGTTGCAGCAGCCTGAGGGTTTCTGAGGTAAAAGCGGGATGGTTGGGGTCAATGGGTTCGTCGGGGTTCGACCACGCAGACGCCGGCCCAAGCAGTGCGCGGGTAAGGGCAGCAACGGGTTCACGGTCTTGGGCTTTTCCGCTGTAGGAGACGGCGGCCAGCACGTGATCTCCCAATAAAGGATAGGCATCGGAACAGATGGTTACGTTGCGTCTGACGGCAAACGGACTCAGTTCGCGGTAGCTGGTGCCGTCGATCAGTATGTCACCCGACCGCGGTGCCTGCATGGCCAGCATAAGCTGAAAGAGGGCAGAGGCGCGCTCCGGTTTTGCCGTGACCAGGCGCGTAACCGATCCGTTGTAAAAGGTATGGGAGAGGGCCGTCATGCCGGGTTCGGAATGGTATGCGCATTCGACGCGGTTGAAAACCACTTTGCCTTCGGGGGTGCGAAACGTGGTTTGTTCGCGCGCTTCCACAGGGTTGTTGAGCACAGCCACAAGCCGGTCGAGGCTTTCAATACCCTGCCGCCGGGTGCGTGGCAACCGGAGCAGACGCCTGAAGACACGTTGCAGGTACAAGAGCAACAGCACCGACGCGAGCAGTTCGGATGCACCAAGCCTATCCGGATTGGCAAAGGACCACAGCAGTACGCCGGCGATCATGCCGAAAAAGAGCACTGGAATGATGGTGTCAAGCAGCCCGTCGGACACAGCTACGCGCATTTCTGCCTCGCGCATTTTTTCTGCTTGTTTTTCAAAACGGGAGAGCTCCGGTGTTTCCCGGTTAAAAGCCTTCAGGGTAGAGAAGGCATGAAACCGCTCTGATAAAAATTTGAGCAATGCATTCCGCGTCTGGCGGCGTCGGTTTTCAAGACGTGATGCGTACTGACCGATGATCCAGGCGACCAAAATGCCGGCCAGCAGGCCAGTCCACAGAAATACGAGCACCGTAACGCTGACGGTGGCCATAAGCAACGACACAGCCAGTACAAAGAGCAAGTCTGCTACCCCATCTATGCGCCATTTGGTGATGTAGTTTCTCAACGGTGTCATTTCGTTGAGGTAACGGTTGAGGTGCTGGGCCAGGTCTTTTTGTCTGAAATCAGTATACGATTGCCTGACCTGCTGGGCGAATAGTTTTCTGCGCAACCCATCGATAAAAGCAATACTGAGAGAGCCGGTCGCGTATTTATGCACCAGCCCCAGCACTAGCCTGAGTGCCAGCAGCAACCCGAAAAACAGAAAAAATGCCTGCTGGGTGTTGAGGTGCAGGCCGATTCTTTCCAGCAGCAGGGCCTTGCCTCCGGACATGGCAAACTGGTTGGAAAAAAATTGCCCGATGCTGAGCGGAATCAACACATTGACCACCGTAACACCGATGGCGGAAATAAAAGCAAGTGACAGTACTGCGGCATGCTGCCTAAGAAAGGTTCTTACCAGGGCACGCCGCACCGTACTCATACCGGAAGGGTGGCTTTTTCGAGTACAACACGGTTGATATCACCGGTCATCAGCTCGTCAATCGTATGTACCGGCATATTCAGGTGCTCCCTGACTTCCTGAATCAGCAGCGGACTCATGGTAAAGCGGCCGCTGATGAGTGCCGGATGAATGCCGATACCTTCCAGTATCTGTACCCCCTGCAAGGCTGCAAGGCTGTCGCCGCATGAAAATACCACGTTGTGGATGGTCGACATGAAGTCTTTGTCGCGCAGCAGGAACGCGGTTTCGCGCTGAAACAAACCGTCGGCAATTTCCATAACGATATAATCCGGGGCTTCCGGCGCGAGCAAGTTAAGCAGCGACTGGTACATGTCAAGCAGTTCGGCTTTCGGACACATATAGGTTGAGGGAAATCCCATGTCGATAAAGTCTATGGCTATATCTGCACCGCAATCAAAGACCATATCCTTGTCTTTGGTATAGGCAGTTCCGGTGAGTTTTATGAATGCCACCTTTTCGCCGGTGGCCTTGAGTCCGCGGGCCACATGGGCAGCCGTGGTAGTCTTGCCGCTGTCCATGGTGGAGCCAATGCTCAGGATGATTTTGGTTTTTGCAGGCACTTGTGCAGTGAAGGCATGGCGCTGTCGACCGTAAAATTTGGTGTTGATAACCTTGCCGCTGTCGTCGCAACAATAGCCGACCAGCTTTACAGAAGTGGGTTCGCGGTCTTGCAGCGAAGCGTTTTTCGTGCGTACGACACCAATTACGCCACCTGCACCCAGGATATGGTAAAGATCCATCGGATGTTCGGGCACATAGCCTTCAAACTGGGCGGTTGCGTAGCGGTCGGCGAAGGCTGCCATAATCTGGTCGCCTTCAAAGATCCAGGCATTGCGCTTGTCGTCTGTCTGCACGCTGGAGTGCCGGTCGATTTCGACGATTTCAAATACACCGACATCACCCGCTTTGGGTTTGTGGGTGTTTACAATTTCGCGGTTGAGCGTGTAAGCGCTGATGTCCTTGGTAACAATGGTCTTTTTGAATTTCATGGTCGTGGTTTTATTGCTTGACAATTAGGGTATGAAGACGTTGTCCGTTGGCTGATGATAGTGTACACAGGTAGGTGCCGGCCGGCAGGGCTGGGGGCAATTCGCAGGAACTGCTACCGCGGAGTTGCTGTGTAAATACGACTTGGCCTGTCAGGTCGTAGAGCCGGAGGGCCAGTGGTTCCTGTCCGCAGGCTACGTTGAGTTGGTCGTTACATGGATTGGGAAAAACAGACCAGCGACCGGCCGGTTCTTGTTCAGGCAGGCCTGTAGTGAACGCATACTTGATCAGCAGTCCGTTTCGCTGTCCGGGATTTTCACAGGTACTGCCACCCACGAACAGTCCTCCGTTGAACGGCAGCAGCACATTGCCCACATCACCGGTATCCGACTCGGCGAAAAATACCGAGGTGATGGTTTCTCCTTCCTGCGAAATGGCTATCAGTTCAATATCAAAATTGGCGTCGGTTGCGCTGCCATTGTCGGTGTGCTGGCATACCACCACAGCTTCTTCGGCAAAGCGCACGTCATCGGCGATATCGTTCAGTTCGTTGGAATTGGCGACCCAGTGTGTCCACACCTCATTGCCGCTTGCATCATAGCGTACGGTGCGCACGTCGAAGTTGACTGCATCGCCGGCAGCTACATCCGTAACGCCTGTCACGACACATTCACCGGCAGGATTGATGTCGAGGGCAATAGCTTCACTTGTTTCGGCATTGCCTTCCAGTTGTGTCCAGGCCAACGTGCCATTGGCTTCCAGACAGCCCGTTACCATCTGTGTGGAAATTGCACTGACGGTGTGCAGGCCGGTGAAAAATATGCGGCCGGCAGCACTGACCTCAAGGTCAGCAATATCATCGGAGCTACCGCTGTCGTAGGTGTATGTCCACTGCGTGTTGCCGGCTGCATTGAATTTCAGTATGACGATATCGTCATCAGAATCATTGCTGATTCTTGCGCCGACCACCACGCCGCCATCGGGGGTGTTGCGGATGAATTTGCCCCGGTCATTTCCGGCGATGCCTCCCGGGGTAAGCACTTGCCAGAGCAGTTGGCCACTGGCATCAAATTTTAAGGTCAGGCATTCGTCATTCATGGTGTACTGGGGATCGGTGTCGGTTTTGGCCGCCAGGTATACATTACCCGCTGCGTCGGCTGTCAGGTCATAGGCGCGGTCAGACTCTCCGGCGCTGCCATTCCACTGGGTTAACCAGTTGGGTGTGCCGTTAAAGTCAAAGGCGGCGAGCACGATATCGCTGCCCGACTGGCTGTTCTTAATGTATCCGCTGATCACAACCTGTGTGGGTGTTACAGCGAGGCCGTTACCATCATCATCACTGCCAAATAGGGTGCCGCTGAGACTGCGCGTCCAAAGGGTATCGCCGGAAGGATTGAATTTGATCAGCAGCAGGTCGCGGTCGTTTCCCTTCCGAACGGTGTAGCCGCATGCATAAATATTACCCGCGCCATCCAGTGCGATTTCACGAAGGTTGTCGCTGTTGTCTCCCTGTCCTGAAGTGAGGTGCAGGGTGGCCACGCCGGTACCGCTGTAATGGCAGAGCACCGCATCTTCCTTAAAATCGGCTTCTGAGAGCATGCCGGCGGCCCACACGGCTCCGGTAGCCGTCAACAAAACAGCCCTGCCTTCGTCGTTGTTGCCGGATACATCTGTGGACGATGTCCATAGTGGTTGTCCGAGCGCGTTGTACCTCACGGTAACAAGGTCTTCCTGCACAACGGTGGAGGCATCGGCATCGCTCCAGCCGGTCACAGCTACCTCACCGGCGGGGTTTATGGCCAGGGCGAGGGGCACATCGTCGTTGTTGGCAGCGCCGTTGAAAGAAGAAGACCACTGCTGGAGTCCGGCAGCATTATAAAAAACGGTGTGATAATTCCAGTTGACGGTCGCATTGGCATTGGCATCGCTGCGTCCGGTTACGGCAAAACTGCCATCAGCATTCACAGCAATGGCTTCGGCGCGGTCGTCTTCGACAAAGTCAAACTGCTTGGTATATATGGTATTTCCTGCTGAATTGTATTTAACCGTGTAGAAATCATCATCATTTCCGTTGCTGCGTCTTCCTGTAACGTAAACATGGCCCGTATTGTCAATGCCGCAGGCTACAGCCCGGTCGGTTCCTCCGCCATCGACAAACTGAACCCATACCTGCTGGCCGTTGCTGTTGTATTTCAGCGTGAGGTAGTCGTCATCATTGCCGTTGTCTGTGCGGCCGGTGACATAGGCGTTGCCCTGCGCATCGGTCACAATGTCTTCGCCCCGGTCAAGGCCGCTGCCTGCGCCGTCGTAACGTACCGCCCACAGCAAGGTGCCTGTGGCACTGTACTTCAGGGTGAGCACGTCGTTATTGACTGTTCCGAGGGGATCGCTGTCGCTTTCTCCGGTAACGAATATGTTTCCATCCGGGTCAACGGAGAGGGCCTGTCCTTCGTCAAACTGGTTGTAATCCGGATCGTTATAAAGCGATGACCACAACGAATCTCCGTCAGCGCTGAAGCAAATCGTCCAAACATCATTGCCGACACTGATGTTGTTGCCGTATCCGGTCACCACCACATCGCCTGACGGGAGAAGGGCAATATCCTTTACTTCATCGGGCCCGTTGCCGGGTGCATTGTAGGTTCTGAGCCAGATAACCTCGCCGTTGTTGCCCGTTTTCGCCACCAGAAAATTGCTGTTGGTGCCTTCCGACAGGGTGGCACCGCCGAGGTAGATGTTGCCGGCTTCGTCGGCGGTCAGGCAGTTCCAGACATCGCTGAAATCGCCCTGACCATTAAATGTCGTTGCCCACTGCTGCCCAAACTGGGCAAAGGAGCAGATGGGGTTGAGCAGCAGAGGCAGAAACGGAAGCGCGCAGCGCCACAAGGCTAATATTTTCATGGGTAGTTGGATTCAGCGGGTGTTGGGTAAAGGGCCGAAGGGACTGCAGGTCGCCACCCTGACCATTATCGGTGCGTGGCAAGCGCTAGGCTCCGCTGAAACACAGGCAAATGGGTTTTGGGCAAGGCGCACGACATTCCGGAATCTCCCGGCACACAAGAGTACTCCGTGCGGCAGGGTCTCCGCGGCCCGCAAGGCCGATCTGGAAAAAATCGCCTCTGAACGGGAAAATTCCCATTACGGGTTAGAGGGTGGGCAACACACGCGGCCGGAATGGAGCCGCAACTGACTTCGTGATATTCGCCGACCCCGCTAAGGTGGGCAACACACGCGGCCGGAATGGAGCCGCAAC
>DHLU01000261.1:10081-10272 GCA_002405435.1 Flavobacteriales bacterium UBA4660
ACGCGGCCGGAATGGAGCCGCAACGCCAGCTAATCTATTGCTGCACTGCTTTGTGGCATGAAAGCAGCCGGCCCTCGCGGTATACCTCCAGCAGATATATACCGGGCACCTGTTGGGTCAGCGCACCTGCGTTGAGGGCGGCGCGACCGGAATCTGTTACGACCACTGCGCCCAGGCGCCTGCCTGAAAGG
>DHLU01000261.1:10410-10849 GCA_002405435.1 Flavobacteriales bacterium UBA4660
CACCATGAGGTCACCCTGTTCACAGCCCTTGCAAAAAAGCATATCTTCAGAGGGTACCGGGTAGACCAGCGGCAGAGAAATGGCTGCTCCTGAAGGCACCCGCGTGACGGTCTCAAGTTCGCGGTAACTGCAGTCGAGTGCGTCTCCGCAGATATGGTGTGAGAGAAAGTTGCTGATGATGGACAGCGTGGTGTCATAGACGGCATCGTTGCCCAGGTGGGGCACGTGGCCGTATCCTTCATTGATTTCAAAACAATGGGGAATGCCGGTCTCGTCCAGCTTTTCATTCATCGAGCCGCTTCCATCCAATTCCACCACTTCCATAATGCCAAACAGGAAAAAGGTATCGGATCCGAAAGGAACGGTGGCATCTTCATCTCCGTGAAAGAGACATACGGGATTTTCTCCCGGGTCAATCCAGGCCGTATCCCCGATGGTC
>DHLU01000261.1:10976-15633 GCA_002405435.1 Flavobacteriales bacterium UBA4660
TGGCACCCGAGATATTGAAAATCGCGTTCACTTCGGAAGAAAATCCGGGGTTTCCGCTCTGTCCCTCAATGCCGCCTTCGAGCCCGGGTGCGCTCATGTCGATGTAGGCCGGAATTTCGTCTTCGTCGAGGTAGGCGAGGTGGATGGCCATAAATCCTCCGGCAGACACCCCGCCGGTATAAATCTCTTCGGGATCAATCCCAAAGCTGTTGGCTCCTGCTGCATCTTGCCGAAACCAACGGATGGCCGCCCTGAGGTCCTGCAGGGCACGCATGACCGTGCGGCCATAGGGCTCGTTGAGTGGCGTTTCGAATTCGATACCCAGGCGGTAATTGATGCTGGCCACCACATAGCCCATCCGCGCCAGGTCCTGGCAGAGCGGCACCACATCTTCACCTTCCTTGCTGCCGGTAAGAAAAAATCCGCCGTGGCTCACAATCACCAGCGCCCGTTCTTCCGAGACGTCGCCTGCAGGCTCGTACACGTCCATGTTGAGTACCTCCATTGCCCCTTCCAGGTTGAGGTTTTCACCATAGACGATGTCGGCGGTTTTTACTACTTCGCTGAACATAAAATTGCGGTACCTGTTGCCGTCACACTGGGCGCAGACAAGGGTTGCCACGTGCAGGATAACAAAGGCGGTAATGGCTTTTTTCATAGAGGTATGCTGTGTTGCTTCCACGGGCTAAGGTAGGGCAAGTCGGTGGCTCCGGCACCCGGGGCATCCCATCAGGATTGACTGGCTGTTTTTAGGTTTATTTTCGCACGATTTTTCAGTTCAAGCCGATTCATGATAGAAACCGATATCCTCATTATAGGCGCAGGGCCCTGCGGACTTTTTACCGTCTTCGAGGCAGGCCTGCTCAAGATGCGTTGCCACCTGATTGATGCGCTGCCCCAGGCCGGCGGTCAGCTAACGGAGATTTATCCCAAAAAGCCCATTTACGATATTCCGGGTTTTCCTGAGGTGCTTGCCGGCGAACTGGTGGATCACCTGATGAAGCAGGCTGCGCCGTTTAAGCCCGGTTTTACGCTCGGTGAGCGGGCCGACAGCATTGAGAAGACCGATGACGGAAAATTCATCGTAACCGGTGACCGCGGTACACAGCACAAGGCGCCGGTAATCGCTATTGCCGGCGGACTGGGTTGTTTTGAGCCGCGCAAGCCGCCGATTGCCAACCTGGCAGCATTCGAAGACAAGGGTATTGAATACATCGTGCGTGATCCCAACTTCTACAAGGGTAAGCGCGTGGTCATCAGCGGGGGGGGCGACAGCGCCCTCGACTGGTCCATCTTTCTCGCAAACGGTGTGGCAGCGGGTGTAACCCTGGTGCACCGCAGCAAGAGTTTTCGCGGCCACCCCGACAGTGTGCAAAAGGTACTTGACATGGCCGCCGCCGGCAAGATTGCGCTGGTGACCGATGCCGAGGTGACGGGCGTGGCCGGCAGCGGCAAACTCGACCGCGTAGTCATCAGCCACCAGCCTGAGGGTGTTTCCGAGATCGAAACGGACCACTGGCTGCCGCTGTTCGGATTATCGCCCAAGCTGGGACCGATAGCAGCATGGGGTCTCAACATCGACAAAAACAGTATTGAGGTAAATACCTTCGACTACAGCACCAACGTGCCGGGTATCTATGCCATCGGCGACATCAATACCTATCCTGGCAAGCTGAAACTTATTCTGTGCGGGTTTCATGAGGCAACGCTGATGGTGCAGAGTGCATTCAAGCGCATCTACCCGGACAAAAATTATGTGTTAAAATATACCACGGTCAACGGGGTAACCGGATTCTGATACCATGTCCAATAGCGTCAATATAACGGTCGTCGACCGCGAGGGTGCAGAGCACAGGCTCGAAGCGCCCACTGATATGAACATGAACATGATGGAACTGTGCAAGAGCTATGAGCTGCCGGTCGAAGGTACCTGTGGCGGTATGGCCATGTGTGCCAGTTGCCACATGTATATTCTCAGCGATCACGCGCTGCCTGAAGTATCGGCCGATGAGGAGGCCATGCTGGACCAGGCATTTTTTGTTAAGCCGAATTCGCGTCTCGGCTGTCAGCTGCATATAACCCAGGCGCTGGAAGGCCTGAAGGTGCAGCTCGCCGTCGTAAGTGCCTGAGAAAATATTTTCCTTACAACAGTTGGGTATTGATCAGTTGCCCTGACTCCAGCAACTTGTGCAGAGGTCTGCATGAACGTGCTACCTGCATGAGTTCGATATGCCCCATATGGTGGCAGTCGCTACCCAGCAGGGAAATCAGGCCGGCGTCAATCAGCCGTTCGCTTATTTTTCTTACACCCGGTCCGTAGTGTCCTGAAAGGCTTGTAATGTTCAGTTGCAGCAGCACGTCTTTGTCTGCCATGGCTTCGTATTTGGAAAAATTTCCGTGCCAGTATTCGTATCGTTCCGGATGCGCCAGCACCGGGCGGTAGCCGTTGAGCTGCATGTGGAATATGGCGCGGGCAAGGCTGGCCTGTTCAGCAGCAAAGGACAACTCAAACAACACAAAATTTTTCCCGAAGGTCATTACCTCCCGGTCTTCAATCAGTTTTTCAAAGTGTTCGTCGAGGTAATATTCAGCGGCGGCACTGTAAGTCACATCGGGCATTTCTGCGGCCAGCGCGGCATGCACTTTTTCAGCCGCCGCCCTGATGGTCTCAGCGGTGTTGTTGTGCACCCCTGTGAATATGTGCGGCGTGGTGATGAAATGCCTGTATCCCATCCCGTACATCTCCCTGATCAGTGCCAGGGCGTCTTCAACGGTCTGTGCACCGTCATCAATACCAGCAGCCAGGTGGCTGTGCATATCCGCACGCACAAGACCCAGATCTGCAGGGGGCAACTGTTCGCGGCGCTGACGGTAGTAAAGCTTTTTCCAGAATGACATGGTTCAGCGGTTCGAATAATGCCGTTGGTAATAGTGCATATACTCGCCGCTGGTCACCATCTGCAGCCAAACGTCGTTGGCCAGGTACCAGTCAATGGTATGGGAGAGCTGGGCACGGAAATCGGGTGAAGGAGACCAGCCGAGTTCGCTGTGGAGCCTGGAAAAGTCTATCGCATAGCGCGCATCGTGGCCGGGGCGGTCTGTCACATGCTGCACCCGTTGGGCACTCTCTCCCGGCTTACGTCCGAGTTTTTCATCCATCAGGGTGCAGATGAGCAGCACAAGGTCAATGTTCTTCCATTCGTTATTGGCTCCGATGCAGTACGTCTCGCCGGGGCGGCCTTCATGAAAGATGAGGTCAATGGCCCGGGTGTGGTCTTCTACCCACAACCAGTCGCGCACGTTTTCTCCCTTGCCATACACAGGTATTGGTTTGCGGTGGCGGATGTTGTTAATCACCAGCGGAATCAGTTTTTCGGGAAACTGGTGGCTACCGAAATTGTTGCTGCAGTGGCTGACGATTGCGGGCAGTCCGTAGGTATGGTGATAGGCATGCACCAGGTGGTCGCTCGCTGCCTTGCTGGCGCTGTACGGACTGCGTGGCTGATAGGGGCTGGTTTCTGTGAATTTGCCCTGCGGTCCCAGCGAGCCAAATACTTCGTCGGTGGAGACGTGGTAAAACAACTTGCCTTCCATGGCGCCTTTCCAGCAGCTCACTGCCGTGTCGAGCAGGGCCGCAGTGCCCAGCACATTGGTGCGTATAAAGGCATCCGGTCCGGAAATACTCCGGTCTACATGGCTTTCCGCGGCGAGGTGTATTACGGCATCGGGCTTGTGGGTGTCAAACACCGCACGCAGCAGGTCTTTGTCTGTGATGTCGCCCTTGACAAAAAAATAGTTTTCGCAAGAGACGAGGTCCTCCAGGTTGCCGAGGTTGCCGGCATAGGTGAGGGCATCGAGGTTGATGATCACATCACCCGGATGGTTATTCACCCAGCGCCTCACGAGGTGAGACCCGATAAAACCTGCGCCTCCTGTTATTATGATTTTCATGTATTGGCAGTGCTGCTGGCGGTGGTGTTTGTAAGTTAAAGCCGTTACGGGGTCAGAGCGACCAATAGCACAGGTCTTTGATCTTGCCCTTGTACTGGCCTTTTAAATCAATCAATGCACCCTTCCCGTCACGCAGCAATGACTTGAAATATTTTTCGTCGAGGTTTTTGTATTCCTTGTGCGATACGCCAACGATGATGGCATCGTAAAAGCTCTTTTTTGGTGCGGACTCCAGGGAGAATCCGTACTCATGCATGACTTCATGGCTATCAGCATGGGGATCTACCACCTCAACATGCACGCTGAAAGATTCCAGCTCGCGGATTACATCGGCAATTTTGGAGTTGCGAATATCACTGACGTTTTCCTTGAAGGTAGCGCCCATGACCAGCACGGTTGATTCCAGTGCATTGCGTCCTGTTTCCAGAATTTTTTTCACGGTTTGTTTGCCCACGTAAAACCCCATGGAGTCGTTGACGTGGCGCGCGCTGCTGATTACCTTGCTGTGGTAGCCGATCTTCTTGGCCTTATACACCAGGTAATAGGGATCTACCCCGATGCAGTGGCCACCGACGAGTCCGGGTGTAAAGGGCAGGAAATTCCACTTGGTGCGCGCGCTCTCCAGCACGTCGTAGGTGTTGATGCCCATCCTGTCGAAGATGAGGGAGAGTTCGTTCATCAGTGCGATGTTGAGGTCGCGCTGGGT
>DHLU01000163.1 GCA_002405435.1 Flavobacteriales bacterium UBA4660
AAGAAAATGATCGATACCGTGGCGCCGACGGAGGCCCGCGTGCTCATTACCGGGGGAAACGGATCAGGCAAAGAACTGGTCGCCAGGCAACTGCACGAAAAAAGCACCCGCGCCGGCCAGGCCTTTATCGAGGTTAACTGCGCCGCCATTCCGTCAGAATTGATTGAGAGTGAGCTTTTCGGACATGAAAAGGGTGCCTTTACCTCTGCCATCAAACAACGGCAGGGTAAGTTTGAACTGGCCGACGGCGGTACCCTTTTCCTGGATGAAATCGGCGATATGAGCCTCGCGGCGCAGGCCAAGGTGCTCCGCGCCCTGCAGGAACATAAGATTACCCGCGTGGGAGGCGACAAAGACCTGAAGGTCAACGTGAGAATTTTCGCTGCCACCAACAAAGACCTGCGCAAGGAGATTGAAAAGGGCAATTTCCGCGAAGACCTCTACCATCGGCTGTCGGTCATTGTTATCCGCGTGCCCTCGCTCAACGAGCGCAAGGAAGATATCCCGCTGCTGGCCACGCACTTTCTCAGGCTCATCTGCGAGGAGTATGGCCAGCCACCCCGCAACATCACGGAAGGTGCCATCAAGGCCCTGCAGGAAATTAACTGGACCGGGAACATTCGGGAATTCCGGAACGTCATGGAAAGGCTGGTCATCCTCTGCCCCAAGGCCATTGACGACAAGGCCGTAAAGGCCTATGCCATCCCCAACTTCAACTACTGAGCAGGCTTTTGGGCAGCCTCCGGCGGCGGTTTACCCCCACTTATCGGCTGGTTAACATTTTTTTAACCGCGGCCATTCCAGGCATGCCCCCTGAAGCGCGGAGGCCCTATGACCATGGCCCTGAAAACCAGCACCGGCGGGGCTTTTCGCCTGAAATCACCCGACGGGTTCGGGGGTCTGACCGGTAATTATTCACCCATTCGTGTTGATACGAATCAGTAAAATACATGGGGGCGAAGGGCAACCAGCCGAATTTGGCATCGTCTTTCTGGTAACTACGCAACCAAAAACATCCATACGATGAACACTATAGATACACTGACCCAAACGGTCTTAGAATACCCGGGGCTCTCTATCCTGATCGGATTTATGATCCTCATCGGCGCCGTTGGCGGTGCCCGCCTCTTTGCCAAATCCGGTAAACCCTGGTTTGCCGCCCTGGTTCCCTTGTGGAACGTGGCCATGGTCCTCCAGATTGTCGGAAGACCGGTAAGCCATATGGCCTATTTCCTGGTGCCTTTCTACAACATTTACTTCTTCTTCAAGCTGCACATCGAACTCGCCCAGAGTTTCGGTAAATACGGCATCGCCGATTATATCCTGTGCTGCCTGTTTAATGTATTTTATATCCTGAACCTCGGTCTGGCGTACAACGAAGAGTACTACGGTCCGGTGTTCGGCATGAGCCTTAAGGACGTGCAGGCCCGTAAGCCTGTACTTGTTTAGATTTTTGGTTTCATAATCTGAAGGAGACAGGGCCTCACGAAAGTGGGGCCTTGTTTTTTTGCGAAACTGCCCGCAAGCATGGGCGTTTATGCCTCCACGCCAATCCGGTGCTTGGTGTTTTGCATCACCTGGTCCTCGGTCCACGCAATACGCCGCACAAAGGGCCGCTGCCGCACTGTGCAACCCGGCAGGGTGCACACCGCGCAGGAGTAATCAAGACATCCGTCGGTGTGCACAAACAACTCGACACTTTCTCCGAATTTCTGCCTGACCAGCTGCGACAGTTTATCCACCTCTTCATGCGCCTGGTGCACATTGAAGTACCAGGGTACTGTCAGGTGGCAGTCCAGGTGCAACACACTGCCGTAACGGATAATTCTCAGGTTATGCAGGTCAATCCAGTGGTCGCGGCGGTGCGCGCTGATATAACCGACCACCTCACTGATCAGCTGCTCATCGGTTTCGTCCATAATGCCCGCCAGGGCGCGCCTTACAATGCGGTATCCCGTGTAGATGATGTAGAGTGAAAAACCAATAGCCACCACGCTGTCGATCCATACCAGGCCTGTAAAACGTATCACCAACAGTCCGGCCACCAGGCCCAGCGTACTCCACGTATCGCTTTTCAGGTGGGCCCCGCTCGACTGGAGGGCCAGTGAGCGCGTGCGGCGGCCGCGCGCATCCGCCCACACACCCAGCCCGTAATTCACGGCTGCACTCAGCAGCACCAGCAGCATCCCCAGGTCAAGCCGCTGCAAGGCATGGGGCTGCCAGAGGTTGCGCACCCCTTCCACAATGATCGTGAGACCGGCCAGGGCAATCAACGCACCTTCAAATCCGGCCGATACAAATTCCACTTTGCCATGTCCGTACGGATGGTTGCGGTCGCGCGGCTGGGCCGACAACCGCAGGCTGTAAAGACCGATAAAGGCCGTTATGACATTTACTACACTCTCGAGCGCATCGGTCAAAATGGCCACACTGCCCGTCATCAGCCAGGCGCCCAGCTTGATGAAAAACAGGGCCAGTCCCGCGAAGGCTATCAGCCGCTGCAGTCCCGTATTGGTAGTGGCTATGGAAAGTTTCACGGACTACTCTTGCTCTTGCTCCATGCGGAAGGCAGGGTCGGTCAGAATTACAAAATCACCATTGGCCCGGTGGGCCTCCCAGTCGGGTGACTGCCAATCGTCTGACGGGTAACAGGAAATAACCAGTACCCGCGCTTTTTTCATGTACTTCTTCAGCTGTGTGACGATGCCGTAGTGCTGATCGCTGTGAAACCTGCCATTGAGATGAAAAACCTTGTGGCCCTTGTGGGCCTTCAGGTACGAGGCTACCGACCAGGCCATGGTCGCATCCCAAAGCGACTGCCCGTAGACAATACCGGGCGGCATCGTCATCACCGCCTGCACCGAGTCGGACGCCTCGGTAGTGCCATGCGACATCACGCGCATCAGTTTACCATAGTAGGGACCGGCAGCCGTGTCGTAAGGCAGCGGAGCGAGGTAGCGCTGCGACGTACGCGGTAGTTTTTGCAGTTCATCCATACCCATGCGCACCGCCAGGTTGGTATAACGCCTCGGCGCATTGCTGCATACCACGGGAATACCCGCTAACCGCGCATATTCGATCACCGGACGGTAATCGCTGTAGTTGGACCACGGCCGGGAGGCCTCGGTGAAATGTTTCTCCCGGATGAATCCTGTCAGGTATTCATCCATCACCCCCTGCACATCGCGCTCAAACATCTCCATGCCCACAGCCATGGTGTAAGCCGAATCGAGCATAATGGTGAGCTGGTGCTCCAGCGCATGGGCGGTGGGATCATCGTGCTCCTCTCCGAAAAAAACAGCGTCGAAAGAAGACGCCGCACGCATGATGGTATCCGCAGATACCACCCGGCCCTCGCGGGCATCATAGATGATGAAGGAAGACTGGGCAAGCGTTTCGGCAGCTGCCCATAGCATTAGGGCGGCGGCAGTGAAGCAAACAACACAGGATTTCATGAAGGCACGGGCATTGAATCTCTCAAAAATACAATGACCTGAGAAAACCGCCGGGGTTTTGACAGCGCGGTGCAGCCATACCCGTGCTACTCACCCTCTTCTTCTTCTTCACCTGTCTCAGTGCCGGTACCCGGCCCGGCACCCGGTGTTTCCTGAACAGCGGCCGTGCCCATCTCCGGATGGCGGATGAGGCCGCCCTCATGGGAGGCCCCAACAAGAAACCACACCGCCACGGCACCGGCGAGCAAGACTACCCAGTTGAGCGAAGGTGCAAATGACCACTTTCTCCAGTGGGCCACAAGACCCACCAGGGCCAATGCGCCCACGGCTATGGTGATAAGAAATGCGCTTTCAGCGGCCTCTTCGTGGCGGTGAATTTGTGCCTCGCTCACACCCGGCAGGTGTTCAACCAGTTCCTCTGCTCCCTCGCCGGTCGCATTGGCCGGCCATACCGCAAGGGCAGCCACGGTAAGCGTAAGCAACGCAGCCCTCACTACCGGCGCAGATTTGATCATGACTGCATAAACCAGCAGGGCCAGTCCGATGACCAGTCCAATGGACGGAATGTGGTTGAAGAAATGATGAAGCAACTGGCTATTCATAATTGTGTGTTTTCCACAAAAGTGTTTCAGCCATCAGCTGCACTGCTATGACCTTCATCATATCCAGGCCGCGATAAACAGCCAGTGTGTAATGCCACGAAACAGGCCATTCAGGTAAATGCACTCACGACTTGCGGGTGACCGTAACCGGAATCTGCAGGGCGACCTGGATATTCCTTCCCGGATCAAAGAAACCCACACGGCGGTAACGGGAAAGGGCATCGGCGAACCGGCGGTCGAGCAGGTTGCGGACGCTGACGGCCATAGTAGCACCTGGCAGCAACCGGCTGAGCTCGAGGCTCAACCCGGCATTAAGCAGCGCGTAATCGCCTACCAGCACGTCTTCGCCTGCCACCAATGCGGGCGCGATATTCCAGCTGGCAGATACTTCGCATTGGAGGTACTTGATGGTTTCATCGTCTTTGAGCAGGTCTGCTGCCAGCGAAACCCTTGTCTGCTGACCCGGAATGTCGGTGAGCACGGTGCCATTGTCGCGCTGGGCGACCAGCAGCGACTGGCTGCATTCGGTGTGCAGCCAGTGCATGGCGTGCGGATGGTAGTGCACTGAAAACTCACCACCCATCAGGTTGGCATCGTCCTGGGTGTAGGCATATACCGGTTGGTCGTCAATTACCTCTCCGGTCGGCTGCAGGTAGATGAATCCGGCCACGCGGTTGAAAAACGGCGTCAACGAAAGGCCGAGGTGATCGCCCTGGGTCTGGAGGGTCAGGTCAATCTGATAACTGCGCTCCGGAGTCAGCGTGCTGTCGCCCCTGAGATACCGGAAGGTGCCGTGGTGCTCCCCATCGGCCATCAATTCGATCAAGGTCGGAGGCCTGAAACCCTTGGAAACCCCCGCCATCGCCGTTGCATAATCGTTGAGGCGTACGGTAACGCCTGTTTGCATGGAGACATTGGCATAGGTAGCGGAAAAATTTCCGCCCGCAGGAGTAGCACTGAGCGAACGCATGTCTACGCGCGCGCCGGCCTGCCACTGAACACCGGATACATCGCCCATTGAGGCCACCACATAACCGCCTGCATCGGCCATGGTCGCATCGGGAATGAGCTGCTCTTCACCCCGGTTGGCATTGTCCTGCACCAGACCGGTAACACCCGCGATGAACTTCACGCGGCGGGTTTCCGGACCGTACCACCTCACATTGACAGAGCCTGTGCGCAGGAGCATATTCAGTGCGGGTTCCTCACCTTCATGTTCGTGCTCATCGGTTTCACCGTGGTCGTGGTGTGCCTCATATTCGCTGCGGTCATTGGCAATAAAACCTGCCGTCACACGGAGCTTGGCGTTTTTCAGGAAAAGCGTATTCTCTGAAGACAACGTATGGGTAGTGATCTCCTGGTATGGCTCTTCCGGTTCGAAAGGACTGTCTTCCCCTGCATGTTCCTCCTCATGTTCTTCCTCATGCTCCTCCCCATGCTCCTCTTCACTGTGGGCAATACCGTAGATTTCTTTCAGGTAAGCATAACGCAGCACACCGCTCCATCGCTCGGTGTTGTACCCGGCCGATGTACGCACGGCGAAATTGGAAAACCGGGTGTTGTCTACCGCCAGACCGTTGTGTTGCATGTAGTCGCGGTTGCTGTCTGAGGAAACAAAAGCCGACATGCGCCACTGATCTCCCGAAGTTTTCGCTGCCGCCTGGTGCTGCCATCCACCCGTATTGGAACTCCAGCGCGAACGCACCTTGAAATTCGACTCACCCGGTGCCGCAAATCGCTCGTCCACCAGCACCACCACTCCGCCGAGCGCATCGGATCCGTATAGCAGCGACGAAGGATCTTTTACTATCTCTGCCCCCTCAATACCCCAATCGCTGACCCCGATACCGTGTTCATCTCCCCATTGCTGATTCTCCATGCGCAGGCCCTGGTTAAAGACGGCAATGCGGTTGCCACTCAATCCGCGTATGACCGGCTTCCCGATACCTGGTCCCGTTGACAGCTGGCTGACGCCGGGTATCAGTGTTAACTTTTCCGCCAGGTTCGATGCCGTAAAAGTCTGGATGGTATTGGTTCGCAAGGCGACCCGCTGAGACGGCTGAAAATGCGGCAGCGCGAAATAGGGCTCCCTCACCACCACCTCGTCAAGCGCGATGTGCGCGCGCGTGAGATCGGCCGTATATTTTTCGGCACCCCCTGCCAGCACTTGCTGGTATGAGAGATAACCGGGCGCAGTGATGTGTACCTGCAGCGACGGGGTGAAGGACGGAAGAGCAATCTCTCCGCCGGCGGTAGATACGAGCGAGAGATTCAGTTCGGGAATCCACACCCGGGCCTCAGCTACCGGTGATGCGTCTTCCGCATTGCGAATAAGCAGTACCGACTGCGCGTCAGTCGTGAGGGATGCAAAGCCCAGTGTGCTTGCAAGAAAAATTTTTACTATTGATTTCATGGCTGCAATAGTATTACATTTGCAACATTGATGCAAATACAATCCGTTATTTTTGTGCCATGGCAGACGAATCCCATAAGGAACTCCTGAAGCGACACGGCCTTCGGGTAACGCCGGTACGGCTGGCCATAACAGGGTGGCTGGGCGTTGATTCGCTTGCACGGAGCCAGGCGGAAATAGAGAAACGGCTTGACGGCGCCGACCGTGTGACGGTTTACCGTGCCTTGCGCGACCTTGAAAAATCAGGGGTGATTCATTCGCTCAGCGACAGCGCGGGCGTTCGCAAGTACGCCCTGTGCCATGCTGCCTGCGCAGCGGGAAGCCACGAAGACAACCACGCCCATTTCTCCTGCTCGCGGTGTGCGGAAACCTATTGCCTGCATCAGGTTGCGGTGCCTCAGATCCGGAGTCCCCGGGGATTTACCGTAAGCCACTCGGCGTTGCTGATGACCGGCGTGTGCAAGACCTGCGCCGGCTAATGCGGAGGGTTGCGCTTATTTTCTGAATGCCGGTGCCGGCACGATGTCTTTACTGCCCGGGGTGTAGCGGTAAAAACCTTCGCCCGTCTTGTCGCCCAGCTTGCCGGCCTGCACCATGTTGACCAGCAGCGGACAGGGCGCATAGCGGGGGTTTCCGTATCCATCCTGCAGCACCCGCAGAATGGCGAGGCAGGTATCAAGACCGATAAAGTCGGCGAGCCGCAGGGGTCCCATCGGATGGGCCATGCCCAGCTTCATCACCGTATCAATTTCTTCGACACCGGCTGTGCCTTCATGCAGCGTCATGATGGCTTCATTGATCATGGGCATAAGAATTTTGTTGGCTACAAATCCGGGGTAGTCGCGCACCTCGACAGGTACCTTGCCGATAGAACGCGACAGGTCCATAATCAGGGCCGTCACTTCATCGCTGGTGGAATAACCGCGGATGACCTCCACGAGTTTCATCACCGGCACGGGGTTCATAAAGTGCATGCCGATTACCTTATCGGGGCGTTTGGTGGCCGCGGCGATGCGGGTAATGGAAATCGATGAGGTATTGGTAGCGAGGATGCATTGCGGCGGCGCGGCGGCATCGAGCGCCTGAAAGATATTTTGTTTGAGTCCGGTGTTTTCGGTGGCTGCCTCTACCGCGAGGTCTGCAGCTGCCACGGCTTCTGCGAGGTCGGTGAAGGTGCTGATGTGTTGCAGTGCGCGGCGGCTGTCGTCTTCGCTCAGCGGTCCTTTGGCCACCTGGCGATCGAAAGTATCGGCATTGGTCTTTAGTGCCTTGTCGAGCGCTTCCTGAGGCACATCGGGGAGGTTGACCCGCTGGCCGGCCTGT
>DHLU01000230.1:0-6613 GCA_002405435.1 Flavobacteriales bacterium UBA4660
ATATCGAAGTCCAGCGTTACGCGCTCCTTTAGCACTTCGCTCACCAGGGTAATCCGGCTGAAGGCGTTGTACAACTTGGGCACCAGCGTATCTGCCACCGGCGTCTCCTCGTGCAGAAAGTTGACCGACTTCTCTTCCAGCGGCTCCTCCAGCAGGGGGAGTTTTGTTCTGCGCTTGTCGGTACGGTCCTTATTGCTTTTGAACTTGACCTCAAAATACGTCAGGTTGCTGTCGAGATAGGTACGTTTTCTTATTTTATACCGATTGCGCTTGCCGTTTTGGTGCTGCCGGTAAAAGTGAAAATCTTCATGGTCGTAATACAGGGTCTCGTAGCGGTTAAACCGGATGCCATTGACCTCGAGCACACGGTAATGGGCCACAACGGAACCAAGAATTTCTTCCAGGTCCCTGACGGAAAACATGAACTTCGTATCTGTGCGGTTCATGAGTTCCACCGAATCCATCTCCTTGAGAGAAACTGGCCGGAATCCGGCCACTATTTGTTCCAGTCTTTCCACTTGCAGGTGAGGTACAAACCTAAGACATTTTAATGATTTGGTAACACGCTCACCCAAGACGGGCGCAGGCGTCGGGCAAAGTTTCACACCCCCGGCCGGGAAAGTGAAATACCTTCGCTGCCCCCTTCGCAGGCCATAAAAACACCTTACACATTGAAGTACAAGGAATTACACACCCGTGTTGCCGTCTTTGCGCCCGGAGAAGATCCCGGAGACGCGATCAACGCGCTGCTGCAGGCAGCCCATGAGGCCCTGCCACGCGCCTATGCACCCTACAGCCGCTACCAGGTAGCTGCCGCCATCCTTATGGACAATGGCGAAATCATCACCGGTACCAACCAGGAAAATATGGCCTATCCGTCCGGCCTTTGTGCGGAGCGTGTGGCCATCTTCGCCGCCGGGGCCCGGTACCCGGGTATGCGGATGCACGCCATTGCCATCGTGGCCAGTCCGGCCGATGGCGACAGCCACGAACCCTCGGCTTCCTGCGGTGCCTGCCGGCAATCGATGCTGGAATACGAGCTGAACCAGCGGACCCCAATCTCCGTATGGATGCAGGGAAAAGCAGGTGAAGTGTGGATGGCGGAGAGTGTGGCGGCCCTGCTGCCGCTGCATTTCAACGGAGCGTCTCTGAAAAAGGGTTGACACCCGGGCCGCAGACACAGGGTTATATTTGTACCCACTACAGAATATTACATCAGCATGGCTGTATCGACTACCTCCAGAAAGGCTAACCAAAAAGGCAATGTGAAGGCGCAAGCGCCGCGCTATTCCAGGGAAACCTATGTGCGCTGGTACAGCGAGATGCTGCTGATGCGCAGGTTTGAGGAAAAATGCGGACAGCTCTACCTCCAGCAGAAATTCGGGGGCTTTTGCCACCTGTATATCGGCCAGGAAGCGGTCTTAAGCGGAATGATGGAAGCCATTAAACCCACCGACCGCGTGATTACCGCCTACCGCGACCATGCACACCCGCTCGTGATGGGCGCTGACCCGAGGCGGGTGATGGCAGAATTGTATGGTAAAATCACCGGATTGTCGAAAGGCAAAGGCGGTTCGATGCACATGTTTGACCGCGAACACAACCTCTTTGGCGGTCACGGCATTGTAGGGGCGCAGATTCCCATGGGTGCCGGCATTGCCTTCGCGGATAAGTACCGCGGCGAAGACCATGTCACCCTATGTTTCTTCGGTGACGGAGCGGCCAGGCAGGGCGCTTTGCATGAAACCTTCAACATGGCCATGACCTGGAAACTCCCGGTGATCTTCATCATCGAAAACAACCAGTACGCCATGGGCACTTCCGTTGAACGTACATCTAACGTAACAGACCTCTCGCTGCTGGGTGCCTCTTACCAGATGCCCTCCTTTGCTGTTGATGGCATGAGGCCCGAATCGGTAGCTGAAGCCATCAGTGAAGCCGCCTCGCGCGCGCGGAACGGAGAGGGCCCCACTCTGCTCGATATCCAAACCTACCGCTACAAAGGGCACTCCATGAGTGACCCGCAGAAATACCGCACGAAGGAAGAAGTCGCCGAATACCAGGAGCGCGACCCGATTGAATATGTGCTCGGCGTCCTTCGCAGCAACGGCTGGATCACCGAGGCCGATATTGAAGCCGAAGAAGCCCGCGTGAAGTCAGTGGTTGACGAATCGGTAAAATTCGCCGAAGAATCTCCCCTGCCCGATGCAGCGGAATTGTACAAAGACGTCTACACCCAGGATGACTACCCTTACGTAAAGGATTGATTGACCTAAGTACCCCCAATTTTATAAGCATCCTCTATGGCTGAAATCATTCGAATGCCCAAGTTGAGCGATACCATGACCGACGGAACCGTGGCGGTATGGCACAAGAAAGTGGGCGATTCCGTAAAAAGCGGAGAATTACTGGCTGAAATCGAAACCGACAAGGCCACCATGGAGTTTGAATCGTTTGAAACCGGTGTGCTTTTGCATATCGGCGTGGATAAAGGCAAATCTGCACCCGTTGATGCTGTGCTGGCTATAATCGGGAAGGCGGGCGAAGACATCGCTCCCCTGCTGGCCTCAGCCTCATCTGCCCCTGCACCTATTCCTGCACCAGCGCCTGCTCCGACACCCGCCCCAGTGCCTGTGGCCAAGCCGGTCGCTGCAGCGACTCCGGTGGCGGCGGTACCAGCCCCAGCGCCTGTTCCCGCTGCCGGTGGCCGCATCAAGGCCAGCCCGCTCGCCAAAAAACTGGCAGAAGAAAAGGGGCTCAACCTCGGGCACATTCCCGGAAGCGGAGACGGAGGCAGGATTGTACGCCGTGACATCGAAAATTTCCGTCCCCTGCGCAGCGCCACAGCCAGACCACAGACAGAGTCTTTCCACGAAGAGCCGGTCTCTCAAATGCGCAAAACGATTGCGCGCCGGCTGGCCGAAAGCAAATTTTCGGCGCCCCATTTCTACCTCACCATGGAGATTGACATGGGCGCAGCCATGGCTTCACGCTCTGCGATCATTGAATCCACCGGCACCAAAATATCTTTCAACGATATGGTGATTCGCGCAGCCGCCACTGCCTTGCGCAAACACCCCCGTGTAAATGCAAGCTGGCTGGGCGACACCATCCGCTACAATAGCCATGTGCATGTGGGCGTTGCCGTCGCTGTTGAGGATGGACTGCTCGTGCCTGTAGTCCGCTTCGCCGATACCAAGTCTTTTGCCGACATCAATGCCGAGGTAAAAGCCTTTGCAGAAAAAGCCCGCAACAAAAAGCTACAGCCCCAGGACTGGGAAGGAAACACCTTCACCATATCGAACCTGGGCATGTTCGGTATCGACGAATTCACCGCCATCATCAACCCTCCTGACGCCTGCATACTCGCGGTAGGATCTATACGGGAAGTGCCCGTGGTGAAAAACGGTGCTGTTGTGCCGGGTCATGTCATGAAAGTCACCCTAAGCTGCGACCACCGGGTGGTTGACGGCGCTTCGGGTGCCGCATTCCTGCAGACACTCAGGTCTTACCTTGAGAATCCTGTTTTGATGTTTGTGCAGGACTGAGGCGATATGCGCCCTGCTCAGTCTTGAATAAATACCGCATCTCTGTTGCCGGGGCGCTCAGGCAGTCGCCAGATAAATCCATCGAGCCGCTGCATATCGGATGTGATAAATGACTGCGGATTGAACACCGAGGTAGCATCTTTTTCCATTCGGATGCGCTGCACCATATTTTCCCTGATGCCTATGCGCAGCGAAGCGCACTCTCCGCGGTTAAGGCCAATCGCCCGGCCCGGCGCTCCCTTGTCATCCATCGGGTAATAGATTAGCTGGCCGTTGCCTGTTACGTCTACCGTGTGCAGTTCATTATTTGCAAAATAGCCGGTCATATTTCGTCCCTTCACCTGGTTGTACCGTGTTGTATCACCGGCATGGGCCTCCGATACGACCATAGCGTGGCCACGCACCAGCAGGCTGTCGAGCTGTCGGTCAGAAAGGGCCAGCCGCAGGGTGTCGCCTGTCACCTGGCTGCCATCACTCCAAAGTACGGGACGCGAAAACATGTGCAGGGTAGAGTCTGACTCTGCATAGACCAACGAATCGCATTTGCCCTGCAGATCGGTCTTGTACCACTTCACATGACGGAAGGCATAAAGATTGTTTTCTCCCGACAGGCCGGGCATAGATTTGAGTGTGTCGGCATGCAGAAATAGTGAGTCCTCCTCAAAAACCTGAATCATCAGTGCCCTTCCGGTAACAAAACTGGTACTGTCATCGCGCCGGTGATGGCCATATTCACCCGTTATGTAATAGGTACTTGCAGTATCGCGAATCACCACATTGCGAAACACTTCGCCCAGGCCCTGCCCTCCATCGTAGTAAATGCTGTCGCCCTGCAGGCTTGTTTTTCCTGCCGTCACCCGCGCATTTTTTCCAAACCGGCTCTGGTCTGTACGCGTATTGTAATATCCGTTTTCGCAGTAAATGGAGGTATTGTCTCCGGTAATGGTTGTCGGACCGAAAAAGTACGTCACCTCCGATGCGTTGTTATACTGCATGGTATCGCACCGTACGGTATAATCAGGGTTTTTCAATACCACATTTTTCCTGAAATAGAAATTTTCGCTCGGGCCATGGTACGCGCCGCGTTCACTCACCAACTCATTGCGGTTGGCATTTGACCGTATGGTGCCTCCTCCGGCGTACGAGGCTCTTTCTGCATCTATATCATAGACCAGGTAGTTGGTCTTCAGGGTCATGTCGCGGTCGCGTAGTACAATATTCTGGGTAAGGGTGGCCGTGCGCTTATCACTGTTGAACCGCATTTTGTCGCCGCGCACCGTGTAGTCGGCACCGTGTTGAATGAGAATATTGGAAAAGGCATCGAAGTCGTCATTGGCATAGCGGTATGCACTGTCACAGTAAAAATGCGTGCCTTCGTATTCGAGGTGAACATTGCCCAGCAGCCGCTGCGCGTCAATGAGGGACTTGTCGTAGACAAGTTCATCGCTGTGGTGGTACCTGACTTTCTTTTTTTGCTGGGCGCTCAGCGCCGCCTGCACAATGCAGAGTAGCCACAGGAGCAATATGTGCCGCCATCTGCGGTTCATGAATCTGTTCACTCAACTCCCCTTTGCCGGGATTATTGTACCGGCATAGCGCGGCGCCTGATGGTCTGGCTTCTGTCGGGACCCACACTGACTATGGTAATGGGCACCTGTACAGCGGCTTCAATGAAGTGTATATAGTCGATCAGTGCGGCCGGAAGTTCACCTTCATCACGCAATCCGGTGAGGTCGGTATTCCAACCCTTCAATTCCTGATACACCGGTTGCACCTTGTCGGGGTTGATGTCATAGGGCAGGTTGTCTGTTTTCTCTCCTTCGTGCATATAATGCGTACAGACACTGAGCGAGGAGAACTGGCTGAGCACGTCGGCTTTCATCATAATCAGCCGGGTTACGCCGTTGATCATGCAGGCATAACGTAGGGCCGGCAAATCGAGCCAGCCACAACGGCGGGCCCTGCCGGTGGTAGACCCGAATTCATTTCCGATCCTGCGCATGGCTTCGCCTGTTTCGTTGTCTTGCTCAGTGGGAAAGGGCCCACTTCCCACCCGGGTGCAGTAGGCCTTGAATATGCCTATGACTTCACCCACGCGTGAGGGCGCTATGCCCAGGCCTGTGCATGCCCCGGCGGCAATGGTATTGCTGGATGTAACGTAGGGGTAAGAACCAAAATCTATATCGAGCAGCGAACCCTGAGCCCCTTCAGCAAGGATGCGCTTACCGTCTGCAAGGGCCTGGTTGAGGTAGTGCTCGCTATCGGTGACGCGCAGCGTGAGCAGTTGTTCAACCGCCTTGAAAAAAAGCACCTCCATCGCCGGCAATTCGGCCAGCAGCGCATCACTGTCCGGATACATCGACAGGAGGCCACGGTGTTTTTCCACAAGGACCGCATACTTATCGCGGAAGTCGCTGGCATGGAGGTCTCCGATACGCAACCCGTTGCGGCCTGTCTTGTCCATATAGGCCGGCCCGATACCCTTCAGGGTACTGCCTATGCGGGCGCTGCCTTTGGCCTGCTCGCTCGCCTTGTCAAGGAGGCGGTGTGTGGGCACTATAATGTGCGCCTTTCTCGAAAGCAGCAAACGGTCGGCTGCAGGCACCTGCCTGGCGCTCAGGGCATCCAGCTCACGTGCGAAAACCACCGGGTCAATTACCACCCCGTTGCCGACGAGGTTGGTCACATGGTCGTGGAAAATACCCGAAGGGATGGTGTGGAGTACATGTTTGGTACCCTCAAATTCGAGGGTATGCCCCGCATTGGGGCCTCCCTGAAAACGGGCAATCACCTCATAGTCCGGGGTAAGTACATCCACCAGTTTTCCCTTTCCTTCATCCCCCCACTGGAGGCCGAGAAGTATATCTACGCGGTTAGTCACTTCTGAATTCAATTTAGAAAAAAACAAGGGGCGAAGATAAGGCCGGAGCCGCGGTACTCACCGGCCGGTATCGGGGGATGATGATTTTTTCGTGCCATAAAAATTCAGCGAATGGTGCTGAATATCAATGCCAAAAATCTCCTCAAGGGTAGATTTGATGTTCTGAATGCGCGGATCACAAAAA
>DHLU01000230.1:6836-13127 GCA_002405435.1 Flavobacteriales bacterium UBA4660
GGTTCAAAGTGTGCTGAATGGTTGCCGCACTGGTGGCGCCGCACGAGGTTGCAATCGATCAGCAGCTCAATGGTGTTGTAGAGCGTGGCACGGGAAACCCTGTATTTCTTGTTTTTCATCCGCACATACAGCGACTCGATGTCAAAGTGCCCGGGGTATTCGTAGATCTCCTTTAAAATGGTATAGCGCTCAGGTGTCTTCCGGTGTTTATGTCTCACCAGATAACCCGTGAAGATATCCATGACTGATTCCTGTACCGATTTCATGCGAAGCAAAGTTACATTTCACTCAGGCAAACTCACTCTCCACCCTGTCCACGGTCAAGACGCCCTCAATAGCCTTGAGTTTTTCCATTAGGCTGTTGAGGTGCGCCGTATCGTGAACCAATACGATCACCCGGCCCTGAAAGATGCCGTCGTTGGCCTCAAATGAAATAGCGCGCATATTGACATTCATGTCCGTCGAGATAATGTTGGTAATGTTTTGCACAATCCCTACATCATCAATACCCGAAAACTTCAGCCCAACTTCAAACTGTACCAGCTCGCGGTTGCTCCACCGTGCCTTGATTACCCGGTAGGCGTATTTGCTCATCATCTCCTGCGCATTCGGGCAGTTGAACCGGTGTATGCGTATTCCCTCATCGACTGTTATAAAACCAAAGACCTCATCGCCCGGTATAGGGTTACAGCAGGGTGCGAGGGTATATTCCATCTTCTGCCGTTCGTCGCCGATCAGCAGGGTGTCGCCCTTGGCCTGTGCCGCCGGCCTTGCCACCGCCTTTTTGGAAGGCTCCGGCTCTTCCTTCCTTTCAAAACGAATCTTGTTGCCCTCTATAAAATAGCCACGCAGTTTGGTGAGATCAATGCGACCGCGTGCAATCCGGTAATACAGCTCGAGGGCTGACTCGGTATCAAAATGGCGTACCATCTCGTCAATGTTGACGCTCAGCCAGCCAATCTTAAGACCGCTGAATTTGCGGCGCAGCATCTCCTTGCCTTCTTCGCCAATCTGTTTCTTTTCTTCCTTCAGCGCATCGCGGATTTTATGACGCGCACTCGCCGTTACCACAATGCTCAGCCAGTCTTCTTTTGGCCGCTGTTTTTTTGAAGTGAGTATCTCCACCTGGTCTCCGCTGCGCAACTCATGCGAAAGCGGCACCAACTTCTGGTTGACCTTGGCACCAATACACTGATGCCCTATCTGCGAATGGATGTGAAAAGCAAAATCCAGCGAGGTCGCTCCTTTCGGCAAGGTCTTGAGGTCGCCGTTGGGCGTAAACACATAGATCTCCTCGCTGAAAAGGGAGACCTTGAAGTTGTCGATGAATTCGATGGCGTTGTCGCCCGGATTTTCCAGTACCTCCCTAACCTGCAGCAGCCTGCGGTCCAGTTTACTCTCCGGCGTTTCCGGCGCGTCTTTGTATTTCCAATGGGCCGCATAGCCCTTTTCGGCCAGGTCATCCATGCGGCGAGAACGAATCTGCACCTCTACCCATTTACCCGTAGGCGACATAACGGTGGTGTGCAGCGACTCATAGCCGTTTGCTTTGGGAATGGATATCCAATCGCGCAGCCGCTTCGGAGAAGGTTGGTAAAAATCCGTAACCACCGAGTACACACGCCAGCAGTCGGCTTTTTCCGTCTCTGCCGGACTGTCGAGAATAATCCGAATGGCAAACACATCATAAATCTCTTCAAAAGAAACGCCTTTCTTATGAATCTTATTCCAGATGGAATAGATGCTCTTCGTGCGGCCGCGGACCTCATACCTGAACCCCTGCTTGTCGAGCTCTCGCTGGATAGGCAACGTAAACTGGTTAATAAACCGCGTACGCACAGCCTGTGTTTTCTGCAGGCGGTTCACAATGTCCTGATACGCCTCCGGTTCCTGCGACTTCAGGGAGAGGTCTTCCAATTCGGTTTTGACGTTGTAGAGCCCGAGCCGGTGCGCCAGCGGGGCATACATAAACTGCGTTTCGCTTGCAATTTTGAGCTGCTTTTCACGCGTCATGTGGTCGAGCGTGCGCATATTGTGCAGCCGGTCTGCCATCTTAATCAGTATGACACGCACGTCGTCGCTCATGGTGAGCAGCATCTTGCGGAAGTTCTCCGCCTGGTCACTTGAGTTGCTGTAATCGGAAAAACCGGAGATTTTGGTGAGCCCGTCGATGATGACACGTTCGCGCTTGCCAAACAGGTTTTCGATGTCTTCCAACGTGATGTAGGTGTCTTCTACCGTATCGTGCAGGAGTGCGCAGACAATGGCCACTGTGTCAAGACCGAGTTCTTCCGCGGCAATTTTGGCCACCGCGAGCGGATGGTAGATGTACGGCTCACCACTTTTCCGCCGCATGTCTTTGTGCGCGTCAACCGCTACCTCAAAGGCCTTGCGAATGCGCGCGCGGTCAGTGCGCGATTTGGAGCGGTGGCAAACCCTCAGCAGCCCCCTGTACCGGCGCAGAATCTCCCGTTTCTCCTCTTCCAGTTCTTTTGTTGACCGCGGCATGGTGCGAAGGTACAGCCATACTATCAGACTTGCCACTTTTCAGCCGAGGATGCCTGCGAAGGCCGCCCTCAGGGGACGGCGGGCAACACAACCGCTGAACAGCGGCCGAAGCCGATGCGCACACCGCCGGCCGCGGCATAACCGGTGAGGGTCACCTCATCTCCGTCATTAATGAAGGTGCGGGTGCTCTCGTCATTCAGCCGCACAGGACGGGTGCCTTTCCAGGCAATCTCGAGCATCGAACCGAACGCGCCCACTTCCGGACCACTGATGGTGCCACTGGCCAAGACGTCTCCGCATCGGATGTTGCATCCGTTTACCGTATGGTGGGCCAGTTGCTGGGCCATATTCCAGTAGAGGTGGCGGGTATTGCTCAGGCATACCCGGTTGGGGTTTCCCCCCGGTGGGGTAATGAGAACCTCCAGTTGGATGTCGAAGTGATGGTCTCCCGAATACTGCAGGTAAGGCAACACTGCAGGATCCTGAACGGGACCCGGCACCCGGAAGGGCTCAAGCGCGTCGAGGGATACCACCCAGGGCGACATCGTGCTGGCAAAGTTTTTTCCAAGGAAAGGCCCCAGGGGAACATATTCCCAGCGTTGTATGTCGCGGGCACTCCAGTCGTTGAAGAGCACCATGCCGAAAATTTTGTCAGATGCCTCGGCCGTGGTAATCCGCTCACCCAGCGGCTTGCCTTCAAAAGTGATAAAGGCTGTTTCCAGCTCAAAATCGAGCTGGCGCGTCGGTCCGTACTCCGGCGCAGTATCGTCGCGCTGGTTGAGCTGTCCGCAAGGCCTCCTGACCGGTGTGCCGCTCACGACGATACTCGAAGACCGCCCGTGGTAGCCGATGGGCATATGTTTCCAGTTGGGCAGGAGGGCCTTGTCGGGATCGCGAAACATCTTACCCACGTTGCGCGCGTGGTCTTCGCTGGAATAAAAATCAGTGTAGTCTCCAGGCCTGACCGGCAACAGCATCTGCACCTCGTCTTGCCTGAACAAGACCTGGCGCACATGGTGCTCTTTCTCACGCAGGTCGGGCATATCGCTGCGCAACAGTTTCGATATGCGGTTTCGCAATTCACGCATGCCCTTTTTTCCGTGGCGCATAATGTGGTTGAGCGAATCGCTAACCGTGTCTTCTATGGTAATGGGCAGATTTTCGAGATAACCCATGACGTGCAGCGCTTTCAGATCAATCAGTTTGTCGCCGATAGCACAACAGACATGGGGAAACTGGCTTTCTGTCCTGAAGATTCCGAACGGCAGGTTCTGAATGGGGAAATCGCTTCCCGGCGGCACTTCCACCCACGATTTCAGGGCGGGGTCATTGGCTTTTATCTCACTCATGGCGGCAAAAAGACATTAGACGGCGAAGTTAGGCAATCCTTCGCCGGACAGCCCGCAACGGCCGGCGTGCCGCTTGTCGACATTGCCCCATCTTTGTCAGCATGGACTTTCGACAGGCCCTGCTCCGCAAAACTGCCGCAATCTTGCTGGCAGGCGCACTCGGCCTGCATTTTCTGCTGACCGGGTATTTCAGCTTTACTGTCTACCCGCGCCAGGGTGCTCTGGGTGCGGCCAGTGAGTACTACACCGTGCCGGCCTTCTACCAGAACTGGCTGCTGTTTGCCCCCGACCTGCCGGCCTACGACGCCCAGCTCGAGTGCCGCACCGCACAGGCAGGCAACTGGGGCCCATGGTCCGATACGGGGCAGGGAACATTTCCGGCGGAAAGAATTGAGCAGTCATACGTGACTGCGCTCGCGCAGGAGGTATTGCAAAACCTCTACCGGTCAAACGACAAGACGCAGTTTGACCGTATTGTCGAGAGCGGCGCCTACCGCCAGGCTACCCGGTTTGCCACCCAACTGCGGCCGGATGCAGCGGCCGATTCGCTTCAGCTCCGGCTGAAGTTCCGGTTTACTCCGGCCCCCGGAAAGGCTTATACTTTTCAGTTATCCGAACTTGCGTTTCCTCCGTTCACCCATGACACTGCGCCCTGACCTCAACCGGCTATGGTCTTCGACCTGGTATCCGCACGCGCTCGCATTGGGGACCTCCGGCGTATTCGGGTGGTTGTTTGTGCACGCACTCTGCCTTGTGCCCGACCGCGCCCTCCTGTGGGGCACCGGTTCTCTGGTCGCACCTGTGGCCTATGCGGACGGACTCGTCAACAATATCTTCTTCCGGCTCGTGTATAACCCCGCGTCGGCCGAAGCGTATTTTTTTATTCACCTCACCGCTGCGTTGGTGGGCATATTTCACTTTCGCGGGGTCGGAGCCTTCCGCCTGACGGCGTGGCTCTCCGGATGTATGCTATACTTCGCCGCGTATCCGGCCTTCAATTCGGGTTTCCTGCTCATGCTGCTGCTGGCCTTTTACTCGGCGCTGGCGCGCCCCGGCGCGCGCGCATGGTGGCGTATCATGATCAACAACGGCGCCTCGCTGGCCGTGCTGGCGCAGCTGGTACTGGTATATGCGGCTTCGTCGTGGTTCAAGTTGTCTGGCACCATGTGGCCGCAAGGCACCGCCCTGTACTATACGCTGCACATCGACTACCTGTGCAACCCTGTATTCACGGGGGAAGGACTGAAGCGGTCCCTGGTGCTCCTTTCCATACTAACCTATGGAGCCCTTGCCTACCAGGTGTTATTTCCGCTGATAATCCTCTTCAAGCGCTGGCGAACCGCCTTTTTGCTGGCCGGCACCGTATTCCATGCAGGCATAGCCGTGCTGCTCGACCTGCCAGATTTTGCCACTGCCATGCTGTGTGCCTACCTTTTTCTTGTTCCTGAGCCCCTGGCAAACCGTCTGCTGCGTCTGGCAAGCCGGGCAGGCAAAACCTCTGTCACTGCTAACCCAACTGCTTTATGAAAAAACAACGCCACAAAATGGATTCGCGCCGCGACATGATTAAAGTGCTGGCAGCCCGGGGTTGCGCTTCGCTGGTGATCTTCCTCTTGCATACCGCGCCGGGTTTGTCACAGGGATGTGGCGATGCCGGTGTGTGCAGCATAGACCCAATGATGAATGGCATCAGAGATACCTCGCAGTCCTCAGGTATTTTCCGCGTGGGTGCCTCACTCGGTTTGATTTTCTATTCGACCGATGTGCCTTCGTGGGGAGAAACGACCTACCTGGTCACTGCCGTGAATCCCTATGTGGAATACAAGAGGAATCTGCTGCCCAAACTGGCCCTTACGGCGCGCATCAGCGGCGGAATACGGTCGGGTATATTCACCACAACGGGGGCTCCTTCCGACCTGATGCTCACCGCAGAGACCTCGGCCGCCGGACCGATAGCACTTTGGGCAGGCGTAAAAATCCCCTTGCAACGCGCCAACGCCGATTTTCAGCTGCGCGATCTGCCGATGATTTACCAGCCGGGCATGGGCACTGCCGATCTGATGGCGGGTGTCTCGTTTCAGCGCAACGAATATGCCCTCGGTGCCGCCGTGCAATACCCTGTAGTACAAAACAAAAACCGGTTCGACAACACCGAATGGATCTTTGCTCCTGCCATCAGTGCACAACTGACCACCTACCGCTTTCACCGGCAACCCGATCTGGTCGGCCGCTTCATGCGCACATCCCCAATCAGCACATCCCCTTACACCCTGAGCTACGGCCTCGTACCAATCTTTCACCTGGGCAACGATGCCTTCATTAACCGTGACAATGAAAAAGAGGAGATTGAAGGTTCGTCGGGACTGACACTCAACCTCTCGATGATCTTGCGCAAGAGGCTCGACAACGGCGGATACTGGCAGGTGAATTTGAT
>DHLU01000230.1:13243-16241 GCA_002405435.1 Flavobacteriales bacterium UBA4660
GAATTTAGGTGCGCCTGCCCTGGCGCGCACGGTTCGTCCGGAAGGATGGCCGCAGGTGGGTCTTGTTTTCGAAATGGCTATTGCTGCCGCAAGGCAATCCCGGGCCGGCGAAAACAAGGCTCATCCATGAACCCGCATTCCAGTGGATTGTACCGGACCTGCCATGAGAGTACGTTTATTTCTCTGTTTACTGTGCTTTCACACATTGTGGATCCATGCGCAATTGTGTGGCTATGACTATCAGCATCTTTTTGTGCTAGACATCCGGCACAGGGGGGAAGACAAACAGGCTGCTGACATTGAAGCATGGCTCGTGAATGAAGACGGTATTGCCTGGGAACACAGTGTATGGAACAAAAAAACCGGAAATACCCGGCGAGAGCGCCTGCGCATTTTACCTGCCGAAAAAGTGAGGCAGAACGGACGCATTGAATTTCCCAATACACGCGGCTACTATGTGGTGATAGTAACAGCTTATGGACCACGGGAACCGAATCCGCCGGTTTACATCGCGCGTATTGTCAGCGATGGCGACACCCTTGATGTGCGTCTTCCCTATGAGAAGTCATTGAACATTTGCCAGAATAATCTCGCCTGTTCCGGAAAATTCTGCAACCAGGAGCCCATGGTACACGAAGACGGAACTCCGTTTGAGCCGTTTGCCATAGTATTGGAAGATCCGGTTGTAACCATGACCCGCTTGCGCGTAAAACTTGACAGACAGATTGTGAAATATGATGTCGACACGGCTCTTGTGCGTAACGACTGGGATTCACCACATGAACCTAACTACCACACTCAATATACACTGCGGCAGGTGCGCATTCTGCATCACGGGAGTCTTGAAGAAATTCAACGACTCGTTCCTTCGCGGATCCATCCCTTCAACACCTTCAAGACCAGTGTCAGACGGGTAGATGTGTTTGGCGACAATCCGGAAGGGTTTGAAGACTTTGTGATTACGACAAATAAGGTGCGCAATACATCGGGTTCTGTGGATGAATATAATGACTACTTCATGTTCAATGAAGCAACGGGATTGTATGAACGTGATGCGATGCTGAGCGATTATCCCAATGTACAAATACCTGATGTCAACGGGCCTGCCATAAGGCTGGAAACCACACGAACTGAAGATGCCGACGTTACGCGTCAATATGATCTTGTGGAGGGTGCATGGAAAGAAACCCATGTGCATTCAAGCCCCTTTTACGTTCCGGGAACACCAACCATTACGGAAGTTTCATTCAAGGATTGTATCTCCTTCGCTGAAGACCAGGTCAAGTGGTTACCGGTGATGGTGGGTGCCGGATATACAAAAGCGAGAGACACGGTGATCTTTTACAGCAGGTGCGGAGAACTTCTAAAAATCCGCAATATGAGTCCGGAAAGGGAGGGCTTGCTGATGCACCCGGCTGAGCGTGGCAAAGAATTCAAAAACAATGCGTGTTTCGAATGGGCACAATACATTGAACCCGCCACCCTTCAGCGATGCGAAAAGGCGATTGTGCTTGGCTGTGAACACGAAGGTACCACCACCCTAACACTGCGGTATTTTGCTGCTGGGAGCGAAACGGCCATCAAAGACGAGCGAACCGGTAAGGTTGTTTGTTACCGGTCTTCGTATCAGCATGGCACGACCGCCTCGGAGTTGTGGGTTGATGAAGAAGGGTATCCGGTGGAATCAGGTGAGATATGGGTGCTTACAGGCGAACGCATTGGTATATGGCATGGATATCAGCGCAACACCTGGAAAGAATCAACGACTTCATACGGCAAGTCGTTTTCACTGATGATACCAAACGCAGACAGTACCAACATAACCGTTGAAGCACGGACCAATGGCCACTGGAAACCTGTTCCCTGTGTTGCTCAATATATGTCATGGAGCATTCGGATTGCACCCGGAACCGATAGCCTTCGTGTGGTGCAGGGCAACAGAACAGGGGGTACACAGATTGATTATACGTCTTTGCCAGACGCAGCATTCGGTCAGGTGTATTTGTTTCGTTCCGGACAGGCATACATCAATTCCATGGGAACCCGTATGCCCATTGCCTACGAAGAAACCAGGTATATCATACAATGGGAGTGGAGTGAATTCAACCGACCGCTTTTCATTGCAGAAGATATGGAAGCCGCCATAGCGTTGCTGCAGTCGCGTTATCCCTCTCTGGTATTTCAGCGCTGGAAGCCGCAGTCAAATTTCTACGTTGTCGACCTGAGCAGCGAATCCGTGAATCGGCACAGCGCGTTGCGCAAGGCATTGTTGGAGGAGAAACTGATTCAATACCTAAGCGTTGAGCTCCTGGTGTCTGATCCGCCGACAACTGCCATGGGATATCTCAGGGCCGCGTTTTATCCCCGGCCTGGCGTCAGTCAAGAAGAACTTACAGCCCTTTTGGCCACCTATGGATTTAGCGTAGTGAGCGGCTTCGGAATGGACGGCAGCATCTCGGCAACCTGCAGGTCCGGTGTGTTCGACCGCACCATCGTAGCGACCTTGAATGCCTTGTCTGCTGAACCTCTGATAAAGTATGTCGCTCCTGAAATCAGTTATGGGATTGACGCGACGCCCGATATAAACCAGAAAGAATAAACCGAACTGCCATGGACCGGCCGGCACCGATGGCCTCTGCCAAGCCCTTGTACCCACGCAACATTACGACCCGCAATTTCCCTGATTGCCACAAATCCCAGTCATGGGAATGCTTGCCCGCGTCACCACCGGCTTCGCGGTTTCCCGAACTCAGCCATTCGCAAACGGCTGCAAACGGCTCAAGGCTCCACCCATGCGGCAAATGAGGAGCACCTTCTTTCGAAAATGGATGGGCGCTTGCACATATATAGGTTGTAGAGACAGCAACACTGCAACGCGATATCCGTTGTGGCGATTTACACATCCGTATAGTTTCCATGTACCAAACGTCTTCCTTGACGCCCCGCCTGCCGATAGTTGAAATATACCTCCCCGGTACAGAGAATTCGCATCAGGGAT
>DHLU01000230.1:16364-20434 GCA_002405435.1 Flavobacteriales bacterium UBA4660
CACAGAGAATTCGCATCAGGGATAGGCCACCTTAGTCGCTTCCCCTAATGTCCTGTCTGTTCCTTCCGGTTCTTTTCCCAGACTTCCATTCCTCCATCGTACTCCTCATCATGCCCCAGCAGCACAATCGACATTCGCCTTGCACTGTCGACGTCTCCGGCAAAATAGTACGCTTCTCCGAGGGTGTCGATAAAGTCAAGGATCCCCGGATAATAGAGATTAAGGAGCTGGGCGAATACAACGGCCCGATCATAATCCCCATCCTCGATAAACTCGTAGACCAATCCGTTGAGCATCCCGGGGCCGAGTCTCATGGCCGCGAATTCATCCAACACCTGGTCCATACGCTGACGCAGCCGGTCGATCGGCATCTTTACATATGGCTTAAGGGCCTCTTGAGGCGACCGGCCTGACTCAATGTAGGCTGCTACATCGGCGTAATTGTAAATGCCCGGCTGAAAAGCACGATGAACGAAATCCTCCCTCCCTAGCCGGATAATTTTTTCTACGTCAAGTTTTTTCGCCGCAATAACACGCCTTACATCGATGAGCCGGCTCCCGTATATGTGAGGGCCTTGCTGGCCCAGATCGCTTTGGCCGACAGCCGTCATGCACGAAGCGTGCAGATATTTCTGCCGGGTGAGGTAAAAGAACAGGTAATCTGTAGTCGGCTTGTTGCTATAGGTACTATCGAGGTACAATACCTCAATCGGGAATTCAGACCGCTCCAGCAGCAGCGTGTCTGCTGCAACAAAGATGATTTTATCCCCGAGGCCAGGCAGTTTTTCTTTCGCAACCAAATCATGGGCAACGGCATAGTCCCAGTTTTTCCTCGTGGTAATAATCCTGGTGCCTTCATCCGTGAATGGGGTAACGCCTGAAAGGCTGTGCTGATGCCAGTGCGAACTGAGTATATACCGAATAGGCTTACGGTTAAAATGCTCGCGCAAAAACTCACGGTAACGGGTGGCCCGGCCGGCATCTTCTTCGAGATGTTCTGTCTTGCTGCCGCCTTCATCCACCATCGGCATTTCTATCACCACCAGAAAATCATTATACTCTATCACCGTAGACTGCGAGCCATGAATACTGTCCATCACCACGAAAGAAATCTCCGGTGAATACTGCTGAAGCAAAAAACTATCTTCAGGTTGACCGAAGGCCAGTAATGTGCTGCCGATGCATGCCTTCCATAAGACTATGTGCTTTTTCATCTTCTGATTTTTTGCGCAAAACTATCCCGGCACATTTGCCTTGTCTTGTAAAATATTGCACCGTGCCTTGTAGGCGCCCGGCGTTATTCCCACATATTTACCAAACACATGGGTGAAGTGGCTTTGGTCATAAAACCCACTTTCGAGGGCCACTTCTGTAAGGGAGTCATTTTCCATCAACCGCTTTTTCGAAGCTTCTACCCGTAGAGCCATGATATAGTCTTGCGGAGTTAGCCCTGTGACAGCCCTGAACCGGCGAAGGAATGCGTATTTATTTTGTGCGTACATTAACGAAAGATGTTCCAGGGTATGTTTCTCGCGAAAACGTGTTTGGAGGTAGTGCATACAATCGGCGTATATACTGTCAGCCTGCGCTGCAGTTTCCCGCACACCGCCAGACGACACAGCGTTTTTAAGCACGGCCGCACAAAGCGTTTGTACCGCACTTTCCTGCAGCGCGCCTGAAACCGTTCCATCCGCGATGCCTTTAAACCACTGAACCAGAGCGGGGTCATAGGCAATGTGACAGCCCACACGCCTCAACGTGGCACTGTCGATGCCGTGCCGGCGGGCGATAAACTCCATGGCCTGAGGATTGATGTAGAGCGAGCCGTACTGCCAGTATGAGCCCGGATTGCCCCGGTTGGCATGAATCACGTCCGGAGGAATGAGCACCAGTGAGCCCGCGTGCAGCGACACTTCGCGGTTTTCTGTTGTCAGCCATTCACACCCGGTTTCAATCAGCGAAAGACTCCACTCATGGTGTAAGTGCGGCGGAAACTGCTTGTCGACAAATGTTCCGCGCTTGTGCAGTATTCCGTCAAAGAGGTTGAAGCGCTGCAACGCGATATCCGCTGTGGCTGATTTACCCATCTGTAACAGTTGAATGCGCGGGAAGTATTTCGTGCCATAGCCACGGAGTTCTTTGCCCCGTGTTATTCCTGCGCGCAGCAGTAAAATTAGGCGCCCCCCTGCGACCCGAACGAGTCTTTAGGATATCATTAGGAAAGCCGACATCTACCGGCACAGAGGCCGCTGTCTGGTGTGCACATTATGCCGCCGTCAGCACCACGTAGAGCAACCAGCCGAGCATCATGGAAACGAACAAACCCGCCTGGAGCACCAACACCAGCGCAGCCTTGAGAATACCAGGCCAAAGGCGCGGCCGGTACACGGCAAAGTAAGACCGGAAGTAATAGAGCGGGAGGCCCAGCGCCACGGAGAGCAAGAGCACGATATTGGCGACGTGCCTGACCCCTTCAGGAAGCGGGGCACACAAAATTCCCAGCAGCCAGGTCAGCAGACAAAAAAGCAGGATGAAACTGAAATAGTGCAGGGTGAAAATCGCATGGTCGTAATACCAGCGGTTACTCCGCCGATGAAACAACAACAAGACCAGCGCAAAGACCGGCATAAAGAAAATCAGGAACTTCGGAAAACTTGCGTTCAGGGTGCCTTTCATTTTTTCCCTTCGCACCTCATCGGGGTAGCGAAACCATGCGTTGATCCGCTTGTCCATCCAAATTTCAATCTGGCTCAGCCGCTCAGCTTCCGGCAATGCCGCATTGGCAGAGTCTATGGCTTCCGGGCTTGAATATTTACCCTCCATTAACAGGGTCAGGCGATCTTCATCGACTCCGAACACAATAGCCCTGTCGTTTTCAGCAAGCCCGTGCAATTCATCTTTCCGATCTGTCAGGAGTGCCTGATCTTTCCGCGCCGGAACAATGAACGTGATAAAGGACAGGAATATATACAAGCGCACCGGAGAAAAGAAGCTGTTGCGTTTCCCGGCGAGGTACTGTACGCTCAGATAGCCCGGTCTGAAAACCAGGTATTTCATGCTCTTCCAAAACTTGCCTTCGTAATGGGTGAGGTCTTCAAAAAAATGCAGCACCAGTGTGCCCGCACTTTGACGCGTATTGACATTCTCCTGCCCGCATTCGGGACAGAAGCGCGCCTGCACGAAGGCGCCGCAATTCTCACAAGTCTTGTCTGCGCGTAGGAGTCGTTGGCTCATGACGGAAGCAAATGTTGCACATCAACCGCGTTTTTCAGCCGACGGAGCCAACAAAATGTGCCCGCTGCTTTTTCCGGGGCCGTCGGAAAACGTCGGGTCACAGCAACCCTGAAACGAGTTTTTCGACGGTATATCCCTCGGCTTCTGCCTTGTAATTGCGCACAATCCGGTGGCGAAGGATGGGAAGGGCAACGGCCCTCACGTCTTCAATGTCGGGGCTGTATTTGCCTTCGAGGGCGGCATGGCACTTGGCTCCGATAATCAGGTACTGCGAGGCGCGCGGACCTGCGCCCCAGGAGAGGAAGCTGTTGACCGTGTCGGTCGCTTCGCTGGTTCCGGGCCGTGTTTTGGCGGCAAGGCGCACTGCATATTCCACCACATTATCGGCCACGGGCATCTTGCGTATCAGTTGCTGGTAGAAGGTTATTTCCTGACCGCTGATTACCGGCACCGGTGTAGCCTCGCGGTTTGAGGTGGTTGACTTAACAATTTCCATTTCTTCAGCAAACGAGGGGTAATCCACCCAGATGTTAAACATGAAGCGGTCAAGTTGCGCCTCGGGCAGCGGATAAGTTCCCTCCTGTTCGATGGGGTTTTGTGTAGCCAAAACAAAAAAGGGTGCGGGTAGCGGATATACATGCCCGGCAGCAGTTACCCGGCGCTCCTGCATCGCCTCGAGCAGTGCACTCTGGGTTTTCGGGGGCGTACGGTTGATCTCGTCTGCCAGGATGATGTTGGAAAACAAGGGGCCTTTAACAAACTTGAAGTGGCGGCTTTCCGTGGTCCGGTCCTCCTCGATCACCTCCGTGCCCGTGATGTCGGAGGGCATCAGGTCG
>DHLU01000230.1:20565-20883 GCA_002405435.1 Flavobacteriales bacterium UBA4660
CGATTGTGCGATGGTATTCACCAGCAGTGTTTTCGCCAGTCCGGGCACGCCCACCAGCAGGCAGTGTCCGTTACCGAATATGGAGATCAGCGAAAAGCGGATCACTTCGTCCTGGCCTACGATCACCTTGCGGATTTCTTTGCGCAGCTCAGCGTATTTCACCTTGAGTGAATCCAGTGCTTCGGCATCGTTCTTAAAATTCATTTCAGACATAGTTTTTTACTCCGTTTATCGGGAATGCGAAAATAGGCCACAATAGGGCATCACTGTTGGCCGGTTGTCCATTCATAACGGAAGCCGCATTGACCAAATTGCGGG
>DHLU01000230.1:21022-21752 GCA_002405435.1 Flavobacteriales bacterium UBA4660
CAACCCGCACGTAGGTCCGCTGCAGGGCTTCGCCGATCCATTCGTCCATCGCTTTGCCGGAAGCCTCATTGGTAGCCATATTCTGAAACATCAGGTAGTCTTCCTTGAGGTTGGCAATGTGAGCGGGATAGCGCTCGTCGAGCCGGTAGATAACCCAGGCCGTAGAGCCGTCAGGAAAATCTACCAATACCGGATCGGTGATTTCGCCCGGCTTGAGCTTTTCGAGCATAAACCAGGTATTTACATCCACGTCGCCCGCCTCCATGGCATTTCCCCCGCTCGACATATTGATTACCCGGCCTTCCTGGTTGCGTGTGCCCTCATCGGTACTGAACTTCACGGCCGCCTGCGCAAAAGTGATTTTTCCTGACCTCAGCTGAACCCCCAGGGTATCAAGCCGCGTTTTTGCCTCGGTCAAGTCACGGGAAGAAGGCTTCGGGTTCATCAGGATGTGGCAGGCCTCGTAAAAATCACCGCGCTTTTCAATCACTTTTACAAAGTGGTATCCGAATTCGGTCTTGAAAATGGGAGAATACTGTCCCTCCGGTGTATTGAATACGGCCGCCTCATATTCGGGTGCGAAAGTGCCTTTGCGCTGGAGCGGATAGCAACCACCCTTGTTCTTCGATCCGGGGTCTTCGCTCCACTTACTCGCCTGAATAGACATGAGGGTCTTGCCCTTGGAAAGGTCAGTGCGGATAGAGTCGAGAAAATTGCGCACGCGCTCCTG
>DHLU01000230.1:21912-22548 GCA_002405435.1 Flavobacteriales bacterium UBA4660
TCGCCCAGCGTAACCTGCGGCTTGATAACAATCTGCGAATACTCTATTTTTTGCGGAATCAGCGGCAGGCTGTCGGTCGGAATGGTATTGAAAAACCCTATTACGTCAGATGGAGTCACCTTCTCGCCACCAAATAACTGTGCCCTTTCACGCTCATAAAGCAACTCGTCGCGTATGTCGTCACGGAACTCTTCCTTCCATTCGGTAATGCTCTTTCCGTAGTATGTCTCAAACTCCTCGACCGTGGAGAAATACCCGAGAAACTGGTTCATCCTGCGGTCAATTTCAGCCTCCACCTCGCTGTCGGCTACTTCCACTGAATCGAGCCGCGCCTGGTGAATGACGAGTTTGCGCAACAGGAGGTTTTCAAGCAGGCCGCACTTTTCCGATTCCATGAGCTGCGCTCCTTCCGATGACTGAAGGGCTGTCGCCTCCAGCTCACTCAACAGGGTGATTTCGTCTCCCGTCACGGCAATAATCTTGTCGATCAATTCTCCTTTCTGCTGCGCTGCCAGCATAGCCGGTAAGAAGAAAAACAGTATGGCTGACTTTTTCATTTTTCTGTTTGGTGAAAAAACTCAATCTCTTTTTTACTCACGGCCTCGTTGTACAAATCATCGCGCATCTTTCCCAGCA
>DHLU01000230.1:22718-24738 GCA_002405435.1 Flavobacteriales bacterium UBA4660
CGCATCTTTCCCAGCAGCGCCGACTTCCGCTGGTTAAGAATAAGCCCGCGTATCTTCTCCCTTTCAAAACTCAGCGGCGACACGGTGCCGTTCAGCAAAAAATCAGTAATGGTAAGCAGATAGTAATTATTGCCCTCCTCAAACTCCACGGTTTTGTTTTTCTTCAGAAACCGCTCCACGTTAAAAATCTCCACCGGAATTTGCGCCTGCAACTCGTTGAGGAACATCCAGCGGTCTTCGTCGAAGAAATAAGAGGCGTTGTGGGTGGTGCAAAAGGAAATCCACTTAACCAGGTCAGCAGGATCAGAAGATAAAAACAACTTTTTGAGGGTTTTCAGCTCCGGATGTTCTGTCGGCAAGGTGCAAAACTTGACCTTCACGATGTAGTCGCGCAACTGAAAATTCTGCTTGTTGGCGTCGTAATACGCCTCTATCTCCGCCTGGGTCACGATGGTATCCAGTTTCTGCCTGATGATTTCTTCTTCGTAAGCATAAATCAACAGCGACTTGCGGTAACTCTCTATCAGCTCGTCAAAGTTCTGCTGGGTCTCCGGTAAGTTGGCCTCTGCCGTGGCGATCACGGCCTGTTCGCGCGCCCATGAGTTGATATATGATTCTGCGAGCACCGCGCTGTCTGCTGCCGTAGTGCCATCCGGAATCATGCCCTGCAACTGCTCCCAGGTGAGTATGCGGTCGCCCATGCTGGCTACCAGGCCCGAACTGTCATTCCGGCCGCCGCATGCGCAAAGTGCAAGCAGGCAAAGCGCTGACAAGGCCGGACCCACCGGAACGGAAAACTTCCACATGGACTAGCGTATGGAGTACAATACCTCCCGGTTGACGGTGTAGGTGTAAGTTTTACGAAGCTCCTTGATCCACTCCTGTTCGAGGTAATTCTGGTAGTCGCTGGTCACAATGCCCTTGCATTCCTCGAGTTTTTTCGGCGCAGGCGGCGCGATGTTCCTGATGTCAACCAGCACTACCTGACCATTTACCGTTACCGGCTTGCTCAGGCCCGGCACCCAGTTGACCTTGCCGAGGATGTCGCGCTCTTCCCGCGCAAACAATCCCTCCTCCACCTGCAGGTTGAGTTTGGAGTTTTTATTCAACTCACCGGCAATGGCGTTCCTGTCCTTGCCCTGCGCGAGCATGTTCTGCAACTGGCGGGCAATATCATCGCCCGAACAGGTGTACATGACCACATCGGCGCGCTCGGGCCACATATATTTTTCCGTATTCGACCTGAAATATTCCTCTATGCCCAGGGAGTCCTTCACCGCCTTGCTCCACACTTTCTTGTCCGTAAGTTCAAACAACAGAATGCCCTCACGGTACTCGTTCATCAGCAGCCTGAAGGCATCGTGCTTTTGCTCCAGCCGGGCATCTTCGTAAGCGATAATGGCATCTTCACAAAAGTCCCGGCCCTCTGCCATAACATAGTCGTAAGGCCCCAGTTTGCTACGCACCCCTGTGCGCTGCTGAAGGTGGCTGATGAATGCTTTCATCTTTACGGAATTACCCGCCAGGGTGTAGAGGTTTTGTTTCGGGATTTTTTTGCCCGCATCAATTTTTCCCTCAAACACCGATGTGTCAGCGCGTGCCGCCAGTTGCTTCAGGGCCGCTTCGTTCATAGAATACTGGTACTCCTTTTTGAGTTTTTCGATAAAGGAAGCGCGGGTTTTTTCTGCCCTTGAATCTTTGGATACACGTGTCTTGAGTTCTTTCTCTGCTTCCTTGAATGAGGCTACGGGCTTAAGGCCAAGTCGCTTGACAATATGCCATCCGTATTCGGTCTGGAAGGGCTCACTGAAGGCGCCGTCGTAGGTAAGGGCAAAGGAACGGTTTTCAAATTCGGGCACCATCTTGCCGGTGCCGAATGCAGGCAACTCTCCGCCCTTTTTGTTGCTGCTGCCGTCTTCGCTGAACTTGAGGGCCAGGTCTTCGAAACTCTCGCCCGATTTCAGTTTCGTATGGATTTCCCGAATGCGCGCTTCCGCATCGCCGGGCTTGTCTTTCTTGT
>DHLU01000230.1:24832-25160 GCA_002405435.1 Flavobacteriales bacterium UBA4660
CTTGTCCTTCAGCATGATATGCGCCACGCGAATTTCGCCGCGGGCCGCGCGCTTGTCCGTCACCTTGATAATGTGGTACCCGTACTTGGTGCGCACCGGCTGAGACACTGCGCCTACCGGGGTTTTCCAGGCTGCATCTTCAAACGGATAGACCATCTGAAACACGGTAAAATAGCCGAGATCACCTCCGTTGTCCTTCGCAGATGGATCTTCACTTCCGTCTCTGCCCTTGGCAACCGCCGTAAAATCTTCGCCGGCCAGAATCTTCGCACGCAGCGCACTTATTTTCTCCCAGGCCCTGGCCGTATCTGCCGGCGTTGCCGAAGGA
>DHLU01000230.1:25375-32907 GCA_002405435.1 Flavobacteriales bacterium UBA4660
CAGGTACGGACGCGCCAATTGCACGCGATACCCGCTGAGCTCCTGCAGGTATTTCTGCACGGTGTCGTAACCCAGGTCTTTCGCGGCACGGACCTTCATCTTAAAGTTGATAAACATCTCCATGTACTCGTCCAGTGCCTTAGGGGTAATGGCCGAATCGCGGTTGTTCTTGCGGAAGATGTTTTCAAATTCTTCCAGGGTAACGTTTTCGCCTTGCAGCGAAAGCACCACCTGGCTCTTTTGTGCGCCTGATGTCAGGGAGGTGAGCAGGCACAGAACAGCAATAATGAGTGTTGTCGGTTTCATACAGGATATCAATTAACGGGGGTCAAATGTAGTCGTCTGTTTCTCAATAAATTGTTAGCAATACGGGGCAACCCTACCTCTGCTTTTGCTCAGGTACGGCCCGGTTATGCCGGTAGCGGCTGGTCTCATGGTTCTTATACAAAGCTATAGTTGGGCGCCTCACGGGTGATGACCACGTCGTGGGGATGGCTCTCGCGCATGCCCGCAGCGGATATACGCACAAACTTTGCCTTTTTCAGCGACGTGAGGTCGGGCGCGCCGCAGTAGCCCATGCCCGCCCGCAGTCCGCCGTTTACCTGGTACATCACTTCCTGAACGCTGCCCTTGAAAGGGACACGGCCCGAAATGCCTTCTGGAACCAGTTTTTTTATGTCGTCTTCGGCATCCTGAAAATACCGGTCTTTCGAACCGTGTTGCATGGCCTCGACCGAGCCCATACCGCGGTATGACTTAAACCGCCGGCCTTCATAGATAATGGTCTCGCCGGGTGACTCTTCCGTGCCGGCCAACATCGAGCCCACCATCACCGTGGCGGCGCCGCCGGCCAGGGCCTTGACAATATCTCCGGTGTACCGGATGCCGCCATCGGCAATCACCGGCACTTCCTCCCCGATTTCAGAAGCCACGTCCATCACGGCAAAGAGTTGCGGAACCCCCACTCCGGCGATGATGCGGGTGGTGCAGATGGAGCCCGGGCCCACCCCGACCTTAACGGCATCGGCGCCGGCCTCTACCAAGGCCCTGGCAGCCTCCGCTGTGGCAATGTTGCCCACCACGATGTCAACCGTTTCGGCGTATTTTTCCTTGAGCGTTCTGAGCATGCGGATGACCCCGGCAGAATGCCCGTGCGCCGTGTCGAGCACCAGGGCGTCGGCACCGGCCTTGACCAGCGCATCGGCGCGCTCGAGCGTGTCGTGGGTTACCCCGATGGCCGCAGCCACCCGCAGGCGGCCAAAGCTGTCTTTACAGGAATGCGGGTATTTCCGCAATTTGATGATGTCTTTATAGGTCACCAGGCCCACCAGCCGGCCCTCGTCGTCGACCACCGGAAGCTTTTCAATCTTATGCTGCTGCAGCATGGCCTCCGCGGCAGCCAGGTCTGACCCTTTCTTTGTGGTTATCAGTGTCTTACTGGTCATAACCTCAGAAATCGGACGGTCAAATTTCTTTTCGAAACGCAGGTCGCGGTTGGTGACGATGCCGACCAGCCGGCCACCCTCTTCGACCACGGGTATACCGCCGATCCGGTGGTCTGCCATGATCTTCAACGCATCACTGACCTGCGCCGAGGCAGGTAAGGTGATGGGGTCCTTGATCATACCGCTCTCCGAACGTTTCACCCGGCGCACCTCATTGGCCTGGGCGGCAATGCCCATGTTTTTGTGGATGACCCCGATACCTCCGGCGCGCGCCATGGCAACGGCCATTTCGCTTTCGGTCACGGTATCCATAGCGGCAGAAACCACCGGCAGGTTCAACTCAATGTTGCGGGAAAACTTCGAACGAAGGGATACTTCGCGGGGAAGCACTTCTGAATAAGCGGGAATGAGCAATACGTCATCGTACGTAAGCCCGTCGCCTACAATTTTTTCGGATCGGAAAGACATGAACGTGTGAATTTACTTCTTGAATAAATTCGGGCAAATTTAGTGATTTTGAGAGGCCGGAAACCTATTCGCCGAAAAGGCCTTCAGGGGGGCGTGTTGCCGCTGCCGCGCGGCCTTCAGAAGCAGCTGTCGATCACGGCCGAAATCAGTGCGGTTTTGTCGAGTCCGAAGACCCCCGCCTGCACGGGAATGATAGAGGCCTCTGAAAAACCGGGTACGGTATTGACCTCCACCACCACGGGCTCATCCTGCTGCACGATAAAATCCACGCGAATCATCCCGCGGCAGTCAAGCCGGGTGAAGATGTCTGCAGCAGCCTGCTGTATCCGGCGGGTAACCGCTTCAGATAGGCTGGCGGGCGTGATTTCGTCGGAGGCGCCCTCGTACTTGGCCTCGTAGTCAAAAAACTTTTTGCGCGGAATAATCTCCGTCACAGGCAGGGCCGTAGGCTTTCCGTTGTGCACGATGACCCCGCAGGTCACCTCCGTACCGCTAATAAACTCCTCGATAATGGCCTGGCCATCTTCCTTCAGGGCCTTGTCGAGGGCCAGGTGAAGCTCGCCCGCCTCTTCCACCCGGCTGGCACCGATGCTCGATCCCCCGCAGTTGGGCTTTACAAAGCAGGGCAGTCCGACCGCCTGGGCAATGAACGAGGCGGAATAAGGCTCGTACCTCTTGATTACCAGCGACTTCGCTACGCGAAAACCCATAGCGCCCAATGTACGGGTGGTGGCTTTTTTATTGAAGGTGAGCGACATGTTGAGCACGTTCCCCGTGGTATAGGGCATGCCGATCATCTCAAAATACCCCTGCAGGAGCCCGTCCTCTCCCGGTGTGCCGTGGATGATGATGAATACGCCGTCGGGCCTGATGCTGCCCCCGGGGCCCGGAAACGAAAAATCGTTTTTGTCCACCTCCACTTGCCGGCCCGACACTTCAGCGGTCCAACCCTCGCGGGCAATGTGCACCTTGTACGGCGTGAAGCGGTTGCGGTCGATGTGCTGCATGACCATGGCGGCACTGCGCATGGAAACAGCAGACTCGCGGCTGTATCCGCCGCATACCACGGCGATTGTTTTGTTTGGTTTCATCATAGCGGACAGGCCGGTGGCCGAATGTGTCAAAAGTGCACACTTTGCCCCCTGGCCCGGCCCTTTGTTCGGTGCGCTTTGAACATTTGTGCGTTAAAAGGGCCAGGGCTTAGTGCTACCTTTGCGGGAAAGAGTCTCTTATACCCACTATGAAATTATTGTTGACCGTGCTGGCCGCAGCAGCGTTGTCGGGCCGGCTGATTGCTCAGGAAACCTCCGCCTACCAGTTTACCCCAACGGTAAGCCTGGAAGCCGCAGCCACCGAAGACCAGTGCGCCACGGGTACCTGCTGGAGTTTTGCCACCATCAGTTTTTTGGAAAGCGAGCTCATTAGACTGGGCAATGCCCCGGTTGACCTGAGCGAAATGTTTAATGTGCGCATGATGTATCCGCGCAAGGCAGACAGCTATGTGCGCTTTCAGGGGAAACAGCAGTTTGGACCGGGCGGACTGATGCACGATGTGCTCAACACGGTGCGCGATTACGGACTGGTTCCGGAGGCCGCCTATACCGGACTGGAAGCGGGCAACACGCGCCACGACCACGGCATGCTCGACCTTATGCTGGAAACCATAGTGAAAACCTCCCTCGAGAAAAAACTCAATGAAAACGGCAACGAATGGAAAAAAGCCGTGGACGCATTGCTCGATGCCTACATCGGCCCGGCTCCGGCCGAATTCACCTACGGCGGAAAGCGGTATTCGCCTCAGGCCTTCCGCGATGAAATGAAGATCCGCCCCGATGATTATATCAGCCTGACCTCATTTACCCACCATCCCTACTACAGTCCCTTTGTGCTCGAAGTGCCCGACAATTGGGCGAAGGGCTCGTTTTACAACGTCACGCTTGACGAACTGCAGCAGGTGGCCGACCACGCGCTGGCCAACGGATACACCATCGCCTGGGATGCCGACGTGAGTGAAAAGGGATTTTCCTTCCGCTACGGACTTGCCTTGCTGGCAGGTGACGAAACCCAAAAAGATGAGTGGGCAAAAAAAACCATCACCGAAAAGCCGGTCGATGCCGCTTCACGCCAGGCCGGTTTCGATGCCTTTCTCACCACCGACGACCACCTGATGCACATCACCGGCAAGGCGCGCGACCAAAACGGCAATGTTTATTACACCACCAAAAACTCATGGGGTACCGGCAACCCCTACAAGGGCTATCAATACGTGTCTCAGTCGTATTTCCGCGCCAAGACGGTCGGTATTGTGGTACACAAAGATGCACTGCCGAAGGAACTCCGAAACAAACTCGGGTTATGAAACACCGCATTCTGTACAACGTAACCGTCAGCATCGACAAGGATGTTGAAAAGGAATGGCTGGAGTGGATGAAAAAAGTCCATATCCCCGATGTGATGCGGACGGGCTTTTTTATAGAAAACAAAATCTGCCGTATTCATGCCCAAGAGGAAGGAGGCGTGAGTTATGCCATCCAGTACATGTGCCACAACATTCAAGACCTGGAAGAGTACCAGCAGCAGCATGCACCCCGGCTTCAGGAAGAACACACACGCCGTTATGGTGGAAAGTTTGCCGCCTTCCGCACGGTGCTGGAAATTGTGCACGAGCACAAACCCGCCATCACCGATCTGCATCCCAACTGACCGGGCGCAGCAGCAGGTATGCATGTAAAGCCCAAAAAATTTCTCGGCCAGCACTTTCTGAAAAATGAAGACATCTGCGCGCGTATCTCGGCATCGATTTGTTCGCCTGCAGCAATACCGCTATTGGAGATAGGGCCCGGCATGGGGGCCCTCACGCGTCACCTCATCGGGCGGGGCGGGCCGTTGACGGTCGTTGAGGTGGACGGCGAGTCAATCGCCTATTTGAAAAAACACTACCCCGAATCGGCTTTTCGCATCCTCAATGCCGACTTTCTGAAACTTCCACTCGAAGATTATTTCGATGGGCCTTTGGTCGTGGCCGGAAATTTTCCCTACAACATCTCTTCTCAGATTCTCTTTCGCGTGCTCGAATACAAGGACCGTATTCCCGAGGTGATTGGTATGTTTCAGAAAGAGGTGGCGCAGCGCATTGCCAGCGGACCCGGTTCGCGCGATTACGGCATTCTTTCTGTGCTGATTCAGGCCTGGTACGATGCGCACTACCTGTTCACCGTGGGGCCGCAGGAGTTTATTCCTCCGCCTGCCGTAGACTCCGGTGTGCTCAGGCTCACGCGCAATACGCGCACGGACCTCGGCATCGACCCCCGCTTTTTCACCACGGTCGTGAAGACTGCCTTCAACCAGCGGCGCAAAACCCTGCGCAACTCTCTGCGCCCCCTGCTGCGGGAAGATACCGACCTTTCAGCGCCCGTTTTTACCCAACGCCCCGAACAACTCGGAGTGGAGGCATTTCTCGCACTGGCACGCACGTTGGCGCCTTGACCATGACGCCTACCAGGGATGCTCGCTTCCGTCGTAGTTGAGAAACTTTCCACTGTCGTCCAGGGTAACCTTGCACACCACATTGGTGTACAGGTTTGATACGGCCTGCGCAGCGGTGAACTGGGCTTTCTGCCCACCCATGTCTGTCTGCACCCAGCCCGGATTGACGTTCACGCAGATGATGTTTTCCTGACGCAGTTCATTGGCCATCGCCTTGTTCAATACATTCAGCAGGTTTTTACTGCCCACATATCCGTAATGTCCGCCAAAGGAAAGTTGTGACACCGAACCCAGCCAGCTGGAAATGTTGACCACCACAGGCCTCTCACTCTTCTGCAGCAACGGCCTGAAATGTTTGGTAATGATCAGTGGTGCCAGGCTGTTGGTGTGCAAGACATCAAGCATTTCCTTCGCGTCGAGGTCTTTCAGAAAAAACGCTTTTGCCATCTTCGACTTGTCTGCATAGTCTTTCGGGTTGATGCCCGCATTGTTGACCACCAGGTCGACCGCGCCGAATGTTTCTCCGGCCCATTGCGCGAGCGCCTTCACCTGTTCTTCGTCGGTAACCTCCAGCGCTTTCGGATAACACGCTGTTCCCTGTGTATTGAGCAATGCGGCGGCCTCTTCTGCCTTGCGCAGGTCTCTCGCGGTCAGTATGACCCTGTACCCTGATGCAACCAGTTGCCTGCACCAAGCCAGGCCAAGGCCCTTGTAGGCTCCGGTAACCAGTGCTGTCTTCATCGTTTCAGCAGTTTAAAGCCAATCTCGCGGCCCTGACCCTGCACCATAGCCAGGTTGATCCAAAACCAGGCGAACTGCTCCATAAGCGCAAAGCGCGAGTTGTCGCCGACGTTGTAGCAGGCCGCAAATCCGGCATCGTGCGCCAGTTGCTCCGCTGCCTGACGGCCCCTTTCGCTGGATCCCGCCACAAACATGTCGAGCGCCGTGCCGCCGTAATCGGGATTGATCATGTTGTTGAACCCTGTCGTATTAAAACACTTGACCACATCGCGCGTGGCGGTATTGTCGAGGATGGCATCTGCCGTGTTGTTGTAGCCTGCCGGTCCTTTGCCCATTACGATATTCATCGCGTCGATGATGATTTTTCCCGTGGTATCTCCGAGGCTTTTGGCTACCTCTGCTGCAACCGGGGCCGGGGTTGAAAGCAGGATCACCCCGGCATGTTTAACCGCATCCGCCACCGTCGTGAGGTGGGTGTTGGGATTCGCCAGCAGGGCCTTGCCCTTGAACTGGTCTTTATCGCGCACGCCCAGATAAATGTCATGGCCGCGTGCCGACCACCTGGTGGCCAGGGCCGCGCCCACATTGCCGGTACCAATAATGGCTATTTTCATGGTTGTTGGTATTGGATATTCCAAAGAGCACCCTGCTCAATGGGGTGGCTAAGGTATCACCGTTAAAAAAAATCCGGATTCATCCACGATCTCGACATGGCCGTTGGCCTTACACCGAAGAGCGGTTTGGCGCGGCTGTATGCTTGCCCCGCTGATGATCCCGGGCGTTGACCTAGCATTGATGCGCTATTCGACCCGCCACGCGCCTGCCGTGGCGATAGAACCCAGGGGCGTAATGTTTTTTTCCGGTACTGCCCCCCTTATGGCCCTTTTCGGGGCTGAAAATCTCCTTTCCTGAAGGGGCTTCCATGGTCTCTGCCTTGAAGCGTTGACGTCGGCGTTGGCGCTGTCTGAGGGCTATAACACAGAATACCCCGGCACTGCATTGCCGGGGTATTGGCCTGGAGGCGCGAATAGGCGCCTGTGTCTGTTCCGGGTGCCGCCATGCAGCGGACCGGATTAACGCTTGACGAGGGTAACCTCGTAGCGGTCAGAATCTTCAATTCTTTCCAGCTTCATTTGCTTTTCCCTCAGCTCCTTTATTTCCCAGGTTTCCGGTGAGCCTCCGTTGTCGAAGGTCAACTCAATTTCTTCGCTGTCAGACACAAAGCTCCATCCACCAGAGTCGCTCTCATTTTCTTCGGAAAACACGTAATAGTCGATGCAATCATAGTAGCTCGTTTCGTAATCCAGCACTGTACCGGAATAAGAAGCCTCGACATTCCAGTCACCGTTTTTATCAAACGTCCAAATGAACCGGGAGACATTGAAAGTCTCC
>DHLU01000125.1:0-2023 GCA_002405435.1 Flavobacteriales bacterium UBA4660
GCTGCTGAAGGTGGCGCGCCGCGATGTCGCGCGGCTGGGCGAGGCGGCCCTCGCCGTCGCGGTGGCGCCGCGCCTCAACGCGGCCGGCAGGCTCGCTGACATGGGCGTCGGCGTGCGCTGCCTGCTGGCCGAGACGCAGGCCGAGGCGGACGCGCTGGCGACCACGCTGAACGCGATCAATGTCGAGCGCCGTGCGCTCTCCGAGCGCATGACCGCGGAGGCACTGCTGCTCGTGGAGGAAGCGCTGCGGGGCGACGCCGCTGCAGCCGCCGCGCAGGGGGACGCCGCGCGCGGTGCGCGCTGCGCCGTCTGCCTGCACGACCCGCAGTGGCACGAGGGCGTGATCGGCATCGTCGCGGGACGGGTGCGCGAGTCGACCGGGCTGCCGAGCTTCGCCTTCGCGAACGCGGTCGACGGCAGCACGGGGCAGCCCGTGCTCAAGGGTTCCGGCCGCTCGATCGACGGCATCAACCTGCGTGTCGTGCTGGTGGATGTCGATCGGACCCATCCCGTCCTGCTGCTGCGCTTCGGCGGGCACGCGATGGCGGCTGGGGTGACGATCACGCTGCCTCGACTGCGACCGTTCCGTGCCGCCCTGGAAGCGGCCATCGCACGCCTGCCGGGTGCTGCGCGCCCGGCGCACACGGTCGACACGGACGGCAGCCTGCCGGCGCACGCACTGCAGCTCGAGACGGCGCTCGCGCTCGAGGCTGCCGGGCCCTGGGGCGCCGCGTTCCCGGAACCGTGCTTCGACAACGTCTTCGACGTCCTTGATGAGCGGGTCGTGAGTGGCGCCCACCTGCGGCTCACGGTGCGCCATGCCGATGGTGGCCCGTCCGTCGCCGCCATCGCCTTCGGTCGCGCCGGCCCGGGCCTCGCCGGTGGCCGGGCGCGGCTCGTCTACCGGCTAGAGCCGGACCGTTACCGGGGCCGGCGCATGCCGCAGCTGGTCGTGGCGGCCGTGCTGCCCTGAGGTCGCGGTTGTGACCGCCCGCGGCAGCGACTACGATGCCGGGCCTTCAACGCTGGTCCAAGCCCATGGAAACCGCACCGATCCACGCCAGCCTCCGCGACCTGAGCGAGCGGTCCGCGGCCCTCAGGGGGTATCTTTGACTACGCCGCCAAGGAGCGGCGCCTCGCCGAGGTCCAGGAAGCCCTGCAGGACCCGGCCGCCTGGAACGACCCGCGGCGTGCCGAGGCCCTGAGCCGGGAGCGGTCGCAGCTCGAGTCCGTCATCGCTGACCTCCACGGCATCGGCCGCGGCCTGGCTGACGCCGCCGCCCTGCTCGAGCTCGCCGAGGAGGAGCAGGACGAGGCCACCGTCGCCGAGGTGACCCGTGACGTCGCCGCGGTCCGCGCCGACGTCGAGCGCCTCGAGTTCGCCCGCATGTTCGCCGGCACCCACGATCCCGCCAACGCCTTCGTCGACATCCAGGCCGGCGCCGGCGGCACCGAGGCCCAGGACTGGGCCGAAATGCTGCTGCGCATGTACCTGCGCTGGGCCGAGGACAAGGCCTGCGCCTTCCGCGTGGTCAACGCGGGCGAGCTCGCGGAGGCCGGCATCTCCTCGGCCACGTTCAGCCTGAAGGGGCGGCACGCCTACGGCTGGATGCGCTCCGAGCACGGGGTGCACCGGCTGGTGCGGATCTCTCCGTTCGCCAACAACGCCCGCCGCCAGACCAGCTTCGCCTCGGTGAAGGTCAGCCCCTTCCTCGACGACGTCGACGACGAGGTCACGATCGACGACAATGATCTGCGCATCGACGTCTACCGCTCGTCGGGTCCGGGCGGGCAGTCGGTGAACACCACCGATTCCGCCGTGCGCATCACCCACATTCCGACCGGCATCGCGGTTGCCCAGCAGACCGAGAAATCCCAGCTCAAGAACAAGAACGCGGCGATGAAACTGCTGCGCGCGAGGCTTTACGAGATCGAGCGGCAGCGCATCGACCAGGAGCGTTCCGCCCAGCGCAAGGATCAGGTGGGCTCCGGCGACCGGTCGGAACGCATCCGCACCTACAAC
>DHLU01000125.1:2171-10392 GCA_002405435.1 Flavobacteriales bacterium UBA4660
CGCACCTACAACTTCCCGCAGGGGCGCTGCACCGACCACCGGATCAACCTCACCCTCTACAAGCTCGATCAGATCATCGAGGGCCCGGCGCTGGAGGAAATGATCCAGGCGCTGATGACCCATCATCAGGCGGAACTGCTGGCTAGGCAGGATGATGCCGCTTGAGCGGGTGAAGCCGCTGCTGGGCCAGGCGGCGGCGCGGCTGCGCGGCGCCGGGTGCGATACGCCAGACCTGGATGCAAGGCTCTTGCTGCAGTGGGCAACGGGGCTCAGCCGCGAGGAGCTCATTCTCGACCCCGATCATTCTGTTACCGATGAACAGGCGCGGCGATTCGCTGCGGCGGTTGCGCGGCGTGAAGCCCGCGAGCCGGTTTCGCGCATCATGGGAGAACGCGAATTCCATGGCCGGGTGTTCTCGGTGACGCCCGACACGCTCGATCCCCGCCCCGACACCGAAACCCTGGTGGAAACGGCCCTGGCACTCATGCCGAAGGCGGGGCGGCTTCTTGAACTCGGCGCCGGTACTGGTGCGGTGGCCGTGACCATTCTGGCGGAACGGCCGCAGGCGCTTGGCGTCGCCACCGATGTCTCCGCCGCCGCCCTGGCGGTGGCGGCTGAAAATGCCAGTCGGCACGGCGTGCTGGACCGGCTTTCGCTGCTGGAAGGAGATTGGTTCAAACCGGTAACCGGGGTTTTCGAGATCATCGTCTCAAACCCGCCCTATATCCCAGCCCCGGACATTGCCGGGCTGAGCCCGGATGTTCGCTGCTTCGACCCGCGCCTGGCCCTGGACGGCGGGAAAGACGGCCTTGATGCCTACCGCGCCATTGCCCTGGGGGCGGCTGCCCATCTTGTGTCCGGCGGCCATGTCGTCGTGGAAATCGGAGCGGGCCAGGGGCCTCAGGTTGTGGCGATGTTCGCGGTGGCCGGTTTCAGGCCCGCTGGCCAGTTCCGGGATCTCGGCGGTCATGTCCGCTGTCTCGCGTTCCGGGGGAACGAAAATTAGTCATTGGAAAGTCATCGTCCGTGGGCTAAAGACGAGTCGGAAACGCTTTCTGCCCTAACTTTTTGGTGCCGGGAACGACGTTGGGGGGTTTGCCGCTGAAATGGCGCGAACACCCAGTTGCATTCAGCACAGGCGGGGACGAGGCGTGAACCCTTTCGAGGGTCGCGCTTGTGGCAGAAGCCTTCCGATAACCAACGGGTAAGGCGTGAACACGCTCGCTGTGTGAGCAGAAAAGAAGGCGAGATGCCGCGAGGCCCCCTTTGCGGGCCCGCGAAGCATGCATGCGCAACCTCGTATCATTTTGGAATAGGAAATAGATGAGACCAACCCACAAGAACCGCAATCGCAACCGGCATCGCAGCGGCGGCGGAGGCGGAGGTGGCGGCGGCGGCGGATTGTTTGGATCAATATCCGGAGGTGGGCCAAGTTCCGCAATCACGTCTACCGGTTTTTCTTTCGGGAGCATATCACCAACCGCCTGCATGATGATAGGTGCAGCGAAGACGACTACTACCAGACCAATAGCCAACAGAAAAGCTCTTGTGAGATACTTAGGGTATTCACGGCGAAGCTTGTATGCTCCATAAGCCTTGTTTCGGTCGGCAAATATGATGTCCAGCATATCCCGATAGACGGTTGTGCTTTTTTCTTCTGCCATAGTTTTAAATTTTTATTCCTTTTTAAAATTTGACGATTGATAGTCGCATTACTTAGTAGCTGCTTCTACCTGTTCGTCCACATTAAATTTCAGGCCACTCGCCGGATCCTTGATGAACTTTTCTTCAAGTTCAGAAACATCCAGGATTACATAGTAACGTACTTTGCAAATGGCCATTTCATCCAATGCATCCACGAGGTTTTTGTAACGAGACTCCTTGGTAGGCTTGATCAGTACGTTAATATAAGAACCGTCGGTGCGTTCTTCTTCAACACCTTCTTTGTTCTTCTTCTTGTACGTTTCCGTACCGAACTGCCCTTTAACTTTGTCCATTTTGTTCAGGATGACCGTCCGCAAGCCTTCTGCCGAGAAATCGGTAGAGTCCAGCTTAGCATCCGTAATACCTTCATAGTAATAGACTTTATCGTTACCGCCCAGCAGGAGGGTAAGCACCTTGGACTCCTTAACAGGCTCCACGTCTTCTTTTTTGATGTCCTTTTCGGGCATCACAAGCGCCATAATATTGGGCTTTGCCAGAGTCGTGGTGAGCATGAAGAAGGTAATGAGCAAGAAACCAAGGTCCACCATCGGCGTAAAGTCGATACGTGTGGACATTTTTTTCGAGCGAACCTTACCACCTTTCTTATGACCACCACCACCGTCTTGTGCTATTTCAGCCATGTCGCTGTTGCTTTTTTGATGTTAAAGATGTATTGTTGGTTTGCCTTGTCCTTTCGTTGATATTGGAAAGGGACAATCCTACAATCGGTTTACTCTTTCTTCGGGCCGCCTTCCATACTGGTGATCAGGTTGAACTTGTTCACGTTGATATCCGTGAGCGTGTTGATTACCTTTTGCACCGCTGGGTATGGGGTGGTTTGGTCGGCTTTTACAATCATGACATACTCATCTTTCACTTTACCTTCCTGTTTCATGCGGAATTGCGCCAGGCGGGCATTGTGGATCCAATCGGCCAGTTCACTTTTATTGATATCTGCTGTATCAATGGGGATACCGGATACTGGATAAGAAGCACGTTCTGATGGTGGCAGGTCGAGGTATTTTTTCAACTCTGCACGAGGCACACCGAAACTGCCAAGGTTGGCAAACTTCATTTTTTGCTGATCGTTCAGACCTAGTTGATAGCGACTGTTGATATCGTCGATCAAACTAAGGCGAGTATGCTGACCAGCCATATCCATGAAGACCTTCCCGTCCTTTCCTACCATGATGGTAAGCGTACCGGCATCGGGCAGTTTGGTTTCAGAGATAGACGAAGGCGTGTCGATGACAACGGTTTCCTGTGGCTTTGCTTTAGCGGTAAGCATAAAGAAAGTGAGCAACAGGAAGGCCACGTCGCACATGGCCGTCATATCAATCGAGGGCGCGCTTCGTTTCGGCTTATTTTTTGGCATATCTTTTTAGTTATGAGTTTGAATGGTGAACGTTAAGGGTTGGATGCGGGCACCTAACCCCACTTACTCATCCCTAATTAATGTCCCTTTGACGCATAAGTTTGAGTCAGGCTGTAACCTGCCTCATCAATGCGGTATGTCATAGCATCAATACGTGCTGTAAAGAAGTTGTAGGCGATGATCGCAATCGCAGAGGTACCAATACCAAGTGCGGTGTTAATCAAAGCTTCAGAGATACCTGTTGCAAGAGCGGTAGAGTCCGGAGCGCCAGCGTTAGCAAGTGCTGCGAATGAACGGATCATACCCAATACTGTACCGAACAGACCCAAAAGGGTTGCGATAGAAGCTACAGTAGCCAGGATATTAAGATTGCGCTCAAGCATAGGAAGTTCGAGTGTGGTTGCTTCTTCTACTTCTTTCTGAATAGCAATTACTTTCTCGTCTTTTTCCATTCCGGTAATCTTTTCCATTTCGGCATACTTGTGCAAACCTGCGCGAACTACATTAGCCACTGCGCCTTTTTGCTTATCACAAGCAGCAACTGCACCATTGATATCTCCACGATCCAGGAATCCTTTGATCCCGCGAACAAAAACATCAACATTGCCTGCGCCGTTGGCTTTACCCAAGGTGATGAAACGCTCGATGATGAAAACAATTACGGTGAAAAATGCAGTGAGGAGCAGCGGCACCACGAAGCCTCCCTTATAAATCGTTCCGAAGTAGTCACCTGGTAGCGGATCTTTACTATTGTCATTGTCAATGAAGTGGTGACTTGCACCGAACACGAATTTCCAAATTAAGTAAGAAATTACATACAACAAGATGATGATCAGAAATGGAAGCATTGCTCCCATGGTGTTACCTTGTTGTTTTGCCTGAGTGGGTTTTGCTGCTGACATGCTGCTTTAATTTTGTGAATGAATGATTTAAGTTTTGACTTACTGCACATCGTCTTCAACGAAGCACCTTCAGGCAATTTGAAAAGTAGTGTTGGCGCACGTCCAAATACATAGATGCTAAGTAGCTTTAAAATGGTGTGCGGCGCCTAACTTATTTTTAACCTGCGGTCATATTTCGAAGTTTTCGAGACAGAGGCGAATTTTCGAGGGGTGAAAATAGTGTAAGGAGTACAATTACAACCAAGTCTGAAACAAAATTCCTTACTAAAATGTGTGAGTCGGCCTTTTTTTACTTTGAAATGTCTCTTTTTTGCCAAAGAAAGCGTCAAAAAAGGCGAGGAAGTCGCCTCAAGGTCTTGAAATAAAACATTGTAAATTTTTAAAAATTTACACAAACTAAATCTGCCGAGACGTACCTGGACTAAAGAAAGAGACAAAGTCTGGGCACAAAAATGATTAGCCCCACCACCACTGCCCCAATAGCAGCCAATAAAACTGCGGCTGCAGCCAGATCCTTGGCTTTACCGGCCAATGGATGGTTGCCCGGAGAAACCAGATCCGTCAATGTTTCCAGGGCTGTATTGACCGCCTCTAAAGCAATGACCAGAACCACACTAATAACAATGGCTAACCATTCCTGTGGCGAGATACCGCACACTATACCGGCCGTTACGACCAGCACTGCCGCTACAGCATGTATACGCGCATTTACCTGCGACTGAAACAAATAGCGTATTCCTTGCCATGCATACCGGAAACTGGCCAATCTTTTTTGTAGCGACATGTTGCGGGCGTTCTTTGGAACAAAGATAAGCCATGACATACAGGATTGGAGCTTGAAAAATTTATCCTCCCGTAAAAGTTTGAAATTAAACCCGGGTATATATACCTTTGCGGCCCGATCGGCAATTCAAGCTGCATAAAGCCAATTATTGCCGGTTTATTTTGACAATTCCGGAGAGATGTCCGAGTGGTCGAAGGAGCACGCCTGGAAAGTGTGTATACGCCAAAAGCGTATCCAGGGTTCGAATCCCTGTCTCTCCGCTTCACCCGCCGAGCTTTAGCTCAGGCGGGTTTTTTTATGCCCAATTAAACCGGAAGCGATGGTGGTAGAAGGGATTTTTACCGCAGAAACGCGGAGGTATGACCAATTGGTTATCAGAAACTCCGCGCCTCTGCGGCAAAAATTACCGCTGTCACAATCGCTTACTCTATAAAAGGCCTCCGTTGTTAGTGCCGTAATTTTCACTTTTAACCCGTTTACGCTCTAAACAGGAGCATCTCAGCACCACCATGAAAGATTATCTGGCATGTGCGTTTTACCAAACTATTGTTTCTTTTTCCAGCCTTGTTGCTTGGAGCCTGTTATTCCATATCCAGACAATCCAGTGCCGCCACCTATGTAAAAGCAGGTCGGGAAAACCCAACCTGCCAAATTACCTGAACGGAAAATGAAACGGTTTTGAGCATCGCCGGGGATGGCCCGGTAATCGGTTTCTGTTTATACTGATACCTGGATTATTTGGCCTCCACCCATTTCAGGAGTTGCGTTTGCGCGCCTGCGCGTACCTGAACCAGATAACAACCGTTATGAAAATGTACGGAAGTAAGTTGCAGTATATTGGTGTTGCCTGAAACAGCCTGCACGGCCTGATTCCAAATCATCAGTCCTGCCATATCGAATACCTGAATAGTTGCTTCTCCGTTGTGAGCCGCTTCAAACGTAAGGGTAGCTTCAACTGACGATGGATTAGGGAACAGTCGCATAGTCATGTCAACAACCGCAGAGGTCTTGTTGGCGGTTTGTTGACGCTCTTCCACCTTGAGGGTGCACTGTCCGGCGCCGGCCACAGCATTCCAGGAAAGTGTGGCAGAATCGCAGGAAACAGCAATAACCTGCAAACTACTGGGCACATCACATGCCAGACAAAAAATGACGGGGGCAACAGGTAGATGATTTTCAGCATGGCTTCTCATGGTATCGAGCAGGAGAAAGAGGGTAAATAGACTTTTAGCAACCATGATCTGTGTGATTTTTGATTTGACGATACGTTAAGCAGTAACGGTTCCGGCCGGAAACACTTTTGCATGACCTAAAAGTGGTACTGCAGGGTATCGGCAAACAAACAAATGTGGCTGAGCCAGGGTAAAATCTTCTCCCAACCGGCAAAAGCAGCCACTGATCACACTGGCAAAAAAAGCGGCAGGGGCATCTCCCCCCCTGCCTTCGTATCATGCTATAATCACCAAGTAATTACCAAATAAAGGTTGCTACCGTATCTCCATACAGTGAACCTGTAATCCAGCGCCCACCGGCCTGAATGTTAAACGTTTTAAGCTGGGAGCTTTCATTCAACACAATCAGCACGTATTTACCTTCCGGCGTGAGGAAAGCTACATTGGGCAATTCTGTCAGTAAATTACTGAACACCCTCACTGATCCCGGCGGCACAAATTTGGACGCCTGAGCAATGATATAATAACTCACGTTTTTACTCACTTTGGAACCATCAATGGTCAAAGCTCCTTTACACTGGGAGCAACCGCCGGGCGTATGCGGCTCATAATTCGGGTCGCTGGCCAGATTCCATTCCAGTGCCACCCTGCTCCAGTTTCGCATCGTACCAATGATCACATTTTTCATATGCCATTTCAGGTCGTCATCAAACTGACTGTTGGCGCCCGTCCATTGTTCGGTAAAATACAAACCTTTATCCGGGTGCGCATTGTGCACTTCCGTCATGGCGCTCACGTCTCCTGCATACAAATGGAAAGCTGAACCATGCACAAGCATCTTAGCCGCCGGATCGTTCAGTATGGCAATCGGATAGGCCGAATTGTCGCAGTTGTGGTCCCAAACAATGATTTTTGTATCCAGGTTAGCCTGTTGAAATGCAGGCCCCAGATGATTTTTGATAAAATCCGCCTGTTGCAGAAACGACATAACCAGACTGGGATTATTACCTCCGTGCTGTGGTTCATTTTGTGGTGTAACAGCATGGATATGAATGCCTTGCGCAGCCATAGCCTGAATATATTTCACAAAATACCGGGCATATACGCTGTAGTACTCCGGCTTGAGGTTGCCACCTACGCTGCTGTTATTAGTTTTCATCCATTTGGGCGGACTCCAGGGGGAGGCCATCAAAGTCATCTTTGGATTGATGGCCAGAATTTCCTTGAGAACAGGAATCAAATGCAAGGTATCTCTGGACAAATTGAACTTCAGAAGTTCCGGATCGGTTTGCCCGGAAGGCAGGTCGTTGTAGCTGAATACTTCCGGATCCAGGTCGGAAGCGCCAAGACTGATACGCAGATAACTCACCGCGTTTCCCTGCGAGGCATCGCCAAACATTTCCCGTAATATTACGTTCCGCTCGGCTGCTCCCATGAGGTGCAGCAATTGTGCGCTGCCACCCGTAAGCGTGTAGCCAAATCCTTCTACGGTTTGAAAGCGTTGGGTGGTATCAATCTGGATGGTAGAAAAGCGCTCGTCTTTACCTTCCGCAAAATCAATCGTTTTGCTGTACAGCAAATTTACCCCGTTACCAGAGGTTGTCAAAACCTGCACAGGTAAAACCGGGGTTGGAGCAGGCCATTCATCTTCCGTCTTGGGTTTACATCCCCAGGCGTGAAAGAGCAGCAACAAAAACCAAACTTGTGGCATCAGAAAAAATGACTTTAAGCCTGTAGGATGCATGTTTGAATTGTTTTAAAGAATCAAAGTGGCAATGGAATGCGGTAAACTGGTGAGCGTAACCGCACGATTGCCCAGGTACATTCGGTAGGGTATTTTTTCGTTTGTCTGATTCATTACCACTACCGCCAGGGTACCATCGGGGTTCAAAAAACCGGTGGTGAGCAGTTGAGCCCGGTTGGAAGAGCTAACAATGCGGCGGGCGCCCGGCTTGATAAACCTGGAAAAATGCCCGATGTAATAATAGGAGTTCATGTAATGCAGGGTTCCTGCTTTGGTTTTGGCGTGTACCGGAGCAAAGCAAAAGTTATTCACGTGGTTAGGCCCGCCAACTTCATCCAGCAGAATATTCCAATCCGTCCACGCAACCGCGCCATTATTGAAATCGTGGATCATATTTTCTCCATATTGCTCTCCCCAATGCCATTGGTTGAAGGTTTCCCAGGAAAAGGGGTAATTACAGGCTTCCGTTAGCATCAGATTTTTTTCGGGATACGACTCATGCACCCGCTTCACGTTTTCGTATTGGCGCCCCCCGTTCAA
>DHLU01000221.1:0-1747 GCA_002405435.1 Flavobacteriales bacterium UBA4660
GGAAATAGCGGCAGAACGCAAGCTGTCATGCGCCACCATTGAAACCCGCCTGACACGTTGCATCGGCCTCGGCGAGATTGAGGCTTCAGCACTTGTAACGCCCGACATTATCAGAAAAGTAGAGGAGGGCATAGGCGAGACAGGTTTTACCCGCGCCGGGGATCTCTTCCAGTTTTTCGGGGGCAACATTGGCTACACACCGTTGGGCTATGTGCTCGCGTCGCTCAGGAGGCACAACGGTTCAGCCGGCGAATGACCTGACGCTGCTAACAATGTGCGCCAGCTGCTCCGCATCAAGTTCGGTATGCATCGGCAGTGAAATCACCCGCTTACACAGGTCTTCTGTCACCGGAAAATCGCCTTCGCGGTAGCGTGGGTCGAGGTAGGCCTTTTGCATATGAAGCGGCACGGGGTAATACACCATGGCCGGCACGCCCTGCGCAGCGAGAGATTCCTGCATGCCAAACCGGTCAAGGCCGTCGGTCACCAGGGTATATTGATGAAAGACGTGTGTGCTGTTGGATGCGCGTGCCGGAATCCGCAGCCGTGGGTGGTTCGCGAAGGCGGCATCATAGTGGGCAGCGGCCCGGTTGCGCGCCGCGGCATATTCATCGAGGTGTCTGAGTTTGATGCGCAGGATGGCGGCCTGGATGCTGTCGAGGCGCGAATTCACACCCACAGCATCATGGTAGTAGCGCACGGTCTGGCCGTGGTTGGCAATCATGCGCATGCGCTGTGCGAGGGTGTCGTCGTGGGTAAACAGGGCGCCCCCGTCTCCGAAGCAGCCGAGGTTTTTGGAAGGGAAAAAGCTTGTAGCACCAATGTGTCCCATGGTGCCTGCCCGTGAAGTGCTGCCGTTGCCGCGGCGGTAGGTAGCCCCGATCGCCTGCGCGTTGTCTTCAATCACAAAGAGGTTGTGACGCGCGGCAATGTCCATAATGGGGTCCATGTCGGCGCACTGGCCAAAGAGGTGCACAGGAACAATCGCCTTGGTGCGGGGGGTGATGGCCCGCTCGATGGCGGCCGGGTCTATATTGTAGGTGTGCGCATCCACATCCACCAGCACGGGCTTGAGCCTCAGCAGCGCGATAACTTCGGCTGTGGCCACATAGGTAAAGGACGCCGTAATGACTTCGTCGCCCGGCTGCAGGTCAAGCGCCATCATGGCAATTTGCAGCGCGTCGGTTCCGTTGGCGCAGGGAATTACGTGTTTGACAGACAGGTAGGCCTCCAGTTCCTCCTGAAACTTTTTTACCTCAGGGCCATTGATGAAGGCGGTATTGTCGATGACCTCCGCAATGGCGCGGTCAACTTCCTCCTTGATGTGGTGGTACTGACGGCGCAGGTCCACCATGTGAATTTTTTCCATGCGATACGCTGATTCGGTGCGCGAAGGTAGGTCAACGGACCGGAGGCAGACGAATTGCGCGGTGCGGCCGCCTGACATGTCATCGGTTGCGGCGAATGGTACTAACTTCGTGGCATGATTCGCCCGATGGTATTTATTGCGCTGTCATGGCCGCTATGGTTAACTGCCCAGGGCACAATGGATACCACCTGGTTTGATCCCCATATCTCCGTGAGTTTCGCCTACCAGGCCCCGGGCGGAGACCTGGCCCTGCGGTTTATGAACAACATGAGCCTCGGCGGCGCTTTCCAGATCAAGAGCCGCACCAACTGGTATTACGGCGTGGAAGGCACCTATTTTTTCGGTAACCGGGTCAATGCACCCGGACTGATGCAAAGA
>DHLU01000221.1:1861-11776 GCA_002405435.1 Flavobacteriales bacterium UBA4660
ACCGGGTCAATGAACCCGGACTGATGCAAAACCTCTACACCGATGCCGGAGAGATACTTGACAACAGCGGACAGCCGGCCCTCGTTGTTCCGCAGCAACGGGGTTTTACGGTGATGCTCAATGGCGGCCGCCTGTTTCCCATAATGGGCCCCAACCGCCATTCGGGTATCGTGCTCAGGGCCGGTGTTGGATTTATGCGCCACAAGATCAGGCTCGAGCACCAGGAGAGCGAGATTACCCAGCTCGAAGGTGATTATGTGAAAGGATACGACCGGCTGACCTATGGACCGGCGGTTTCGCAGTATATAGGCTACCTGCACGCGAGCAACAACCGGCTTATCAATTTCTACGCAGGTGTAGAGGCCTACCAGGGATTCACCCGAGGCCAGCGCGATCTGAATTTTGACACCCGAACGGCCGACAACGACCCGCGTTTCGACCTGCTGATGGGTGTGCGCGTCGGGTGGGTGCTGCATCTTTCCCCGCGCACCCAAAGCGACTATTATTTCCGATAGCCCTTGCTTCACCTGCTCTATAATGTTTCTGTTGCCTGCTATGTGCTGTTGATCCGCATAGCGGCATGCTTTCATCCCAAGGCCCGCAGTTGGGTGAAGGGCAGGCGGCACTGGCAGCAGGTGCTTGCGCATTGGCGAAGCCTGCATCCCGGTCCACTGTGCTGGATGCACTGTGCCTCGCTGGGTGAATTTGAGCAGGGACGCCCCGTGCTGGAAGCCATGCGGGCTGAAAATCCTGGTATGCTCAGGGTGCTCACGTTTTTTTCTCCCTCCGGTTATGAGGTCAGAAAAGACTATGCCGGCGCCGACCTGGTCATGTACCTGCCGGCAGACACCCCTGCACAGGCCCGCCGGTTTGTGGCCTTGCTCTCGCCCGACCTCGCGCTGTTTGTGAAGTACGAATACTGGGCAAATTATTTTTTCGCGTGCAGGCAGCACCGCACACCCCTTGTGGTTATCTCCGCCATACTCCGGCCCGACCAGCGTTTCTTCGGGTGGATGGCCCCCTTCTGGAAAAAAGTGCTGGCATGCGTGACCCACTTTTACGTGCAGGATGAACGCACGCAGGCACTGCTGCTGGAGGCCGGATTTGCCAATGCCACCCGCTGCGGCGACACCCGCTGCGACCGTGTGCTGACGGTGCGCGACACCGCAAAGCCCGACGAGGCGGTTGTGCGCTTTGCAGAAGGAAGAAAATGCCTGGTGGCCGGCAGCACATGGCCGGCAGATGAGGCCATACTGTGCCGCTGGCTTTCCGGGTGCAAAGCCCGGGGTGAGGCCGCGGCCATGGTGCTGGTGCCCCACGAGGTAAACCACATCGACACGGCGGAAATCGAAAAGAATGGACTCTCCGTTGTGCGCTGGTCGCAGCGCGGCAGTGCAGACCTGCGCGGCACCGACGTATTGCTGATCGACGAAATCGGGCACCTCGCAGCATTGTACGGATGCGGACAGGTGGCCTATGTGGGCGGAGGATTCGGAAAAGGCATACACAACATTCTTGAAGCGGCGGTCTGGGGTGTGCCGGTTGTCTTTGGCCCGCGCCATGGCAAGTTCGCCGAGGCCGGTCAGCTGCTGGCGGAAGGGGCCGCGCGTGACATCCGTCAGGCCACCGAAGGCCCCGGGGTCATTGAGGCGTGCTTTGGCACCGAAGGCAAGGCGGCAGGCGAGAAGGCCCGGCGGTGGGTGGAGGTCAATGCCGGGGCCACCGCGCGCATTTTGCAAGGGCTCAGGCCCTTCGGGCAGGTGAAATAGTTATTTATTGATAATCAATTAATTAAGATTATCTTTGTCAAAGGAGGGCGCGAGCCGGGTGTAGGAGGGGTGTATTTGTTGCAGCATTTTCGCTTGCAGATTGGCCACCCCCGATTACATTTGCGGCCCTCAAAAGTTCTTTTTACGCGAGAGTAGCTCAGTTGGTAGAGCATAACCTTGCCAAGGTTAGGGTCGCGAGTTCGAGTCTCGTCTCTCGCTCCATGAAGCATCCCGGTCTGGTCTCAGGTCGGGATTTTTTTTGATTAATCACCCTGCCCGGGTGGTGGAATGGTAGACACTCAGGACTTAAAATCCTGTGTCCAGCAATGGACGTGCGGGTTCAAGTCCCGCCCCGGGTACTTCAAAAGCAAAGGCCAAATGAAGCGCGCAGCATTTGCCTTTGGAGGCCACATAGGCCGCCGGCATTCCTCAGGCGTTAACCTCGAGCCTGAATCCGACGCCGTGTACGTTGACGATGGAAATGGCCGGATCGCCGGAGAGGTATTTGCGCAATTTGGTGATAAAAACATCCATGCTTCTTCCCACAAAATAGCTGTCGTCGCCCCAGATCATGTTGGCGATCAGTTCGCGTTCAAGCACCTGTCCGGTGTGTTCGGCAAATAACTTGAGCAACTCGGCCTCCTTGCGGGTGAGTTTTTTGCGGTCATAGCCCAGTTTGAGTTCGTAATTCGGAAAGTCAAAGGAATACAACCCGATGTGCAAGCGGCTTTTTTCCCGTGTATCTTCCCGGAAACGCGGATTACGCTTGAGTATCGGGCGCAGGCGCAGCACCAGTTCCTGCCCGTCAAAGGGTGTGGTTATGTAGTCGTCTCCACCCGATTTGAAGCCCAGGATTTTGTCTTCGCTCTGGCCCTTGGCCGTCAGAAAAACAATGGGAATGTCCTGGTTGGTTTTACGGATGTCTTCGGCCAGTGAAAATCCGTCCTTCTTGGGCATCATTACGTCCAGCAGGCAGAGGTCATAATCTTCTTTGTTGAACTGGTTGAGGCCCTCCTTGCCGTCTTTGCACAGGTGCACCCGAAAGCCCTCGTCGCGCAGTGCATCCTGAATCACAAATCCTAGATTGGTATCATCTTCCACCAGCAGGATTTTGGGCGTTTTCTCTCCGTTTTCTTGTGTCATGCCGCTTTGAATTTCAAGATAAATGTTGTTCCCTTGCCTTTCTCACTTTCCACCTGCACCTTGGCGCGGTGTGCCTTCAGTATGGTTTTTACATAAAACAGTCCAAGACCAAACCCCTTCACGTTGTGCAGGTTTCCTGTGGGCACCCGGTAAAATTTGTCGAAAATCATTTTCATGTGGCGGGGTTCAATACCGATGCCGTTGTCCTTCAGGGTAATCACAACCCTCGACCCCACATTTTCTGAGCGGATAAGAATTTCGGGCTGCTTTTCATTGTACTTAATCGCGTTGTCGACCAGGTTGTGAATCACGTTGGTCAGGTGTACCTTGTCGCCCATAGTGAAGGGCGACCGGGCGTGAAGGTCAGCGGTGAAATGTCCGCCGGCATCTTCGACCCGCATGCGGAAGGCTTCAATTTCGTTGCGGATCAGTTCGTGCAGGTCGAGTCTTTCAGCCTGCAGCTTGCGCTGGTCGGGGGTCAGGGTGGCGAGCTGAAGCACTTTTTCGACCTGGGCTTTCAACCGCTCGTTTTCCTGTTTGATGATTGCGGCGTACCGACGCACTTTACTGGGCTCCGACTCAATGCGCTTGCTCATCAGCATGTCGCTCGAAATGCTGATGGTTGAGATCGGCGTTTTCAGTTCGTGCGTCATGTTGTTGATGAAGTCGGTTTTGACTTCCGACAGGCGCTTTTGTTTGAGTATGACGAAGATGGTATAGCTGAAAAACACGATAATCAGCAGTATCAGCAAGCTGGAATAGGTCCAGAAGTCGAGGTGTTTGAGGATAACCAGCGTCCGTTGCGGGAAGTAGATGGTGAAGTAGTGGCCATCCTGCTCAAACTCATCGGTAGGCGCGATGGATTCGGCCGCCTCGCGCTCGTCCATGCGGTGCATATTGACACGGCCCGAATACACAATCGAATCGGTGAAGCAATCGTAGATACCATATTCGAAGACCTCGTCGATGCCCCTTTTGCTCAATTCATGGGTGAGCAGGGTCTGCAGCAGGTAGGGATGCGGCGTGTCGTTGATGTTGGCGACATAGTAGTTGCTCGCCATCTGTTGCACCCCTTCGGTCATGGCGCTGTCCTTGTTCATAAACAGGATCTGGGCCACTACGGTATCCAATGCCAGCGTAACGCGTTCGTTGAAACGCTGGCTCTCCATGTTGTAGGCTTTTTTCACCCAATAGACCTGACCGGCCACGATGGTGCCGAGCGACACAATCGCCATGAGTACTACAGCCAGAATGGTAGTGCGTTTCATATTCTGTTGCAAAGACACCAACGGTTGGCAACCGACAGGCTCTGCTTAACTTTTGGTTAGGCCAAAATATGAAAAGCCGGGCCGGCATCAGTAGCCGGTTACCAGCAGGCGACGGGCTGCCCCCACTCCACAGTGCTGGTACTGGTCGTAAGCGGCCGCTGCGGCTGAGCGCACCTCTTCATCGGTGCCGCCAGCCAGCCAGCGTTCGATGGCAGCGACCAGCGTATAGGCTTCCGGTGCCATGAGGTGGGTGGTCCAAACCAGGGGTGTTGCGCCCGTCTTGCGGAGATAGGGTTCAAAATAATGTTGGCTGTAACATGCCAGCATGATGGCGGCCCGGGGTGTCTGCGCCTGTTTCAGCGCCAGCGGTTCCAGCGAAAACTCCATCAGTCCATCGTGTCCGCAGTAGGTAACCAGGTCGGCCATGCCGCCGGCGCGCAGCGGCAACCCTTCGGCGACAAGATCGCGCGGCAGCTCACCGGAGCAGGCCAGAAAAAAATCACGGATACATGCGCGAATGGCAGCACCGTCATAGGCCTCCGCCACCAGCACGGTGCCCGTTGCACGGTGCTTGAATATGCAGCGTTCCAGCACGTTCGCCTGCGGGTCTTTTTCCGTGCTCAGCAGCACCCAGTCGGTGTCTTTTTTCAGGAAGGTCCTCAGCCCGTACCCACAGCCCCAGTAAAGGTTGGTGTGGGGGTCCTGGCCGTTGCCAATCTTCGCCGGGACGGGCACAATACCCTGGTTTTTGTTGTCGCACAGGGCAACAAAGGCGTGTATCACCTTCGCCTGCGCTGCGCAGGTAAGGAAGACCAGGGAGAAGGTGAATATAATCCTCATGGCATAAAAAAGCAGAACCCTTCCATAGAAGGGCCCTGCAGCAATATTGTGGTCGGACGCGTCATTCCCTGCGGCCGAAGATGCGCAGCAGGAACATAAACAGGTTGATGAAGCTCACATACATGGTAAAGGCACCAATGAGCGCCAGTTTCGAGGTCTCCATATTGCCGTATTCGGCACCGGAACCAATGCGCTTGAGTTGCTGCACGTGGTAGGCAATCAGTCCGATGGTCAGAATGACTCCGATGTAACTCATGATCAGCGAAGCCGATTCGCTTTTGAAAACAAGAAAATTCAGGACTGAAATAATGACCATGACAAAAAAGCCGATACCGAGTATCATGCCCAATTTTGTCAGGTCAGTTTTGGTCGTGAAGCCCAGTACCGCAAAGGCGGCAAAAGTGACGGCCGTCATCAGGAAGACCTGAAAAATTGAGGTGGTCGTGTAAACCACGAAGATGAAGGAGATGCTCATGCCGAGCAAAATGCTGTAGCCGATGAAGACGGCGCTCAGCGCAGGGGTGCTTAGGCGCTGGATGGCCCGTCCAAAGAACAGGGTGATCAGCATAGGGGAGAACACTACGATGTAGCCAAACAGCGACAGGCCGTTTTGGTTAAACAGCAGGGCAATCAGGCCGCTGGCGGCAAAGTACCAGGCCACCAGGCCGGAGATGGCCAGGCCGATGGTCATGTAGGTAAAAACCTGGGTAAAAAACTTACGCAGGCTGGTGGATTCGCCGGTAAAATCAAGTACCGTATCCCGTTGTGAATTAAGATAATCGTTCATAATGGTTATAAATCTCAATGAAGTTTTGCGGATACCAAGGTAATAAATTCCCTACGGGTCTTGTCGTTGTGTAAAAATTCACCGGTGAAGGCACTGGTGGTCGTAACGGAATTTTGCTTGCTGACCCCGCGCATCTGCATGCACAAGTGTTGTGCCTCAATTACCACGGCGACACCCAAAGGTTGCAAATTATCCTGAATACAGTCGCGGATTTGCTCAGTTAGGCGTTCCTGCACCTGCAGGCGCCGGGCAAAAATGTCCACCACCCGGGGAATCTTGCTGAGCCCGACAATTTTACCATGAGGGATGTAGGCGATATGGGCTTTTCCGAAGAAAGGCAGCATGTGGTGTTCGCAGAGGCTGTAGAGTTCGATGTCTTTCACCAGCACCATCTCCCGGTAGTCTTCCGAAAACATAGCCGACCGAAGCACCTCGGAAGCGTCTTGCTGGTAACCCTGGGTGAGAAACTGGTAGGCCTTTGCGACCCTTTCAGGGGTTTTTTCCAAACCTTCCCGCCCGGGACTTTCTCCAATGCCCACAAGTACCTGCCTGACTGCCGTGGCCATATCTTTCAGGGCCTGTTCTTCGTCGGCGGTGCGAACTACTTTGAATTCCATTGCGATGTATTAAGAAGCACCATAATATTCAACAAAATTATTCTCCGTCTCTTCGAGTCTGATGCAATGCAGCCGGCAACCTTTCGCAGCAATACCCGCCTCAAGCTGTTCCCAAATGGCAATGGCGAGGTTTTCAGTGCTTGCCATCTTTCCTCTCATGAAATCGACATCGAGGTTGAGATTTTTGTGGTCGGTTTTCTCAATAACCTTTTCTTCTATCAGGTCACTCAGAAACCGCAAGTCCATGCAGTACCCTGTCTCGGGGTCTACCTCCCCCTGCACCGTTACATACAGGTCGTAATTATGACCATGCCAGTTGGGGTTGGCACATTTACCGAAAATCTCGAGGTTTTTCGCTTCGGTCCACTTCTCGTTATAGAGTTTGTGGGCTGCATTAAACCGCTCTCTGCGTGTGATAAAAACAGGCTTGGACATATTTTGTTTGAGAAAGAATTAATCCACCGGCAAAAATAGGTCATTCGCAGCCGGTGCTCCGGTTAAGCGTCCGGAAAGCGGAGCCGCCGGGGTAGGAAGCGATAGATCTCCGGCACCCTACACCGTGCTGTTTTTAGCCAATGGTAAAGCACCGTTGCTTGTGGCCATTGTCGCTGGCAACAGCGGGTGCCCTTGACCCCAACGTTGACGAGGCCGTTTACCCCCTTGTGCAGGTGGCCCTGTTGAGCGCTCCGGCGGAAGGAGCACAACGGCGCAGTGATTTTAGCCTGCAGCACGGGGCTAACCGACTAATTTTGCCTTATGATTGTAGTTACCGGAGCCGCGGGCTTTATCGGAAGTTGTCTGGTCAGCCGCCTTAATGAGGAGCGGTTTTTCGACCTCGTGCTGGTCGACGATTTTACCCGTCCCGACAAGGAGGCCAATTACCTCGGCAAACGCTACCGGGCATTGGTTGACCGCAGGCATTTTATCGAGTGGTTGCACAACAACGAAGACCAGGTGCAGTTTATTTTTCACCTCGGCGCCCGCACCGACACCACCGAATTTGACCACCGCATCTTCGACGACCTCAACGTGTCGTATTCTCAGGAGGTGTGGAGGGCCTGCGTGAAGTTCGGATTGCCGTTGGTCTATGCCAGCAGCGCGGCCACCTATGGCCTGGGCGAACACGGATTTTCCGACAACCATGAAACCATCCCCTTACTCAAGCCGCTGAATCCCTATGGCGTTTCCAAAAACGACTTTGACCTGTGGGCCCTGCAGCAAGAGGAAGCTCCTTTTTTCTGGGCCGGACTGAAGTTTTTCAATGTCTATGGTCCCAATGAATACCACAAGGGCCGCATGGCAGCGGTGATGTTTCATGCCTACAACCAGATCAGGGAAACCGGCGGCATGAAATTGTTCAGGTCACACAGTCCGCAATACCCCGATGGCGGACAGATGCGCGATTTCGTGTACGTGCGGGATGTGACCAACGTGTGCCTTTTTCTGATGAAGTCGCGCAAAAACAGCGCGATCTATAACCTGGGAAGCGGCCGGGCACGCACCTTCAACGACCTTGCGGCGGCGGTATTTCAGGCCATGGAATTGCCGGTCAACATCGTTTATACCGATACGCCGGCTGATATCCGCGACAAATACCAGTATTTCACAGAGGCTGATATGTCAAAACTCAGTGCTGCGGGCTACCCGGAACCCTTTCACAGCCTGGAAGAAGGCGTCGGCGATTATGTGCGGAACTATCTGAGCGGACACCGGTACTGGTGAGCGGGGTGAAGGGCGGTCATGGCCCGCTGGTGCCTATGCAGCGGCAACCTCAGAGTGAAGCGGCGATCTGCATGAGTTCGCTGCGTACCGCTTCGAGACGCTCACGCACGGTTGGCGCAGCGATGGCCTCATTCTTACGGTCGCGCAGAAATTTTTTGGCGCCCTCCAGGGTGAAGCCCCGTTCCTTGACGAGGTGGTGAATGCGCCGCAGGACCTCGATGTCCCGCATGGTGAACTGGCGATTACCCCGCATGTTCTTTTTCGGGGCAAGCTGGTCAAATTCTTTTTCCCAAAACCGAATCAGCGAGGCGTTAACCCCGAGCAGTTCTGATACTTCACTAATCGTATAATAGAGTTTTTCAACTTCAAGATCGATAACAGGCATAGGGCAATCCGGTTGTTCAAATCATTCATATAGCAGTAGTCATAGTCTCCCGCGTAACGCGCTCACTTCTCCGATGCAATCTTCGTGAAAGAACCGCAATAAAAAAAATAATTCCGTGATAAAATTGAGACAAGGTGCATGGGAGGGTTTTCTGCAGGTATAAAAGAAAGGCGGTAAGCATTGAACAACCCATGCCGCATCGGGTGCCCGCCCGCAGCCCATGTGCAATCCTGCCCTCAGTCAAACGACTGGGTGGCATTGGCAGCGCGCTGCAGCAGGTCTTCGTACTGGGCTATGGAAATATCGTTGAAGAAATAGTAGGCTGGATCTACCTTCTGTCCGTTTACCAGCACTTCGTAGTGCAGGTGCGGTCCGGAAGAAGTGCCGGTATTGCCTACGTAGCCAATCAGTTGTCCGCGTTTTACCTTTTCACCCGGCCGCACCGCTATCCTGCTCATGTGGGCGTAGAGCGTTTCGTATCCGTATCCGTGCCTGAGCACCACATGCAGTCCGTAGCCCGAAAGTTTCGTGTCGGCAGAGGCCACCACCCCATCGCCGGTGGCATAGATCTCGGTGCCTACGCTGGCAGTAAAGTCGAGTCCGGCGTGCATTTTCATCACCTTGTATATGGGGTGCATACGCATCCCGAAACCGGAGGCAATGCGGGTGAGGTCCTTGTTGTTGACTGGTTGTATGGCAGGGATGCTCTGCAGCATGTCGTCCTGTTTTTTCGCCAGCTCAAAAACTTCTTCCAGTGATTTGCTCTGGGCCACCAGCGAACGTTGCAGCCGTGCAATGCGTTTTTTGGTTTCGATGATGGCATCGGAAGAGGCGTAGCCTTTCAGCTGAGCGTAACGGCGCGAACCGCCGATACCCTGGTTGCGAAGGTGCTCGGGATAGGGTTTGGCCCCGAAGATCGTCCGGTACACCTCATCGTCTTTCCGGCGCAGGTCGTCGACCACGGCATAGAGGGTATCAAGTTCGCTGTTGAGCTGGCGCAGCTGTTGTTCGCGGAAGCGCAGTTCCCGCTCTGCCGTGCGCAGCCTGGGGTTTCTAAAAAATGAGAGAAACAGCACCACGGCAATCACCGCGAAGACGAGTCCTGCAAAGGTGTAGCGCAGCAGGTTAATGGCATAATCGCGCACGGTATAACTGATCCGCTCAAAGTTGAGGGAGTTGGGATTAAACCGGTACTTGATCTTTGCCATGTTCAGATGCGAAAATAGCACACCATACCGTGTTAATTTTGCCCCTTTGCCAACCCATCAACAATGACATCCAAGGAAATAAGGAACTGCTTTTTGGAATTCTTCAGAGCCAGGGGACACGAAATCGTTCCGTCTGCCCCCATGGTCGTGAAAGGTGATCCCACACTCAAGTTCAA
>DHLU01000004.1 GCA_002405435.1 Flavobacteriales bacterium UBA4660
CGTACCATCCGAGCGCCACCCCCCCAACGGCAGCCAGGGCGTGAATGATAAAATTTCTTTCGGCGCGAAGAAGCAAGCGTACACCGCGAATGGCGTGGGCAAAGGATTGCCACATAGAGAGGAAGTTTTCCTTCAAAAGTAAAACGACAGGGCGGGCATTCCTCAGGGGTTGTCAGGATTGTAATCTTTTGGCGTCAATTACACCATCGGCGGGCTAAATAGGGGTACGGAGGCTTAGATTAGCGGCCATAATGTCGACCATGCGCCAATTTCTCCGTTTAACCGCTTTATTTCTTTTGATTTTCAATGCGTTATACACATTCGCCCAGGGTACTATCCGGGGGTTTGTGAAAAACCAGGAGGATGGGGAGCCCGTGCTCTTTATACAGGTCTTTCTGGAGGGCACTCAATATGGTTCTAGCACCGACGAGAATGGCTACTATTCCATCACCAAGGTTCCGGCGGGTGACTACGTGCTGATTGTGCAGAGTCCGGAGCACGAGCAAGTACGCCAGGACGTCAAGTTGACCGATAACCAGGTGTTGGCCCTCAACTTTCAGCTCATGGTCAAGGCCACCGAAATAGGCCCCGTCGAAGTAAGCAGCGAATACACAGACCAGCGCACACAGGTGAGGGTATCGGTAGAAACCATTCGTCCGGAGGACATTAAGAAAATTCCGAGTTTCGGCGGTACTTCGGACATTGTCGGGGTATTTCAGTCGATGCCGGGTTTTGTGACGACGGGAGACCAGGGCGGGCAGATTTATATCCGCGGCGGTTCGCCCATTCAGAACAAGGTGTTGCTTGACGGCATGATTATCTACAACGCCTTTCACAGCATCGGATTGTTTTCCGTTTTTGATACCGATGTCATTGCCAACGCTGAAGTATACAGCGGCGGCTTCGGAGCCCAGTACGGTGGAAGGGTGAGTTCGGTCATGGACATTTCCACCCGTGACGGCAACAAGCAGCGTATGGGCGGTAAGGTGGGCGGAAGTGGTTTTGGTGCCCATGCCCTGCTGGAAGGTCCGCTCAAGAAGCTCAACGACAACGGGGCCGGAATTAGCTACATGCTCAGCATGAAGACCTCGTACCTCGACCAGACAGGGCAGACGCTATACCCCTACATCAACAACGGCGATGGCCTGCCCTTCCGCTACACCGACCTGTACGGCAAAGTGTCATTCGGCGGTGCCGGAAGTAAATTCAACGTGTTTGGATTTTCGTTCGGAGACGATGTCACCAATTACCAGGCGGTGGGCAAACTCGGCTGGCAGAACAGCGGATTCGGTGCCAATTTCGTAGTAGTACCGGGCGGAAGCAGCACACTGATCTCTGGAAACTTTGCCTCCAGCGGCTACAACATAACCCTGAAGGAGGAGTCGGTTCCCGACCGTTTCTCGTCTATCAATGGCTTCAATTTCGGACTCGACTTTAAAAACATACAAGGCGATAACGAACTGAAGTATGGGGTTGAAGTGGTTGGTTTTTCTACTGATTACGAAACCTTCAATGCCCTTGGGGTCAAAGTGGATCAGGAGCAAAACACCACCGAGCTGAACCTGTACACTACCTACAAAATCAAAGCCGGCAACTGGCTGATTGAACCCGGTATGCGCTTTCAGTACTATGGATCACTGAGCGTATTTTCTCCCGAGCCCCGTCTCGGTTTCAAGTACCTGGCCACCAACAGACTCCGGTTCAAGGCCGCTACCGGTATTTATACCCAGAACCTGGTTGCAGCCAACAGCGACCGGGATGTAGTCAACCTTTTCTACGGCTTCCTTGCTTCGCCGGACAACCTGCCTGCCGACTTCATTGATGCAAACGGAGAGACGCGCGAAGTGAGAAATCCGCTTCAGCGCGCCGTGCACTATATCGGAGGATTCGAATTTGACATCACCGAACTCCTCAACCTGAATGTAGAGGCTTACTACCGCGACTTCGGGGTGATTACCAACGTCAACAGGAACAAGATTTTCCCTGATGACGGCAACAACCAGGACAAACCCGAGGTATTCCGCAAGGATTTTGTGGTGGAAAGCGGACGTGCCGTCGGGGTTGATTTTGTGCTTAAATACGATTACAAATACACCTATGTATGGCTGGTGTACTCACTCGGCAACGTAGATCGCTGGGATGGCTTCCGTTATTATGACCCGATTTTTGACCGCCGCCACAACGTCAATGTGGTGGTCAGCCATGGCTGGGGCAACAAGGGCAGTTGGGAAGCCAGTGTGCGGTGGAACCTTGGAAGCGGTTTACCCTTTACGGAAACCCAGGGCTATTACCAGGCACCCAGCATTGACGGCGGTATAGCAACCGATTATGTGACAGCAAACTCCAATGAACTGGGTATCCAGTACGCAGACCTCAACAACGGACGCCTGCCCTACTACCACCGCCTTGACGTGAATATACGCAAGACTGTAGATTTCAGTAAGAATGTGAAACTCGAAATGAATGCCGGTGTCACCAACGTTTACAACCGCTTCAATGTCTTTTACATAGACCGTATCACCAACAACCGGGTTGACCAGCTGCCTATACTCCCCGCCATCGGCCTTGACTTCACCTTTTAATCCATCGCCAAGGCGCCGGCGTCTGCGTTAATGTTCGAGCAGTTCCCTTGCGCTTTCCATGGAGGCCGCTGAGCGCGTATTACCGCTCATCATGCCGGCGAGTTCTTTGACCCGGCCGTCTTCATCAAGACTTTCGAGGCAGGTGGAGGTACCCGTCGCGTGGGTTGTCTTGTAAATCTTAAGGTGGTGGGTGGCTTTGCCGGCGATTTGCGGGAGGTGGGTTATGCATACCAACTGCATACTTCCGCTCATTTTTCTCATCATCTCGGCCACCCTCAGCGCCGTTTCGCCGCTGATGCCCTGGTCGATCTCATCGAGTATCAGCGTAGGTAAACGCCTGTATTGGCTGACTGCGGCTTTCAGGGCGAGCATAACGCGCGACATTTCACCGCCTGACGCCACCTGCCTCAGTGGCAGCAGCGCGCTGCCCTTGTTGGCACTGAACAAAAAGGTCACATCGTCGGCGCCATCAGACGTATAGGCTGCTGACGGTTTCACTTCGACTTGCAGGGTGGCGTGATCAAGGGCAAGTGCCCTGAAATTTGCCTTTACCTCGGCTTCGAGCCGTGCGGCTGCAGACCGGCGGGTTTCTGAAAGCCGGCCGCAGGCCCCGGCCAGTTCCTTTTCAGACTTTTCGACTGTTGCCCGTGCAGCGGCGATATGTTGATCGAGGTTTTCGGCCGTACTGATGCGCGCAGCGAGCTCATCGCGGAGGGCAATCAACTGGACAGTATCGCGGCAATTGTGTTTTTTGAGCAGGTGCTGCAGTCGGGCCAGCTGGTTGTTGATTTCCTCCATGCGCCCGGGATCAAAAACAACCTTGGTGGCCAATTCTTCGCATTCAGCGGCAATATCAGCGAGTTCGATGCGCGCTGACTCAAGCCGCACTACCAGCGCCTCCAGTGCACTGTGGTGTCGGGCTGACCGGGCAATGGCATTTTTGGCTGCAGTAACGCCGTCGAGGGCAGCACCCTCTTCAGCACTAACGGCCGCTATCGCCCGCCGCAGGGCGTCATTGATGGTTTCGGCATGCGACAGGGTTTCCAGTTCGGCAGCAAGCTGCACTTCATCGAGTTTGTCAAGTCCGGCCGCGAACAACTCTTCGTGCTGAAACCGGTGATAATCCAGGTCCTGCCGCAACTTTTGTTCCTGTGCGAGCAAGTCGGCCAGTTGACTGCCCGCCGCTTTCCACAGCCTGTAAGCCGCTGCGCAACCGGTGCGTTCGGTTGTATTCGAAGCGAAGGCATCAACACTGTCGAGCTGGAATGCACGGGTGCCGATCAGGGTATTTTCGTGCTGTGAGTGGATATCGACCAATTGGTTGCCCAGTTCGCGCAACACATTGAGGGGCACAGGCGTGTCGTTAATGAACGAGCGGCTTTTGCCGGAGGCCGCGATTTCCCGGCGAAAGGTGTTACGGGGTTCGTAGTCGATGTCGTGGTCCGCGAAATAGGCTTCCAGCCCATATCCTTCCAGGCTGAACACGGCTTCCACCACACATTTCTGCTGACCATCGCGTATTGTCTTTGAATCAGCCCGTTCACCAAGGGCGAGTCCGAGCGCATCGAGCAGGATGGATTTTCCTGAGCCTGTTTCTCCGGTTATAGCGGTGAAACCTGCACTGATGTCGACTTCAACCCTGTCGATCAGCGCGTAATTGATAATGGAGAGGTGACGCAACATAGTTACCTCATTTCATCATCATCTCATACTTGGTGATGTTCCCGGGGTCTACCTGTTTAGTCAGGTCATAGACCCGCTGTTTTTCCTCGACCGCGGTCGGTGTGAAGATGGTCACAATTTCATCGGCTTTGGCGTAGAAAAACACCTGCATGTTGTAGCTGGAGGGACGGATCTTGTGAACATTACGGAGGCCTATCAGGGCGTCGGCCATGATCTTCCTCGACTCCTGCACGTCGGTGTACATTTTATCGAAGCCGAGGCGGTGGTAATTGTAAGTGCAGTCGCGCATGGGCTTAAAACTCTGGCTGAGGATGTTTTCCACGAGCCAGTAACGGTTCTGCTGTCCTTTCTGGTTGCTCTTCCATCCCTGCTCGGGCGCGCCCTGCGCGTTAAGCACGATGGTCTGACACAATAGAAACCACTGGGTACCTCCTTCGGGCGAGAAGGAGTCATAGTCGGTTCCCAGGATATAATAGGCGTAAAATGCCAGCATGGACGAGAGATTGTCGCGGTGCTGATCGGAGCTCCACTGGATCATGGTATTCTCCTGAAAAGTGAATTCGAAATCCCGGTCATTGACCGAAAGCAGAGAGGTCTTGTAGTCTGAATTAAAGACCGGTCGGCTGCTTCCCACCTGCAATGAACCTTTAAACTGGCGCAGGTTAACCCATTGCTCAATGGTGATTTGCATGGTACACTCAATGCGCTCTTCCAATTCAAAATCATCATCGGTCCATTTCCTGCCATTGATAAATTCCTCAATGGTTGTTTCCATGATCTGAAAAATACCGGGATCACCGATCATGATCTGCGGCTGAATGATGGTCACATTGCAGTTGAGTTCCTGAGCCTTTAGGGCGCCGGTGAAGGCAAGTATGGCACTCAGGAGAAAAAGAATCTGTTTCATGCGGTCATCAGTTTCAACATTTCATCTACCAGGTCGGCTGCCAGCAGTTGTTTGTTCTTCAACCCGAACGAGGACTTTTTATTGTCCGGCCAAAATACGGTGATTTTATTGGTATCCGTACCGAATCCTGCCCCCTCGTCGCGAAGGGAATTGAGCACAATCATGTCGAGGTTTTTACGCACCAGTTTGCGCCGGGCATTCTCCTCTTCATCATCGGTTTCCAGGGCAAAGCCCACAAATACCTGATTGGTTTTTTTTGCTGCGCCTAAGGTGGCGGCAATGTCGGTAGTTGGCTCCAGCTGGAGCGTCATGGCCTGTCCGCTTTTTTTTATTTTTTGCAGTTCTGTATGCGCGGGCCGGTAGTCGGCCACAGCCGCAGCCAGGACGACGAGGTCGCAGTTGTCGGCGCGTTGTATGCAGGCTTCTGCCATCTCAGCGGCTGTGTGCACCTGAATCAGATGCACGGAGGGATGTTCAATCGTCACGTGAACGGGTCCGCTCACCAGATACACCTGTGCTCCGCGTTCGGCCAGCACGCGCGCGAGGGCATACCCCATGGTTCCGGTGCTGTGGTTTCCGATGTACCTGACCGGATCGATGGGTTCGATCGTGGGGCCGGCAGTCACCATTGCGGTCTTTCCTTTCAGCGGCAGGTCGGACGAAAAAAATTCGCTGATGGCATTAAAAATCTCATCGGGCTAGCTCA
>DHLU01000167.1 GCA_002405435.1 Flavobacteriales bacterium UBA4660
ACAGCATTCCGCGCGGCACCAGCAAACTGATACCGGCCTTTGCGGGGCAGGCATGATTAGGCTGGAGCGTATCAGATTTCGGTGCCAAGCTTTTCGCGAAGTATTTTCAACACGCGGGTCATCCGCTTTTCGATGGCCTTTACCGAGAGTCCGAGCCGTTCGGCGATTTCCTGGTAGGTGAGGTCTTCCAGCCGGCTCATGAGAAATACTTCCCTTCCGCCCTCAGGCAGCCTGCTGATAACCTGCTCCAGGAAATGATGATACTCTTGCGTTTCGGCCAGTTTTTCAGGGGTATCAAAATCCCTGTCCGGAGTCGGACTTGACCTCAGCCTGAATTTGAGCTGGTTTCGTTTTATCTGGTTTACCATCAGGTTGTGCCCGATGGTGTATAGGTAGGCCTTGCCGGTGCGTTTTTCAGTGCGCGCCCTGTTTTCCCAAAGTTTTACGAAGGCATCCTGGGCCAGGTCTTCTGCCATGGCGGCATCTCCACACCGGTAATAAAGGTAGTTGCGAAGCGGCCTGAACCATTCCCTGAACACCGCATGGTATTCCTGTGCTGAGAGTTCTTCGTATACGCTTCTGTTACTCAATGAAAAAGGCTTATCGGATATGGCCCGCAATATGGCAATTCTCTCGTGATTCTGATCACCTTTATACAAGACCCGTTGAGGCCTTCACGTGTTGCGCGGGTGCAGACGGCTGAAGCGGTGTGTCGGGCCTGCACCAGATCTATCTAAGGCCGATAGGTTTAATTTTACCACGTTTGATTCTCCTCTAGTCAATGAGTATGCAGAAAAGAATTCTGGTAATTGGCGCCACCGGGCAGATTGGTATCGAGCTGGTGCTGGCGCTGCGTGAAAAATACGGCAACGAAAACGTGATCGCTGCAGACATACGTCCCGATAGCACCGGGCTGCTCGGCGAGGGGCCATTTGTGACACTCAGCGTGCTCGACAAGGAAGCCCTCGAAGAGACCATCCGCACGCAGGGTGTAACCGAAGTCTACCAGCTCGCGGCCTTGCTGTCGGCAACGAGTGAGAAAAACCCGGTACTCGCCTGGGACCTCAATATGAACGGGTTGCTAAATATCCTTGAGCTGGCCAAGCATGACGGCCCGCTGCGCAAGGTATTCTGGCCTTCAAGCATCGCCGCATTCGGGCCCACAACACCCCGCCACCAGACCCCCCAGACCACAGTCATGGAGCCGTCGTCGGTTTACGGCATTTCCAAACTGGCCGGCGAAAGGTGGTGCGAATACTACCACCTCAAACACGGCACAGATGTGCGAAGCATTCGCTATCCCGGCCTGATCGGATTCCGCAGCGAACCCGGAGGAGGCACCACGGATTATGCCGTTGACATTTTCTACCATGCCCTGAAGTCGGGCAGCTACACCTGTTTCCTGTCGGCTGAAACGGAATTGCCCATGATGATGATGGAAGACGCCATCCGCGCAACGATATCCATAATGGATGCGCCGGCAGAACACATCCGTATCCGGTCGTCCTATAACCTGGCCGGAGTGTCGTTCACCCCCGCCAGCCTTGCCCGGGCTATACAGTGCCATATCAGCCATTTTGCCATTTCCTACCAACCCGACTTCCGGCAGGCACTGGCCGATTCATGGCCGTGCAGCATTGATGACAGCGCAGCGCGCACCGACTGGGGCTGGTCACCAGCCTATGGCCTTGAAAGGCTGGTTGAGGCAATGCTCGAGGGCGTGCGGGCGAAAATATCAGGATAAGACTCTGTTAATCAATTTGTTGAGACTTTGGTTCCCCGGTGCATCGGCTGGGCGGTCAATTATTTTTGGACTGGTTGTGAAACCTGCCGATTTCCAGTGCCGTAAAAACTCCAGCACAAGCACACCTCTCAATGTAATATAAGTCTTACGACAATGAAATACCTGACTTTAAAATCCATCATGCTCCCCCTGTTTTTGGTGCTGCACACGGCACTGCTGGCATACGGCGACAAAGACATTAACCGCACCGACCAGGCCGGTAAACGACAAGGGTACTGGGTAATCAAAGGCTATATGGCCAATGATAAAGCTTATTCCCCCGACGCCATCGTGGAAGAGGGAGAATACAAAGACAACCGACGCGAGGGGTTGTGGAAGAGGTTTTGGCCCAACGGCAAACCGAAAAGCGAAGTCAATTACGTCTTCGGTAAGCCCGAAGGTCATTACAAGATCTACTACGAAACAGGTCAGATGGAGGAGGAGGGCGATTGGGTTGACTCACGCAATGTCGGAGAGTTCAAGCGCTGGCATCCTTCGGGCAATATGCAGCAGTTGTTTATGTTTTCCCAGAACGGAAAACGCAACGGGGTGCAGAAGTACTTCTATGAAAACGGCAAGTTGGCCATGGAAGTCAATATCCACAACGGTGAAGAACAAGGTGTATGCAAACGCTTCAACGAAGACGGAAGCCTCAAGGAAGAAATGGTTTTCGATGGCGGAGAACTGAAGCCGGGCAGCAATAAGGAATACACCGACAAGCCGGGTGGTGAAATTGTGGAGGCTGATCCCTACAACAAATCTATCGGCAAGGAGAGCACCGCTCCGGAAGGCAAGGTGAACGCTGCAGCGGTATTCAAGCCCAACGGCTACAACGTCATGTACAACAAAAACGGACAGATGTCGCAGGCGGGTGTGTATTCGAACGGACGCCTGTGGGACGGAAAGATGTATGTGTACAACTCCGATGGCATCCTGATTCGCATCGAAGTGTACAAGGGCGGACGCTATCTTGGAAGTGGCGTGCTTGAAGAAGAAGAGAATTAAACGCAAATACTTACCAAAAAAAGGCCCCGTACCGCTACGGGGCTTTTTTTTTGGCAGGCGCGGAAATCCGCCGCCTGAAAGGCAACGACAAATAAATTAGCGGCCATGATTCAACCCCTGGTCATCTATAACAGCCTGACGCGTCAGAAGGAGAAATTTGAGCCGCTGGTTTCCGGACATGTCGGCCTGTATGTCTGCGGACCTACGGTCTACAGTGATGTTCACCTGGGCAACGTGCGCACCTTTACCACCTTCGATATGGTCTATCGCTACCTGACCTTTATTGGTTACAAGGTGCGGTATGTGCGCAACATCACCGATGTCGGACACCTTACCGGCGACAGCGATGAGGGTGAAGACAAGATTGCCAAGAAGGCAAGGCTTGAAAAACTGGAACCCATGGAAGTGGTGCAGCGTTATACCAACGGTTTTCATGATGTGATGCGCCTTTTTAATGTGCTCAATCCTTCCATAGAGCCCACGGCAACAGCGCATATCGTGGAGCAGATTGAGATGATCAGTGAGATTATGGCCAATGGCTATGCCTACGAGGTCAACGGATCGGTGTATTTCGACGTGCGCAGGTTCAGTCAGCAATATCCCTACGGAAAGTTATCGGGAAGGGTCATCGACGAACTTTATTCCAACACGCGGGAACTGGATGGCCAGGATGAGAAACGAGATGCCCTGGATTTTGCCATCTGGAAAAAAGCAGGCCCCGAACACCTGATGCAGTGGAATAGTCCCTGGGGTAAGGGCTTTCCCGGCTGGCACCTGGAGTGCTCGGCGATGGCGTCGCGCTACCTCGGTCCAGCGTTCGACATCCACGGTGGGGGTATCGACCTGCTCTTCCCGCACCACGAGAACGAGATCGCGCAGTCCAAGGCGGCCGGTGATGCCTTCGCGCAGTACTGGATGCACAACGCCTGGGTCACGACGTCGGGCGAGAAGATGAGCAAGTCGCTCGGCAACGTCGTCGTGCCGCAGAAGGTGTCGGACACGCTCGGCGCCGAGATCCTCAGGCTGTGGGTCGCCTCGACCGACTACTCGGGCGAGCTGTCGCTGTCCGACGAGATCCTCAAGCGCGT
>DHLU01000100.1:0-4272 GCA_002405435.1 Flavobacteriales bacterium UBA4660
CCAGGGCGAAGGCACTTTCGACGATGTAGCAGTTGAAGCCGGACTGTACGAATATGATCTCACCACGTCTACCTGGGGAGCGCTTTTCCTTGACTATGACAACAACACGTGGGATGACCTTTTTATGGGTACACTTGGGACTTCCTTCAGCCTCACCCAACAGTGTGATTTCTTCCTCAACAACAATGGCCAGAGTTTCACTTTCAATGCTGCTGCAGCCGGACTGAACGGGGTTGTTGCCGCCAGCTATACCTCGGCCATGGGCGACATGAACAATGACGGCTTCTTCGACTTCATCAACAACAACGCAGCACCGAGTCCGAGCGCCCTCTTCAAAAACCTGGGCGGCAATAACCACTGGATTGGCATGACCGTCGAGGGGACCCTGTCGAACCGCGATGGTATCGGCACCTTGCTGGAATTGTGGAGCAGCGGACAGAAATACCTGCGCTATACGCTGTCAGGTGAAAACTATATGTGCCAGAACAGCGAGAAAGAAATCTTCGGCCTGGGTTCGGGCACGGAGGCCGACTCGCTGCACATCGTCTGGCCAAGCGGAATCGATGAGTGGTATTACGACCTGGATATTGACCAGTACCACCACTTCGTGGAGGGCGCCAGTTTCAGCGAACTGGTCATTCCATTGACCGTAACGGGCAGCACTACCCTGTGCCCCGGGGCCAGTGCGGTGCTCTCGGCCGGAGAAGAAGTTTCTCTGCTTTGGTCCAACGGGGCCTCTGGCACGTCTATCACCGTAGCGGAGGCAGGGGTTTACTGGGCTTCATACGAGAATGTATTCGGGTACATTGTTTACACCGACACCATAGAAGTTTTTCAGGCCGATTTGCCCGAGCTGCAGGTGAGCACAGTACAGGCCAGTTGCTATGGCAGTGCAGACGGCAGCGCGTCGGTGGGTGCCACGGGAACTGCGCTCAACGGCATTGTCTGGAGCAACGCCAGTACTGAATTCACCGCAACTGGTCTTGGTGCCGGCGACTATGCGTTTACAGTAACGTATGGCGAAACCTGCACCCTCGAAGGTTCGGTGTTGATCAGCGAACCTGATTCACTAGGCTTTACGGTGCAAACCAACAACGTGTCATGCCATGCCCAGGCAGATGGCCATGCGTTGGCCGATTCGGTGTTTGGCGGAACACCGCCCTATAGTTTCGACTGGGGAGGTGCAGATGCGTCGGCCCTTGCAGCCGGTGCCTATGCGGTGACCCTGACCGATGCCGCCGGATGCACCGATACGCGCACCTTTGAAATCATGGAGCCCGAAGCCCTGGTTTGCACCGTCAGCACGTCTCCATTTTTCGAAAATGGTGAGGCGGGCAGTGCTTCGGCTGAAATTTCGGGAGGAACACCACCGTATACAGTTGAACCGAGCAACGGCATCACGGGGAATTTGACCATCGACGGACTCGCACCCGCATTTTACAGCCTATTGGTGACCGACTCACTTTCATGCGCTGATACGGTCAACTTCCTTGTTGATTTTGTGCAAGGGATAGACGAAGTACAGGAAGCGCAGTTTTACCTCTTCCCCAATCCGGCCGACCAGACGCTGCACGCCTTCTCCGCCAAGCCTTCTCGCCTGCTGCTGTATGATGTGACCGGAAAACTGGCCTGGGAACAACCTGCAATCGGTTCGTGCCGCTTTGATGTTTCGATGCTCCGCGCGGGGCTTTACATTGTGCACTTTCAGGTTGCAGGTGAGATCGCCCGCATTCAACCCCACCCCATGCTCATCGTTCACTAACTGCTGATGCGACGAATGAAAAGACATAGATTACGGGATGGGCTTCCACAACTGGTGGCGGCATTGTTTGTGCTGTTTTCGACAGGCCGGCTGGGCGCGCAGTTTACCGAGATCAGCGGTTCATTCGATATCTACAATATCACCACAGGCACTTACGATGGATGCGGCCTCTCGTGGTATGATTTCAACCAGGACGGCCATGATGACCTCACCCTCGGCTCGGGCAGCGGCAATGTGCGTTTTTTCCTCAATGACGGCACAGGCGAGCTGGTGGAGGTATTTCCGGGCATTACCAATACAGACAACAAGCAGGTGAAAATGGTGTTGTGGGCAGACTACGATAACGATGGGGACAGTGACCTGCTCATCACCCACCACCTGGCACCGGTGAGGTTGTGGAGGCAAAACGACAACCAGACCTTTACCGAAGTGGCAGCGGCTTCCGGAATACCCAACGGCATCTTCGCCCATTTCGGCGCGGCCTGGTGCGACTACGACCACGATGGTGATTTGGATCTCTACATTGCCAAGTTCTATAATCCTGATAATTTCCCGCTTATACAGTACCGTAGTGACTTCTACCGCAACAACGGCAACGGCACTTTTACCGAAGTAACAGAAACCATAGGCCTCGATTTGCCACCAAGGCCCTGTTTCCAGCCTGTTTTTTTTGATTATGACCACGATGGCTGGGAAGACCTGTACCTCATTGTAGACCGGCTCTTCTGGGCCAATGAACTCTTCAAAAACAATGGTGACGGCACCTTTACCAATGTAACCGCAGGTTCTGGACTTGGGGTAATGATTGAAGCCATGACCGGCACGGTTGACGATTATGACAACGACGCCGACCTGGACGTATATATCACCAATGGCATTGAGGGCAACAAACTCCTCAGAAACGACGGCGACGTGTTTACGGATATTGCACAATCGGCGGGTGTGACCGTCAATGCCGTATGCTGGGGAAGCCTCTGGCTCGATTACGACAATGACAGCTGGCAGGACTTATTTGTGGGCACCACGATAGGCGCGTGGGGACCCACCCAGAACCGCTGGTTTATCAACAACCAAAACAGCACCTTTTCTGACGGAAATGCCACCACCGGCATTGTGGGTGATATTGCCCCGACCTTCGTCACCGCCATGGGCGACCTCAACAATGATGGTTACTATGATTACGCCAACAACAACAACGATCCGTTCCAATCGGATATATGGCTTAATGATGGCGGCACCAACAATTATCTCTCCGTCAGCGTAGAAGGTGTGCAGTCAAATAAGGACGGCATCGGCACCTGGATTGACTGTTACGCCGGTGGCCATCACTATGTGCGTTTCACCCTCTGCGGTGAAAATTTCATTGCGCAGAATTCCGAAAAGGAAATTTTCGGGCTTGGGAGTGCGGACGTGGTCGATAGTCTGGTTATTCACTGGCCGCTTGGTATTGAGGAAACCTACTATGACGTTTCGGTTAACCAGCACCTTCATCTTATAGAAGGTGAATCATTTCTGCTGCCTTTTGCCATAGCCTATTCCGGCGACCCCGAAATCTGTCCGGGCGACAGCCTCCTGCTGACAGCCCCCGATGCCGTCTCCTACCTGTGGAATACCGGAGCTGTTTCGCAGTCCATCTACGTTTCCTCTCCGGGCAACTATTCCCTGGCATTGATAAACGACCAGGGCTATCCGCAGAATTCGCTGCCTTTCGAACTCTTTTGGCTGCCCGAGGTTGAAGTGAATGCCTCGGTTTCCATGGTTGCCTGCCATGGGGCATCAGACGGCAGCATTTCGCTGTCTGTATGGCCCGGTCAGGTGGCAGCGATCACTTGGAATACCGCGGATTCAGATACCGTGCTGAGTAACCTTCCACCAGGCATATATTCTTTTGAAGGCATAAATACCCAGGGCTGTGCCTTCTCCGGTGTGGTCACGCTTACCGAGCCCGACGCCCTTTCGGTAGCAGCCAGCGGTGTCAATGCCTCGTGCAACGGGGCTTCAGACGGAAGCATCACCGCCACAGTCACCGGCGGCACACCCGGCTATACCCTTAGTGCAGATGGCGGGCCGCTGAATGCACTGGCTGCCGGGAACTATACAGTGGAAGTGACCGACAGCAATGGCTGCATGGCCTCCACCGATGTATTTATAGACCAGCCCGCAGACTTTACCATCTGGTGCACAGAGCAAAGCGTTAGCTGTTTTGGCTTCAGCGATGGCGCCATTGTGGTGGACAGCATTTCAGGGGGGACCCCTGAATACTCATTTTCCGGAGATATCCTGGACTCTGGCGCGTTGACTCCCGGACCCCACGCGTTTACCATCACTGACGCGGCCGGATGTGACACACTGTTTCAGTTTTTCATAGCTGAACCCGCTCCGCTTGAAATTACACTCACCCTGACCGAAGACATAGAAAACGGATTATCCGGCACCGCCAACCTGGAGGCATCGGGAGGTACGCCACCCTACAACGCATTGTGGAGTACCGGAGCGAGCGACAGTTTCTT
>DHLU01000100.1:4408-16283 GCA_002405435.1 Flavobacteriales bacterium UBA4660
CCTTCCTCGACAGCCTATACAGCGGATGGTATTCCTTGGCATTGACCGATGCGAGCGGCTGCAGCGTCAGTGAGGACTTTTTCATTCCCTTTGTGGTTTCCACACCGAAAATTCAGGCGGAACATTGCCTTATTTATCCCAATCCGGCCACCACTACCCTGCACATCGGCGCTGACCCGGAAAAAAATATACAAATTACAGGCATCCTTGCTTCAGACGGCCGTCTATTACCTGATGAAGCGTTGATTCGGCTTACCAGCGAATCGTTTAATATATCTAGTATCCCGCCCGGAACCTATTGGCTATTGCTGTCCGGGATGGACGGATGTAGTCTGTCGGTTCCTCTGGTAGTGCTTCCGCGCTGATTCTGACACTTCAACTAACTATATCGTCCGCCTCGATAAAGCGGCGTAGCTTGCTATGAAGCGCGTTCTCGCCATTATTTACTTTACCTGGCTGTTGTGTTCACCATTGGTATACCGCAGTCAGTACCTCAATGTGACGTCCTCTTTGGGCATCTCACACCAGTACTCCAATGATTACTTCGGCGGCGGTGTTTCGTTTTTCGACTGGAACGACGACGGCTGGGACGACCTTGTGTTTTCCTCTGACGGATTTAACTGCAAGTTTTACCAAAACAATGGCGGCACGTTTTCACTGGTACCCGCCTTCTTTGCCAACAGCGGACAGGTAAGAAGTATAAACTGGGTAGATTATGACAACGATGGTGATCATGACCTCTTCGTCGCCCGCTTCGGATCGCAGAGTTCGCTCTATAACAACAATGGAAACCTCGTTTTTTCTGATGTGACAGTAGCGGCCGGATTTCCGTCCACACTCACCTGGTACAGCACCTGTCAGGCTTGGGGAGACTACGATAGCGACGGTGACCTGGACCTTTACCTCGGCAATTACAACGGCCTGGGTTACACACCCAACGTGAGCAACAAACTTTTCCGCAATGAGGGCAATGGCACCTTCACCGAAACTGCGGTATCTGCCGGAGTGGGCAACGGCTTTCACAACACTTTCGGTGCCGTATGGTTCGATTACGACAATGACCTTGACGTCGACCTCTATGTTGCCAATGACAGGACCAATTGTCCGAACAACCTGTACAGAAATGACGGCAACGGAAACTTCACTGACATGAGCGCCTATTCAGGCGTTATGCACTATATATTTTCGATGTGCGCCACCACGGATGATTATGACAACGACGGCTGGCTCGACCTTTTTGTAACCAACAATCCCGCCGGACACCTCATGCACCACAACAATGGCAATGGTACATTCACTGAGGTGGCAGCAGCGTCGGGAACCATCAGCAACTACTTCGGCTGGGGGTCACTCTTTCTCGACTACGACAATGACCAGTACCTCGACCTGCACGTTTGCCATTCGCCCCACTGGACGCCGGGAGAAAACAAACTGTTTCACAATGACGGTGACGGCACTTTCACCGAAACGTCGACCGCCATGGGCGTCAGCGGCAATCCAGCCTGGAACCACGGCAGTGCGCAGGGAGATTACAACAATGATGGCTTTCCCGATATTGCCATCAACTGCAATACCCCAAATTCCTCCGCGCTTTTCAAGGCTCCCGAAAACGACAACCACTGGCTGAAGGTCACCCTGGAAGGAACGGTCTCCAACCGGGATGGTATCGGTTCCAGAATTGAAGTTTGGGTGGAAGGAGAGCGACTGACACGCTACACCCTATGCGGCGAGGGTTACCTGGGCCAGAATTCGCAACATGAGTTGTTTGGACTTGGTACCTCAAGCGCTGCAGACTCAGTCATTGTAAAATGGCCCAGCGGCATTGAAGATAAACTTTTTTACATCCCGGCCGGACAGTCGATCACCATTGAGGAAGGAAGCACATTCGTACCCGTGGTGATGTATTCCGGCGACCTTAATCTTTGTCCGGGAGAATCAATGATGCTCTTCACCCCGGCCGGCTATGCCGCCTACCAGTGGAACAACGGACAAACAACCTCTTCCATTATGGTCAGCACACCGGGCCTTTACAATGTGACCGTAGCCGATAATTATGGCAACATTGGTATCAGTGAAACCATTGCCGTCAATGCCGTGCAGCCCACGTATTCTTTCGATATTACCAATCCTACTTGCCACGACAGCGGGAACGGAAGCATACAGCTCAACGATGAACTAAACCAGGTGCACACAGTGACCTGGCAGAGCGGAACGCTGAGCCCGGCCATTGAAGGCCTTGCCGGGGGCAGCTACATTTGTCAGGTCATCGATCAGTACGGCTGTTTGTACATCGATACGCTCGCGGTCAGCGCGCCGGATAGCCTCACCGCGCAACTTGAAGTGGTGAACAACCTTTGTTTCGGTGACGATAACGGATCCATCCAAATCACCGAAGTCAATGCCACACAATACAGCGTTCAGTGGGACGGCGGTGTGTTTGGCAAAAGCCAAAACAACCTTCAGGCAGGACTTTACCATTTTTCCATCACCGACCAAAACGGGTGCACAGGCAATGGATTTGCCATAGTCACTGAACCTGATGCGGTTACACTCACCCTCGAAGTTTCCCCGGCACCCTGTTTCGGAGAACCTGGCTCCGTGGCCGTTTCGGCCACCGGAGGCACGGGTATACTCAGCATGAATTGGGACAACGACGCGCTTTCCTCCATGCCACCCGGATCCTATTACCTCGAAGTGACCGATGAAAACGGCTGTTCTGTGTCGCAGAATTTTGAAGTGCTGACGCCGGATCCGCTGGCTGTTGAACTGACAGTGACCCCGGAAAATAACCTAGGCAGCCTCGGTACCGTTTCCATCGCCGGGAACGGAGGAACGCCGCCCTACCTGTGCGACTGGGGTGATGGCCCTACCCCTTCCATGACGCTCACCGGGCTGGCAGCCGGCGACTATACCAGTGTGGTCACTGATGCCAATGGCTGCGTGCTGCATGTTGACTGGACAGTGGACTACGTAACCGGCGTCGAAGCATCACCCGCAGCCGCTGAAGCCATCTACTACGCCATTGCCTCCCGCACGCTTATGGTACTAGACACCAAGGCTTCCGGAGCGGTGCTTTTGTTCGATACCAGGGGACGCTTGCTCATTCGCCATAACCACCTGCCGGGCAAGAGCCAAATCGACCTGTCAGCCCTCAGTCCAGGCACCTACATCGTCACCTACCGCACAGCAAGCCATAGCCAGGTGCTTCGCGTGGTTGTGGAATAAAGCCTTGATACACCGCAGGGAATAGCGCGGTGACATACCCGTACCCTGTACCATAGGCCGATGGTGCGCCTTAACCGGCGTGGATACAGACAACCAGCCCGCTTCATGGCCTATCTTTGTACCATGGCCGGCAAAAAAGAAGACCTGCAGCTTCAAATCATCCGATGGGTAAGCTATGCGGATGAACCCGCACACTTACAAAAAGTTTGGACCCTTATTTCCGAACTGCATTCTCCCGCTGCGGGTCATACCAAGCCCGTTGGATATACCCCCAAGGGTACCCCTGTCGACCCTAAGACTTTTTTAAAGCGTTTTGAAAGTTCCATGCAGCAAACCGAAACACGCGGAGTGCTGACACTCGAACAGTTGCAGGTGCGCAGCGACCAATGGTAACCGCAAACAACACACAACCATACTATTATGAAATTCAATCTTCTGCTCGCCGCTGCAGGCATGGTGGCCAGTTTTGCACTCGTGGCGCAAACACCTTGCGAAGACGGCATGGCCGGTATTTACCCCTGCAACCACGTAGACCTGCTGGCATTTATGTCACTTGATGACATCAGTGCCGGGTCAAATACCAATGATATCTGGGGCTGGAAATCGCCGGTTACAGGTAAGGAGTATGCCTTGGTCGGCTGCCAGAGCGGTACTGCTTTTGTGGATATAAGTGATCCGGTTAACCCGGTGTTCCTTGGTCTGCTCTACTCCCATACCAGTGCGAGCCTCTGGCGTGATGTTGAAGAATACGGCAATTTCGCATTTATCGTCAGCGAAGCCTCAGGTCACGGACTGCAGGTTTTCGACCTGCTTCAGCTGGATGAAGTCACCAATCCGCCCGTTAGCTTCGAAGAAGCACAGCACTACGATGGTTTTGGCCATTGCCATACGATTGATATCTGTGAGGAGACCGGTTATGCCTATTGCAATGGCACTTCAACTTTCAGCGGCGGTCAGCACATTGTTAACATCAGCAACCCCATCAACCCCACACTCGCAGGAAGTTTCAGCGATGACGGATATACCCACGACTGCCATGCCATAGTCTATGACGGTCCGGATGCCGATTACCAGGGCAGCGAAATTGTAATGGCCTGCAATGAGGATGCGCTGACCGTAGTAAACTGCACGGATAAGTCCGACTGTTATGCGATATCCAACAATGAATATCCACAGAACGGCTATACCCACCAGGGCTGGTTTACCAAAGACAAACGATTTTTCCTTGTGAATGATGAGTTGGATGAGATGGACTTTGATGTGAACACACGCACCCACCTGTTCGATGTGCAGGACCTCGACAACGTTCAGTACCTCGGGTTTTACCAGGGAGCACCTGCCTCGATAGACCACAACCTCTACATCCAGGATCAGTTTGTTTACGAAAGCAACTATACCAGTGGTGTGCGCATTCTTGACGCCATCAGGGCCGAAGACGGCGTGTTGTCGGAGATTGCCTATTTCGACCTCTTTCCCACCAGCGACAACCCCGTATTTCAGGGCACCTGGAGCTGTTATCCCTTCCTGCCGAGCGGTGTGCTGCTGGCCACCAGTATGTACAATGGATTTTTTATTCTCCGTCCACGGTTGCTGGAGACTTCTCAGCAATCATGGCAACTATGCGGTGATGACGCGCTGAGTTTCGAACTCAATGTTCGCACCGAACTCGACTTCCCGCTTACCAGTGGGCTAAATGGCCTTCCGGAAACGGTGACGGTATCTTCAGCCACTATAACAGCTTCAGGCACCTATGTGGTAACAATCAGTAACCTGCTTACCCTTACGCCGGGTCTATATAACTTCAACCTTGTGCTTATCAACGCTGACGGGAACACCTACGAGCTTCCCCTTGTTCTTGAAATCTCTGAAGGAGCCGCAGAAATACCTGTCACGCTGGCACCTGCAGAAAACTTCTCATTCAGCAGCCTCGACAATATTGTGTTTGAATGGAATGCCCAGGCGAATGCCTCCAACTACGACTTTCAGCTGGCTACCGATGCGGCTTTTACTTCCATCATCGATGCGCAGGAAGTGGCAGGCACCACCTACGACCCCTTGTTTGATTTACCCGCCGGAAATTACTTCTGGAGGGTGATGGCGCTGAATGAATGCGGATCGAGTCCGTATTCGGAAACGGCCACGTTCTCCGTACTTCCGGTTGGGGTGAAAACCCTTGCGGAAGGCAGTTTCCTGCTGTTTCCTAACCCTGCCTCAGACCATGTTTTTATTGCAACCCCCGGTGTCTCCGGTGATGTCCTGCTCTTCACAGACGCCGCGGGTAGAATCGTGAAACGTGTGCCCGTAAATGGCGCCGGAATACAGGTTGATGTCAGCGACCTTGCCGCCGGCATTTACCTGGTCAGGTGCAGCGGAGCGCAGGCCGCGCTGAAAGTGAAGCGCTGATCGCCGCCTGTGCAGGCATTACCCGGGTTATTTCTTCACAAATACCTGGTATCCGTGGGGAGCGAGTTTCGCATCACCCCGCGTAAAAACCTTGAGCGTCTGGTTGTTGAAGATGCTGCTGAATTCGCCCTCCATCTCGCCGATGAGGTCGATGCGCTGTGACTTGTTGCTGAAGTTGAGCATGACCAGCACCACATTGTCTCCGCGTGTGCGTGTGTAACAATAAATTTCATCGTCATTGGAGGTTTTCACCCGGCTGTATTCACCTCCGTACTCTCCGTTCCACAAGGCGGGATTCGCAAGGTGCGCATTGAACAACTTTGCGATAACATCCTGACGGTTGTAACCATTCCAGTGGGCGGTATCCTTATCGAAGAAGCGCAACCGGTGGGGTTTACCATCGGGATAGGCTTCGCCGCCTTCCTGACCCGTATAGGCGAGGGGCATACCGGCAATGGTGAAAGACATTACGTCCATCACGGGTGCCAGCGGGCCAAATCTCTCGGCACAGGTACCCTTCCAGGAATTTTCGTCGTGGTTGGTGGTGAAGTACATGCGGTATGCACTCACGGGAAACAACGTGTCCTGGGCAGCCATGTACGTATCGATTTCGGAAAAATGCTTTTTTCCTGCCCCTATGTCGTTACACAACCCCATGTAGTGCCACGTATAACTCATATCGAACGCTTTCAGGTGATGAGCGGGCAACTCTGCTTCGGCGAGCATAAATACCGGTTTGATAGAATCCAACGCGGCGCGGGCTTCCTCCCAATAATCCTGTGGCACTTTCTCCGCCACATCGCAACGGTAACCATCCACATCAAATTCCTTCACCCAGTATTTAAGCGCGTCGGTCATCGCCGCCCTCAGCCCGTTGTCGCGGCGCGTCCAGTCGAGCTGTGCTACATCCCACCAATCGGTGTTCAGGGGTGGCTGAATTTTTCCGGCCGAATCAGGCAGGTAATATTCAGGGTGGGTGATTGTCCATCCATTGTCAAACGCACTGTGGTTGGCCACCCAGTCGAGAATGACCTTCATACCCGCGGCATGGGCGGTTTGCACAAGCCTCCTGAAGTCGTCTTCGGTACCATACTCCGGATTGATGGCCTTGTAGTCGCGTACGCTATAATAACTGCCCAGGCTTCCCTTGCGGTTTACTTTGCCGATAGGATGAATGGGCATCAGCCAGAGAATCCTCACCCCCATATCCCTCAGCCTGGGAATATCCTTCTCGAAGGCGGCAAAGGTGCCTTCCGGGGTGTGCTGCCGTACATTCACTTCATAGATGGTGGCATTGCGCGACCAGTCAGGGTGCGAAAGCACCTGGGTTTCTGTATGACTCACAATGTGGGCTTTTGCGCTGTCACCCTCGTGGTTTGAGCCACAGCCCGCGAATAAACATGCCACAGCCGCCAGGCCGGAAAAGGATTTGTTTACGAACATCGGAAGAGCTTTAGTTAGTGTCAAAAGTACACATAGTTCAGACCCGCGACGCACGCTTCGGTTTATGGTGCAGGCTGTACCAGGCTACGATGAGCCCGGTGAGGCAAAACACCCCGGCGAGAAAAAACGGAGCGCCGGGGTAGTACAGCGGTGCCCTGTCGGAGGTGAATAAAGAGAATGCCCCGGTCATCAGTCCGGGACTCAGTACCAGGGTCAGGCTCATAATGGCCGTCATGGCGCCCTGAAGTTCACCCTGCTCATTGGCGTTAACGCGGGTGCTCATGATGGCTTGCACGGCAGGACCGGCGATGCCTCCGAGGCAGTAGGGTATGCACGTGAGGAGCATCATCGCAGTGTTGCCCGCGACTGAAAAGAGAAAAAGAGCCCCCGACCACAACACCATGCCGAGCATGACCGACTTTTCATTGCCGAGCACGGGGTTGATGCGCCTAATGAGCACAGCTTGCACAAAGGCAACCAGCAGACCGACGATGGCCAGTGAAACACCTACAAATGAACTGCTCCAACCGAGCCGTTCCATAGTGAAATAACTCCAGACAGACGGCATACACTGGCCGGCCATGTAGACGAAAAACATGGCCAGTGCCAGTCCGACAATGGTCGGATTTCTTTTCAGGCTGACAAAAGCACCGACGGGATTGGCGCGCAGCCAGTCGAATTTTCTGCGGTTGGCGGCTGCCAGTGACTCGGGAACGATAAAGTAGCCATATAAAAAGTTGAAGAAGGTGAGTGCCGCGGCTGCCACAAACGGAATCCGCAACCCTACTTCACCCAACAAGCCACCCAGCAACGGACCGGCAATGAACCCCATTCCAAACGCAGCACCGAGCATGCCGTAGTTCTTTGCACGCGTATCCGGGGTGCTGATGTCTGCAATGTAGGCCTGTGCCGTCGTGTAGCTCGAACCCATGACACCGGCCAGTACGCGCCCAAGGTAGAGCCAGCCAAGGGTCGGAGCCCACGTCATAAACAGGTAGTCAAGCGTTAATCCAAACAGGGCGAGCAGCAACACGGGCCTGCGGCCAAACCGGTCGCTGATATTGCCGATTACCGGGGCCATAAGAAACTGGGTAAGTGCATACGTAACCAGCAGTGTTCCGCCCGCCACCGACGCCTCGCTCAGGCTGCACTGCTTCAACTCCATGATCAGCCCGGGCAACACGGGGATGATGAGTCCGACCCCCATCACATCAATCAGCACGGTGAAAAAAATAAAGACGACCGCAGCCTGCCTGTTCTTATGCATCGGGGTAAAAGTAAGCAGGGACTCGCCGGGTCTGGCAACGACCGGACCGGTTGCACAGCGGTAAGCGCTAAGGGAAGTACCATACATTGGGTTGCGCTGAGGTCCTTCGCAGCCTTGGGTTAGGGGATTTCGTTTTCAGATTGTAGGTAACAATTTGGTAACATTCATTGCTTCGTGAACGAATTCCGTTGCATCTTTGACGCGCACTAACCGGGAAAATGATGAAACCAAGACGCCTTGTCTGTTGTGCTTGCCTTGCTGGGTTTTCGGGGCTATTTAACCCTGCATGGGGCCAAAACTTCAATCTCAAAATCAACGAAATCATCGCCGACAATGCCGACGGTGAAACTGATGGCTTTGATGTGGGAGAAGATTGGGTGGAGATTTACAATCCGGCGGGAAACCCGATCACCAACCTCGCGGGATATTACCTGTCAGATGATCCAGACTCTCTCGATAAATGGCTGATTCCGTCGACCAATCCGGGCACAACCACTATTCTGCCCAATAACCATCTTGTCTTTTGGCTCGACAAGGATCCTGAACAGGGAGAAGACCACGTGGATTTTTCTTTGTCTGCCGATGGTGAAACCCTCACCCTGACTGCACCCGACGGGGTAACGATCATCGACCAGATTGAATATCCGTTAATGGCGCCCGACGTTTCTTATGGCAGGGTCACAGATGGCAATGCGGCCTGGCAGTACTTCAACAATGTGACTTTTGAAGACCCTAATGCGGAAGCCACTATGGCCACCGAAATCCTTTTTATCAATGAGGTTCAGGTGAATAATGTAACAACTTTCGACGACCCTTTCGGCGATTTCGATCCCTGGCTGGAGATCTATAACCCCAACCCATTTCACGTCAACCTTGCGGGGTATTACCTCAGTGCTACGGCGGATCCATTGTTTTACCAGATTCCCAACTCCAATCCCTATAAAACCGTCATTCCGCCCGGAGGATTTTTGCTGGTGTGGTGTGACGCTGAAACCAGTGAAGACAGCAACCATTTGCCTTTTGGACTGGCCCAAACCGGTACGCTCACCCTTACCTCTCCTGACGGCCTTACCGCGGTAGACACATATGCCTACAGCGCAACGGGTGACGACCAGTCATGGGGCCGTTCTACCGACGGCAGTCCCGGCAGCATCCTTTTCACCTATCCCACGCCGCGTGTGTCCAACCAGACCACCCTGGTATCCTTTCCCCTGTTGTATATTAATGAAATCATGACCTCCAACCAGAATGACACCCTTGACAACTATGGAGAGCTGGAGGATTGGATAGAGATTTACAATCCGAATGATTTTGATGTAGATCTGGCGGGTTACTACATGACTGACAATCCTGACAACCCGGTCAAGTGGATGGTTCCGCTGGGAAAACCCGACAGCACAACCGTGCCCGCTAACGGCTGGCTGTTGTTTTGGGCCGATGAGGATGCCATTCAGGGCGTGCGCCACGCCAGTTTCCGGTTAAACAACGTCGCTGAACAGGTTGCCTTTTATAGCCCTGACGGATTCACTCTGATTGAGGACCTTTCCTGGCAGGGAATGCAGACGGATACCAGCCTTGGCCGCATTACGGACGGAAGTGAATTCTGGTGGAACTTCACAGGCACGACCCCCGAATACAGCAATAACCAGGGGGTGCTGCCGGTGGCAGAATCCGCTTCGACCCCGTTGATATTCTATCCGAATCCTGCCACCCACACCCTCTGGTGGCCGGAACCGGTGGGCGGAACCATCTACGACCTCGCCGGACAGCAGGCATTGCGCGTTGCACCCTCCAGCCAGTGGAATATCGAGCTGCTTACTCCGGGCGTTTATATCATCCGAAGGGACGACGGAAGCAGTGCCCGTCTGCTGAAGCTTTAGACTTACCTCCTACCCCTTCGCCACAGACATTCCGGTTCGCGCCTGCTTCGACTGGTCGTCGGGCAGCCCGGATAGTTTTGGTGAGGGTTGGCCGGATAGGTCCAGAAATAGCCATACCCAGCTCATCGAGCATGAGCCCACTGCATTCCTATTTGATACAAGGCCATAAAAACACCGGCCAACAAAAAGGCCCCCATCGTTATGGGGGCCTTTTCTCAGTCAATGGTTAGACCAGCTATTGTAAAAATTACCCTGTGATAACAAGGCGGCTCTTAAAGGTTTCACTGCCTGCATTGATTTCAACCATGTACGTACCGTTTGCGAGACGGTTGGTGAAAGAAATCACCTGGTTGATCTCATTGCCTGAGGTGAACAACACTTCCTGATGTACTTTTTTACCAGTCAAGTCAAACACCGTGAGCGTTACTGCATCCGAATCAACCTGATCGATATACAGGTTAACCCATGTTCCGTCGCACGGATTGGGATACAGCATGGCATCTGTCGACACTTCACCGAGGCGCACCTCAGCCGTTGCGTCTGCCGGAGCATTGCCTTCATTGATTCCGACTGGACCGATAATGGAAACACAATCAGCAACACCCCAGTTGCCAGGGCCACTGGCAAAAATCGGTCTTACCCGCACGTTGTAAACTCCACCCGGTACGAGACCGGGTATCGTAGACAACTGGATGAAGCGGTTGGCAGCACCACGCAGCTTATAGATCGGCAACTCTGGTACGTCAGTGCGAATAAATTCCCACTCGAAATCAGTAGCACCACAAACAAAAGGCTGACCTGCGATAGACTGTCCAAGCAGACGAGGTCCACCGATGCTGCAGTTGTCTGAAGGACGCAGGACCATCGTCGGAGAGGCGATTACACCAATCTGACAAATGTTATCCGAATCCACATACACCTTTTCAGTGCCACCCGTACCATTAGTCAGGTTGTAAAACACCTGACAGTTGACGTTGTACACGTCACCCCATGGCAGACCGGGTACGCTTCCAAGCGTCACAAAAGTGTTGGGCTGCTGGGCTGGCGGCCTTTCATAGAAATAGGCCAACCCGTTGGTCGTAGACGTAAACTCAAAAGCATAACCCGCTACTCCCGCTACCCAGGTTGCCTTGAATTGCTGGCAGAGTGAGTAAGGACCAAACCCGTAGTTGCACTGAGAGTCTGGCATCCACTGCAGGCAAATACTGAACGTGCCATTTCCAACGGGATTGCCTGCGCTGTTAACCGCTATACGGTAGGTGGCGCCGGTAGTCAGGCCTCCGTAGTTGAGGATCTCGCCGCCGTTACCGCTTACCAGGTTCTCGGTTTCCACGGCTACTCCGCCCAGTGTCTGCAATTCTATAGCGATATTATCCGCAGAGGAAGATACCTGAATGCGTATTCCGGGTGTAACCGCCACGAAAGTGTACCAAAGGTCAGCGCCGGATACTGAGGACTCTGCCGATGGAGTCGCCTGTGACAGGTCTCCGGTTACGGCACTGCAGTTGCCCAGCGGGTTCACTGCGAGCGCGATGGCATTCACTGCGAAATCATTCGGTGCACCGCCACAGGGTGGGGCTACGCAGGAACCATTATCGCAGCCCGCCTGGTCGTCATAGTTACAGGCTGAAGGGTCAGTGCAGCCCGGGAAGGTGCA
>DHLU01000082.1:0-1482 GCA_002405435.1 Flavobacteriales bacterium UBA4660
GGGAAGGTGCAAGATCCGTCGTCACAACCTGCTGATGGGTTGTAGTTGCAGGCAGCTGCGTCAGTGCAACCGGGATAGGTGCAAGACCCGTCATCACACTGGGCGGCAACATTGTAGTTGCAGGCAGTAGCATCGGTGCAGCCGAGAATAGCCAACGTAAGGTTGGATGCCTGGCAGTATGCACAATTCGGGTTTGTTGCTGCAGCCAAAGCGCAGATGCTGTCCCATGCCACATTGCAGCAGAAAGAATCACTTGCACAAACTGACGCAGCGCAAGGACCTGAGAGATCTGTGTAATTGGTTTGATCACAAGCCAACCCAACGATGCTGGCGTAAACACATGAGCCATCGTTGCAGGTAGCGGAGGGATCAAAGTTACAGGCATTGCTGTCTGTGCAACCATCGGGCAGGATGCAAGATCCGTCATCACAACCCGCTGCAGCGTTGTAGTTACACGCTGACGGGTTGTTGCAGCCGGGGAAGGTGCAAGAACCATCATCGCAACCAGCCAGGTTGTTGTAGTTACATGCTGCCGGATTGGTGCAACCGGAAGCGGTTGTCACGCAGTACGCACAATTCGAGTCTGTTGCTGCAGCCAAAGCGCAGATGCTGTCCCAAGCCACATTGCAGCAGAAGGAATCACTTGCACACACTGAAGCCGCACACGGACCGGACAGATCTGCGTAGCCTACTTCGTTACAATTGACACCGGGAGAAACGATGAGCGGAATGCATGATCCATCATCGCATTGGGCAGCGGAGTTGTAGTTACAAGCGTTAGCATCAGTACATCCCAGAATAGCCAGCGGGAAGTTTGAAGCCTGGCAGTATGCACAATTCGGGTTTGTTGCTGCAGCCAAAGCGCAGATGCTGTCCCATGCCACATTGCAGCAGAAAGAATCACCTGCGCACACTGACGCAGCGCAAGGACCTGAGAGATCTGTGTAGTTGGTTTGATTACAAGCCAACCCGACGATACTGGCGTAAACACATGAGCCATCATCGCAGGTAGCGGAGGAATCATAGTTGCAGGCATTGCTGTCTGTGCAACCATCGGGCAGGTTACATGAACCATCGTCTGAGCAGGCCAGCGCATCAAAGTTGCAAGCCGCAGGGTCGGTGCATCCACCGGGACCGATGGGGGTCACGCAGTACGCACAATTCGAGTCTGTTGCTGCAGCCAAAGCGCAGAGGCTGTCCCATTCCACATTGCAGCAGAAAGCATCACTTGCACACACTGAAGCAGCGCAAGGTCCTCCCAGGTCTGCATAACCGATCGCATCACAATTGCCCGCCTGCGGCTGAGAGAACACACAAGAACCGTCATCACAGACTGCTGCGGGGTTGTAGTTACAAGCTGCCGCATTGGTACAACCGTCGGGCAGGATACAAGATCCGTTGTCGCAGCCGGCGGTCGGATTGTAGTTACACGCTGTCGGATTGGTACAGCCTGGGAAGGTACATGAGCCATTGTCACAACCG
>DHLU01000082.1:1823-16256 GCA_002405435.1 Flavobacteriales bacterium UBA4660
AGCCATTGTCACAACCGGCCGTAGGATTGAAGTTACATGCCGCGGGGTTGGTACAACCCGGGAAGATACAAGAACCATCGTCTATTGTAGCCAGCGGGTTAAAGTTGCAGGCAGTGGCGTTGGTGCAGCCGGGAACATCATTGCAAGCCGCGGGCTCAGGGAATACCAGACCCAGACAGTTACCATCAAGTTCAGGTATCGTGCCCACAAAGCCCGGCGCCCCTTGCTGGGTATGCACATAAATCAATTGGTTGGCACCAACAGCTTCATTGAATACTGCAATGTTCATCCAATATTCCAAGGTTCCAGTCGGCATGGTCACCTGGGCGATCAGGATCCTGTTGTCAGGTGCCTGTCCAAAACCATTGCACGAACCGTCATTGGGAATAAACCAGGCACCATCGGTAATGGTCAGGTCAGGACCGAAAGGAGCAGCCGCGAAGGTGCCCGGGATTTGACCTGCCGGGTTGGTAATCTGGAAAATAGTTCCCTGGGTGCCTGCGCAATCCGGACATGCGTCAGTAGCCGAACTGGTAGCTCCGATAGACACATAGGAATCCCACTGCATATCGGCAAAAAAGCCCCAAAAGGCACAATTGTTATCAGATCCGAGGGCACCGGCAAAACCACTATTCCAAATCACATTGCCTGCGGAACTGGAGTGGAGCCTAAGGTGGTGAACAGGTGAAGGAGATGTGGATCCGAACACAGACGAAATACGGTCGGTTGGATCTTGCATACGGGCATAAATACGGTAGGTGGAGTAACCAGCCGGAATGCTCCCAATCGGTCCAGTAGCGACTACCGAATGGAAAACATCCACCAACTGGCCGTTCAGGTTTGCTGTCAGAAGACAACAGACTGCAGAAAAAAACAATAATAGTTTCTTCATAGCGAGGTTGTTTATGTTAATGGTTGATATACGCTTTCACAAAAAATTCAGTTGAGCCGCACCACACAAGTGGTGCGGCTCTAACTGAAAATTCTCTAATTCATAACTCAATAAGACGACAAGTTTAGCAGAAGGTACCGAACGCTGCCATAAAGATCAGCAGGTCGTTTACGTTCACTACACCATTGTCATCAAGGTCAGCAGGACATGGGCTTGCGCACTCGCAGCTTCCGTCATCAATCGTTGCAGCCGGATCATAGTTCGGTGCATCGGGGTATGTACATCCCTGACAAGAAGTGTACTCACACAGGGAGCAATCGTTGATGCCCGCGGTAGGATCGTAGTTGCAGGCAAAAGGCTCCTGACAACCGGGTGTACAGTTGGTACCCCCTACAGAGAACTGAACTGCTGTGTTGGCACCTCCGAAAATGGTTCCGGAATCTGTACCGTTCACCTGCCAGCTTACCTCTCCGGGGAAAGTACCGCCGGTCACCGCAATCTCATAGCATGCGGTAGGCAGACAGAGGTTAACGGCTGAGAAACTACCGGTGCTGAGTGTGCCCACGGTAATCAGGGTACCTGTTGCTACATCGTTGATGCTGTAACCTGCACCATTCCAACCGTCTCCGAAAGCATCAAAAAGGAACAGGGTAATGCAGTTTTCGAAACAGCATGTGCCGTTATCACAATCGGCTCCGGCGTCATAGTTGCACGCGCTCGGGTCAGTACAACCCTGGGTTCCCGGAACAATGTTGGCAGTACCCGAGGCACCGCCGGTGAGTGTTCCGGTAGCAATGGTCACACCACCTACTGTGAAGGTGTAGGTAGCACCATTCCAACCGTCGCCAAAGAGGTCAAACAAGTTGAAGGTGTTGAAACAAGGATCGGTCAGACATACCACGCCGGTAAACGGAGCACCGCCGGTTACACCGCCGATCTCCCAACTTACTTCACCGGGGAAGGTGCCGCTGGTTACGTTGAGTGTAGCGCAGGTGCCGAAGCAGCAAGAGCCATCGTCAGCCACTGCAGCCGGGTCGTAGTTGCAGGCAGACGGGTTGGTGCATCCGCAGATTCCTCCGATGGAGAAATCAACAGACGACGGAGCTCCGCCACTCGCCAGGCTATTACCAAATTCATCCACAAGATCCCAACCGATTTCACCGGGGAATGTTCCGGCGCTTACAGCGATGGTGTAGCAACCATCCTGGAGACAGATGAGGTCAAAAGCAGAGTCACAACCAAGGAAGTTGTCCTCGTCAACCACGAAGTCACCTGTATCACAGGTTCCGCTGGCCACAATGGTACCTGAGCCATCTACGATGGTGTAGGCCGCACCATTCCAACCGTCTCCGAAGAAATCAACCATGTTGAGCTGTACCGGAGTACCGGGACCGCTGCAGGTGCAAGAGAAGAAGTCACATGAACCATCGTCCACGTTGGCGGCCGGGTCATAGTTACAACCTACCGGGTTGGTACAACCAGGCAATACACACTCACACTCGAGAGAGATATCGAAAGAGCCTTCGGGACCTTCGCTGGTTACATAAGCATAGTAAGATACGCCGTCGGTAGCGATAAAGGTGATTTCGGGATCATCCTGATCGAAGAAACCACACTCAATGAAGTCGCCTGACTCCTGACCAACGCAGCTGGTGAAGGCACCGCAGGAACCCTCGAGGATATCCAGTTGGGCATCAATAGCAGAACCACACAGCGATACGGTAACGAGCGTTCCGTTAGGACCGCAGGTGCCGATCGGGAGCTCATACCACACACCATTCGGACCTTCGCAGGCAGCACCTACGCAGTAAGCACAGTTGGGGTCGGCAGCTGCGGCTGAGGCGCAAAGGCCATCCCAGAAAACATTGCAGCAGAACGAGTCAAACGCACACACTGAAGCCGCACAAGGACCGGCGAGGTCTGTGTAACCTGACTGAGCGCAGTCGCAACCAACGGCAGGAGCCGCGCATGTACCAGGGAAATCGGTATTGGTAGAACCACCGGTAGTCTGGCCTGTAAGCGTAGTGTTGCAGGTGAGCGGCGTGGCATCCACGCACAGGTCGTTGTCAGGCGTAAAGCAGGAGTAATCGCACTCAACGAAGTTCTCAATGTTTACACATGGATCAAGCGGCAGGCATGAGTTTGGATCGGTGCAACCGAGGTAACCCCGGGTAGTAGTGAATTCGTAATCACCACAGTTTACCGGATCAGTTGTGTAAATGAGGAAGTAGAAATCGTTGCAGGCAGTGAGTGTGTAGAACGCAGAAATATCTCCGCCGCAGGCTCCGGTAACAATCGGGCAGCAGGCAATAGCCTCTGCATCCGTTACACCCGGAATTCCATCATCATCTTCGTAAACGGTCATACCGACGTTGGTACCGCTGATATTTTCCACGAAGAAATCAAAGGTATCTGCAAGACCGCAGCCACCTTCGCAGGCATTCATTCTGAACCAAACACCATAACCGGTCTGGAAACCAAGACAAACAGAGTTGTCAGGGTTCGTGCAGCACAGGGTACCATCAAAGGTAATTCCGCTAATCTGCACCAGTGCACCTGACTGGTTGTCGTTGGGCTGCGCAGGGAATCCTGTGCAGCTGACACAGGTGATGTCAAGGTTAAAGGCTGCAGTGCTGGTAGCGGCAAAAGGATGCACCAAGATGCGGTAAGTCACACCGGGCACAGTCGTGTAGGTGAGTGAAGACTGCAGACCACAGGCGTCGTCATTGGAACCCACGCAGTCGAGGTCTCCACAGGGGCCGGTGAACAGGCTGATCTTGGTGTCTACGGCAGATCCGCAGGTTGCCAGGGTGATCTGATCACCTGTACCCACAAAACGGTACCAAACACCAGCGGTCACAGGTTCACATGCTCCATTGTCTCCGATAGAACCGGCATCGTTGGTGGCATAGAGGAAAGTACCAGCAACAGAGTCGCCACATACCACGTCTGTAGCGCTAGCACAATTGTCGTTAGCGGGCGGGCACTGGCAAGAACCATCATCAACAGTAGCGAAGTTGTTGTAGTTCAAGCAGTCCGGGTTGGTGCAGCCGGGAATGGTGCACACGGCTCCGCCAAAGGAAAAGCCCCAGTTGGTTGTCACAACACCATCGGTAATCAGGGTACCGCCCTGATCGAGAATCTCCCATGAAACTTCGCCAGGGAATGAACCGCCGGTTACGGTTACGAAATAACAGCCGGCAGGCGCGCACACGAGCGCAGTGCCGATAGAGACGCCATCGCCGAAAGGAGCGGTATTCACTGAGCCGGTGAAGATGATGTTCCCCACGGCATCTGTTAGAATGAGTTGGGCTCCGTTCCAACCATCACCAAATGAGTCAAACATATTGATGACCAGCAACTGTTGGCCAAGCGGACAAAACACACAAGATCCGTTGTCGCAGTCAGCAAGCGGATTGTAGTTGGTAGCGAAAGGATCAGTACAGCCCAGGGTATTGAAACCCGGAGCGAAACTAACCGCGCCCGAACCACCGCTGGACAGGGTAACATCAATAGCTGTTCCGTTGACTGTCAGGGTACCAATGGCACCGTTCCATCCGTCGCCGAAAGAGTCGAAACTGTTGAAGGTGTAAACGCAACCATCAGCTAAGCAGAAAGTGTTGTTGAAGGGAGCGCCACCCGAAGCAACCACAGTACCGGATGGGTTGGTGATATTCCAGGAAACCTCACCGGGGAAAGTGCCTGCAGTAACCACCAGTGAAACGCAGTTGTCAAAGCAACACGTACCATTGTCGCAACCGGCAGTTGCACTGTAGTTACAGGCTGATGGGTTAGTACAGCCCGGGAAAACACATGTTCCATTGTCGGTATTGGCGAGCGGGTCAAAGTTACAGGCAAGGGGATTGATACAACCTGGAATGGCTGCAGCGCCCAGCGTGATAGACCAACCACCCGCAATGGAACCAACATCACCGCCAAACTGGTCGGTAACGAACAGGTTCCAGGTTCCATTGGAATCATCACCACCAAACTGGCCGGAAAGCGTGGCTGCTCCGGCAGGGGCAGGTGAAGAGAAGGGGCCTACAGCCGGTGCAGCAAATACATCGCCCGTGCCATAATTGGTAGGCTGGTACGTTCCGGAAGCGTTGAGGGCTGCATCTGACAACGAAGCACCTGTATTGGCGAAGGTGAAGTTTTGACCTGTGGCATCTGCACTACCTCCGCAGTCAGACATCAGGATCAGGTTGTCCCCGTTTGGTGCAACCAGCAACACATCGATATCATCAGGCCAGGTGTGGGTTACGCCATTGAGGGTTACAGAGATGACGCCGATGTTGGTCGGACCACCCGAAACTGTGATGGCACTTGGGTACGGGGACCCAGGACCAGAAGACGGAATAGTAATCGCCGTGGCGTTGGAGTACGTCTGGGCCGAAACTAATCCGGAAATCAGGAACAAACAGACAGCTGACGCCATCCGCAGAAGATCACGGCCTGTACATCGGCCGGCATTAAATAACGCTTTCTTCATTTGATTTTGAGTTTGGTTAATACTACCGTTTATTGTAACTAACTGAATTGTCGGGGTTCACCCTATCTATGTTTTCCCGGGTTGGTACTGGCCGGGCAGGCATATTTCAAAACAACAAAGGCCTCCAGATGCATGAAAACAAGCATCAAAGGCCTAAACAACTAAAAACATATCGCGACAACAACAACACATCACTCGCGGGTATAATTGGTTTTGGAACTAACGTTTGTTAAAGTCGGCCTAAGGTATGGCGGTTTTTACGCATCTGCCAAAAAAAAAATCACGACAATTAACAAATTGTTGATTTTGAGGGAATTCCCGATTCACTCCGGCCCGGTCAACCCATGGCATAACGGAACAGACAGCTGATTTGGCGTTACCGGAAGCCGGCAGCGCGGCGTCAATCCCTGCAGCATCCAGCCCTATTTCCACATCTCTGCTAGCCAGGTTTCGCCCATGGGGCTGGGGAATTTTGTTCTGATATCTCCGAGGTTGCGGGTCAGCACATCAAATACCGGTGTTGCGTCCCCCACGGTGCCGGCCTTGCGCAAAGCCCAGAACTGGCTGAGGGGCGCCTCGGCCAGGGCATTGTCTCGCACATATACGACGGTGTTGCGGTCAAACAGGTCTATACCCAATTGCCCTCCTGCCTCACGCAAAAACCTGAATGCATTGTCGATGGAGCAACCGCTGGCGGGGGTCACCTGCTCGTCTGCTGCCAGCACTACGAAACGACCCAGCAATACTTCTATGCCGGCGCTCATGGGTTTTCCGTGGGCGGTCCACGATGCAATAAATGCCGCCGCATCGGCTTTCAGTTGGACCTCCTCCGCTGGTATGAGCGGGCGTGAGGCTGTGAAAATCCAGGTGCGGCTGTGGTCAGGAAGGTGATTGAGCAGTTTCATGGTCAACGTGTTTGGAAGAAGTAAAGCGGAAGGCAAGATACAGCACAACACCGGGCAGCGGCGATTGCAGCAGTCCGAGCAGCCTGCGCGCCACGGCATAGGCAGGGCCAGCCCAATCCCAAAGGCTGACCGCAGTATAGAGCAGCAGTGCTGCACCCATCATATACAGATAGCCGATGGTAACAAACCGGCGCATGCGGGGCACCATTTTCACCGCGTTCAAAAACCATTGGTTCCACAACCAGAAGACGGCAACAAAGAGCAACGCACAGAACCACTTCATGCGGGCAAGCTGGGGCGCACTGAGTTGATCAAACCATGCAATGCGACCATGGTTGTAATAATAGTCAAAGGGAACCTGCGGTACCAGACGGTCGAGGGCGCCGCGACGTGCTGCCGCATCCAGCGCATCATAACCCTCAATGAGCGGCACATAGGCCAGCCGCAGGTTGAGATCAATTTTCACGCGTTCCTGCACGTAGCCCAAACCCAGGGCCGCCACAACCAGCAAGACAATGCGCAAGGACTTCATGGTTGCGGTTTCTGTTCGGCCGGCTGCGGCTCCATGCATTTTTTTACCCAGAGCATCCACAGAAAAAACACATACGAATATACAATTATGGTAAACGTATAATCGTGGTTAAAGGCGAGCCACTCCGGGCGGTAGAAAAAGATCAGCGCGAGAGCGGTGATACGGAAAGAATTCAACAGGTGAATAGACGCGATACCCAGCGGAATAAACCACCAGCGGTGCCTTGACTTTCCGGGAAAAAGGGCCACAAACAGCACAAACAGCACAAACAACACGATACCATCACATGGTTCACCGACAGTGATTCCGCCGGAAGGAGCGATGCCGACCTGATTCTTCCAGCCGGTATCTCCGAATTCCTGAAGGGGGTAACCCAGCCAGGTCAACTGGATTTCTGAAAACCGCACGAGCAGGGTAACCACCCATTCGTCGAGCGCGGTGAGGGGCCGCAAAACAAATTCGTATAGCAAGTGCCAGACTGCATACAGCGCAACCGACAGCACGAGAAAACGGACAACGGGATTTTTCAGGCCCGAATCAGCGGCCAAGGTTTTTCTTTCTCAGGTCATGAATCTTTTTTCCACCATAAATAGCACCGGCGGCTAGCAGAAAGGTAGCGCCTCCGTCAATGGGGCATACAGGACCAAAGGGCTGACCACAGGGCGGGCCTCCCCCGGCCGGGGGTTGGGCGAGCAGCAGCAGCGGCGTGGCCCACGCGGCCATCACCAGCATAATCCGGAGTACATGTGACATAACAGGGTAGCGAGGATATTTTCGTGGGGTGGAAACGTCCATTCCGTGACAAATGTAACCCACATTACGATGCGGCCAAATGAAAAGTTTCCGCAGGTTGCTAACCACGGCGCAGCGCACAACCCCCTTTCGCCACCTGTTGCCTGGTGTGTTGCCGGTTGGTGCCACCGCCGCCACATCATCCGCCTATATTTGCCGCACTTAGCCCACCCATGGCCGAATCTAAATCCAGTTTCATAGATGCCGAAGACCTGCGGCCTATCCTGAAGTTTGTCGGGAAGAACTGGTTTCTCATTATCCTGTTCCCCGTTCTCGGCGCCCTGGCAGCCCTGCTTCTCACCCACCGGATGCCAGACATCTTTGCGGCCAAAACGGAAATTCTGCTGAAATCATCCGAGACCTATGACTACCAAAGTCAGATTTACAACAACCTCGGCTACTACTCCCTGCTAGCCGATGTTACCAACCAGAAGCGCGTAATCTCGTCTTACGACCTGATCGCCAAGTCACTCGCTAAACTCGATTTTTCTACCTCGTACTACATCGTCGGTCGGGTGCGCACCGAGCAGAAACCTTCGCTGAAACTTATCTCGGTGGATTGCCAGCTCAACAACGATGCCCTCTACGAACAGCCCATTGACATCAAGATACTCGACACACGCGTTTTTACCATCACCTACAACATCGGCACCAAACAGATCTCCAGAAAGTGTCAGTTTGGTGTGCCGGTGGACGACACCAATTTCAGCAACCTCATTGTCACCAACAACGATGTAACCGAAAGCAATCTCGCATCAGTGCGAGAAGCCAACTACCAATTTAAAAAACACAAGCGCGAAAACCTGATCAAGAAATACAAGGCCAACCTTTCGGTAACCAACGTGGAGTATACCAGCATCCTCACGTTGAGTTGCAACGACGAACTGTCAGAGCGCGCCAAGCAATTTCTCGATACGCTGGCTCGGGTATATATCGACTATACACTGGAAGCTCAGATCAACGTCAATGAAAACACACAGACCTACATTGACCGGCAACTCGCAGAAATCACGCTGATTATCGACTCGCTGGAGCGGCAGATTGAGCTGTTTAAGGATACCCGAAAAATACTCGACCTGAGTAAGGAACAGGAAGCGGCATTTCAAAACCTGACCAATGCAGAGGTGGAAAAAGGCCGGCTTGACCTGCGTATGCAGGCGATTGCAGCCCTGGAGGAATTTCTCAGGGAAGAAAAAGACCAGGCCGCTTTACCGCCGATGAATTACCTGGAGGAAGATGACCTTACACTGCGCCAGCAGGTCAATGAGCTCTACAGGAAAAATCTCGAGCGGTCACAGCGTCTGATAGACCTGAATGAAAACGCAAACGAAATTGTAAAGATTGACTCGCTTATACGCGACATTCGGTATGGCATTTTCAAATATACCCGCGATACCAAGGTGGCCATCTCCAGCCGCATCAGCGACCTGAAGGGACAAATTGGTGTGCTGGAGCAGAAGCTCGCGGGTATTCCGAAATTTGAACGTGACCTGTTGGGCATTGACCGCAAGCTGGCGGTCAATGAGAGCCTCTATACCTTCCTGCTGGAAAAGAAAGCGAATACGGTAATCGCCCGTGCCGCCATCATACCTCAGACCAGTGTGATTGAGGCGGCACGCAGCATGGGCGTTGTGGGCCCCAACAAACAAAAAACGATTTATCTCACCATTGCCGCCGGTATTTTTCTGGCTCTTATTGTTGGACTCATTCGCCTGATATTCTTCGAGCGGATCGAAAACACCCGCGAGCTAAAATCAATGACCAAACTGCCCATCATCGGGGGCATACCCAACTATGCGGATTCCGATGAAAAGCCCATCGCCATCGTGGCGAGTTCGCGCAGTAATGTGTCAGAAGCCTTCCGCACGATACGCACCAACCTGCAGTATATGCTGAGCGGCGACGGCAGCAAAACCCTACTGGTTACTTCTCTGCATCCCGGTGAAGGAAAGACGTTTACCTCCAGTAACCTCGCTGCTGTACTTGCCAAGGCCGGCAAGCGCGTGCTGCTTGTTGACTTTGACTTGCATAAACCCAAGGTGCACAAAACCTTCGGGCTTGAAAACGTCAGCGGTGTTTCCAGCTACCTCATCGGAAGAACTCATTTCAGCGACAGCATCATCGCTTCGCAGATCGAAAACCTCGACATCATCACCGCAGGCCCCGTGCCGCCCAATGCATCTGAGCTCATTCTCAGCGAACGTGTAGACGCCCTGCTGGCCGACCTGAAAAAGTTCTACGATTTCATCATTGTCGATACACCCCCGCTGATGCTCATCAGCGACTCGCTGGTGCTGCTGTCGAAGGTCGATACAGGAATTTTCGTGCTCAACACGGAGAAGGCCACCAAACAAGGTGTCAGGTACCTTGAAGATGTGATGACCCAGAATAACCTGCGCAACATCGGCCTGCTGATGAACAACATCAAGCAGCAGCGCTGGAAGTATTACTACGGCAAGTATGCCTACCGCTATGGCTATGGTTACGGGTATGGGTACGGCTATGGCTACGGATATGGGTACGGATATGGCGGCTACGGAGATGGCTACGGAGAAGATGAAAAGGAAAACCGGCCCAGAAAAAGGAGAAGAAAATCAGGCGGCGGTTCGTATTCCGAAAGCTGATACACCATTCACCCGGGGTACTTGATAAGTCGTCCATTCAGCCCTTCAGGCCAGCACGACTGCCGGTATCTTTGGCACGCTAAGATTAGTCCCAGCAGGCAGCTGGTAATTACAGGTCTATGGTTTCCCTCATCATAACCACCTACAATTATGCGCACTTTGTTGAGCGCGCACTCCGCAGTGCGCTCGAGCAATCGCTTCCGCGCGAGCAGTTTGAAGTAGTTGTCATCGACGATGCCAGCACCGATTCGACACCGAAGGTTCTTGAAAATTTTTCTCAGGACTGCCGTGTGTTCAGGCTCGACGAAAACCGCGGCCTGGCCGCTGCCCGCAATGTCGGTGTGGAAAAAGCCCGCGGCCAGTTTATCGTATTTCTCGATGCCGATGATTATATCCACCGCGACCTGCTCAAGGTGCAGAAACTTTTTCTGGAAGAAAACAACAGCATCGATGCTGTCAGCACAGATTACTGGCTGGTAGATGAGCGCGGGCAGCACCTGCAGCACATCAGTGCAGCAGAACACCCCATTGCCTGCGGCATCATGTTCAGAAAAGATTTTCTGCACCACATAGGCCTCTACGATGAAAGCTTCAGGGCCCGGGAAGAGGAAGACCTGCGGATACGCTGGGCGAAACTCTACAATATACACAACCTGATCATTCCGCTTTACCGCTACAGAATGCACGAAAGTAACCTCACCAAGAATGAGGCTGAAATGAAGAAATACGCCACGCACCTCACCCGCAAGCACCGCCATGAATAATGAGCGCCTGCCCCAAGGAAACCTGGTGTCGCTGCGGTATGCCAGCCCCGATGATGCCACGGCGGAATACCTCAGCTGGCTGAACGACCCCGAAGTGGTTATGCACCTTGAAACCGTGCCCCAGCCCTACACCATGGTCATGCTGCAGCGTTACATTGCCGCTGCCCTCTCCGACAACAACAGTCACCTGTTTATGGTGTGCGAAAAAGTAACAGGCCGCCCCGTCGGCACCATGCGCGTGCACAATGTCAACGCGCAGCACGGCACGTGCAACATCGGCATCATGATCGGCGACCGCGCCAGTCGCGGGAAGGGCATGGGCACCGATGCGTACCAAACCGGAATCATGTTTGCCTTCGGGCAACTGGGAATGCGGAAGATCTGGGAGGCAGTGAATGCGCGCAACCTGGCTTCGCTGGCTATGTTTCGCAAACTGGGATTCCATGAAGAAGGCAGGTGGAAAGCACACGTGCGGACGGGCGATGGCTACGATGACAAAATTCTACTTTCCCTTTTCTCCCGCGAAGCAGGTACTGCATGATTATACTGATTTTACAAGCGAGGATGGGCTCAGGAAGGTTGCCCGGTAAAGTGCTCACACCGGTGGCAGGCAAACCCGTGCTGCAGCACATCGTTGAGCGGCTCAACCGTTCGCGCTATGCGCTGCATACCGTGGTAGCCACCTCTTCGGCGGCCGCCGATGATGCCATTGAGAACTGGTGCCGGCACCATGGCATCACCTGCGTCAGGGGAAGCGAACAAGATGTGCTGTCGCGCTTCTATCTGGCTGCCTCCGCATGCAATGCGCAACCGGATGATACCCTGGTGAGAATCTGCTGCGACAACCCGCTGCATTCGTGGAAGGTGCTCGATTTCGCGCTCGCTGAATTTTTCCGGCTGGGTGTAGACTACTTCTCCAACTCCAACCAGGAACCGCTCTTTCTCGAAGACGGTTTTGACGTGGAAGTAACAACCTTCGGTGCCCTGGCTGCCGCCCACCATGAAGCCACCCTGGGAAGCGACCGCGAACATGTGATGCCCTATATCAAACGCTGCGGCCGCTTCAGGCTTGCCTGGCGGAAATACCACGCCGGTTATCACCACAAACTTTCCGTTGACACACCTGAAGACCTCCGCGCCGTGGAAGAAATTTTCAGCCAGCTGTCTGCACTACCCGATTTTTCCATCGATGAGGTGGTAGATTTGCTCGAGAAAAACCCTGAAATCCGCCAGCTCAACGCCTCCAGTGAAATCAATGCAGGTTACCGCAAATCACTGGCCGAAGACAAGCCCGCCACGCCATGACCACCGTTCATCTTCCGGATATCACTTCCTTTGAAAAAAGTGACGAGTACCGACGCGTCATTCACCGGCTCATACCGGGCGGTGCCCACACCTACAGCAAGGGAGACGACCAGTTTCCCGAGCGCTCACCGGCAGCCATTACCCACGGCAAAGGGGCCTATTGCTGGGATGTCGACGGCAACAAGTTTCTTGACACCCTGATGGGTCTCACCTCCGTATCGCTGGGCCATGCCTACGAACCTGTGCTCCGCCGCGTGCGCGAAGAGCTGGATAAAGGTGTGAATTTTTCACGGCCGTCTGTGATTGAGCGGGTGATGGCAGAAAAATTCCTTTCTCTCGTGCCGCAGCACGACATGATCAAGTTTGCCAAAAACGGAAGCGTGTGCACTACCGCCGCTGTCAAACTCGCGCGCGCTTATACCGGACGTATGCTCGTGGCAAGACCGGCAGAACATCCTTTCTACTCTTATGACGACTGGTTTATCGGCAGCACAGCCTGTGATTTCGGCGTGCCGGAAACAACCAAAAATCTCACGGTTACCTACCGCGAAGATTCTCTTGAAGACCTGGAAAGACTTTTCAGTGAATTTCCCGGTCAGATTGCGTGCATCATCAGTGAGCCGGAGAAGTGGAACGAACTGCAGCCCGATTTTTATCAGCAGGCCATTGACCTCGCACACAGGCATGGTACGCTGTGGATCATGGACGAGATGATCACCGGATTCAAAACCGGAATGCCCGGCTCCATCGCGCGGTTCAATGCATCGCCCGATATGGCCACCTGGGGCAAGGGCATCGCCAACGGCTTTTCATTCTGCGCCCTCACCGGCAAGCGGGAAATCATGGAATATGGCGGCATCAAACGCACAGGTGAAACGAAAGTCTTTCTGGTATCCACTACACACGGCGGCGAAACCCATGCCATAGCGGCCGGACTGGCTACCATAGCCGTTTTCGAAAACGAGCCCGTTATCACACACAACCATGCCATCGGCGATTATTTTCTGCGCGGAATCAAACAGGTAATTGACCACCGCCACCTGCATGACTCGATAAGAATCACCGGCTTCAACTGGAGTTCGGGCATCGTCATTAAAAACCGCAATGGTGTGGCAGACATGGGTCTGCGGACCCTCTTTATGCAGGAAATGATTCGGCGCGGCGTGCTCTACCAGGGCATTCTTTCGCCCTGTTATTCGCACACCTTCGATGACATGGACCTCATGATTGCAGCCTTCGATGAAAGCTGCGCCGTATTGGAAAAAGGCCTCACCGACGGTTATGCCGGCTACCTGCAAGGATCGCAGGTTATTCAACCCGTTTTCAGAAAATTCAACTGAGCATTTCCCATGGGCATCATCTCCACCCTCAGGCACCTCTACCACGAGAGGCTCGCCGGCCGCCGCAGGGTCAGCCATTCCGCCTCTGCCCTGCCGCCGGCTGTATTGAGCTCACTCAGGACGCATGGGTATGCCATCGTGCCCGGCTTTCTTTCCGCCACTGACTGTGCCGCTTTCCGCGCACAGATTGACCGCCTGGCTGACAGCGAAGCGGCCTCTGAACTGAGAAATAAAATTGCCGGTCAGCCCAAACTCGGCTGGCCCGTCGAAGCGGGTTACCGAATCTGGACCGATGCCACCGGCAGTGATTTCCGCATCATACACGCAGAAAAACTCGATGCCGGCATCGCCTCGTATTATGACCAGTCGGCACTGCTCGGAACCGGGAGCCTTTTTCTCGGCCGGCAGCTCACCGGAAAATACTGTATGGCAAACCGCACACGTTTTGTACCCGGCAATGCGGGTTCAGGAGGAGGCTGGCACCGCGATGACGTGTACCGGCGTGGATTCAAAGCGCTGGCCTACCTGGTCGATGTAGACGACAACAACGGGCCCTTTCAGCTGGTGGAAAATACCCAAACCTGGGGCTTTCACCTCCAGCACAAAACCTCAGAGGAACAATACCAGTACACCGCTGAATTTGTCGAGGAAATTGCCCAGTCAGACCCCGGAAGACTTAAGACCCTCACGGCCCGGGCGGGCGACCTGGTGCTGTTTGAAACCAACCTGATTCACCGCGGCAAGCCCGTAGTTTCGGGCGCCCGATATGCACTCCCCAACGACTATG
>DHLU01000210.1:0-1348 GCA_002405435.1 Flavobacteriales bacterium UBA4660
CCGTATATTTCCCCTATGGGTGCATGGGCGTTAAGCCGGTAATCTTAAAAAAACCTCAGTAACCGGACCCGCACTGCGCCCAGGGCCTTCCGCTGGATGATTGGTTTTTACTGGCCTTCGCGCTTGTGAATTTCATCGCGGAGCCGTGAAGCCTTCTCATAATCTTCCCGGTCCAGGGCATTTTTAAGTTGGCGCTGCAACTCATCCAGTGTGAGGCTGCCGGCATCTGTCGTCTCGGTCAGTTCGTCGAGGTCAACAAGGCTTTCGTCCTCCTCCTCCTGACCTGCCTCTGCTTCTTCGGCCGATACGCCGGCCTGGTCGAGGATGAAGTCATGACAAAAGATCGGACAATTAAAACGGACGGCAATGGCCACTGCGTCGGACGTTCTGGCGTCGATTTCGACGCTTTTTCCGTTGTGCGAAGCGTGAATCTTAGCGAAGAATATGCCTTCCACCAGGTTGTAAATCACCACTTCATCCACCTCGATGTTGAAGGTGTGCGCAAAGCTTCTGAAAAGGTCATGGGTTAGCGGCCTGCTGGGGGTCATCTTTTCCAGCTCAATGGCGATAGCCTGGGCCTCAGTGCCTCCAATGACGATCGGAAGGCGGCGGGTTCCCTCTACCTCCTGCAATACGAGTGCATAGGCACCGCTGCTACTGCCACTGGGAGCAATATCGGCAATCTGAAGTTCTATACGTTGCATGTCCTAAACAGCAGGTGGCTAAGTTGGTGATGTCGAAAATAAGCCTTTTTCCTCCAAAACTCAAGCAATACGGCCTAAAATTATTCAGTGATTTTTCTCAGTGCCCGTGTTCCGGCGGATTTCGACCGGTGCATGCCTGCGGCAATGCAATCTACCCGGGGCAGCCAATGCGTTTCCTGTTTATCGCGAGGCAGCAAAGGCTTTTGCGCCGGCAATCACCCTCGGCAGTATTTCGAAAGCATCACCAACAATGCCATAGTCGGCGGCCTTGAAAAACGGTGCCTCGGGATCTTTATTGATGACGACGATGGTCTTGCTTCCGTTGACGCCGGCGAGATGCTGAATGGCACCCGAAATGCCAATGGCAATGTACAGGTTGGGACGCACCGTAAGGCCCGTCTGGCCCACGTGTTCGTGGTGGGGCCTCCATCCGATATCGGACACCGGTCTTGAGCAGGCTGTAGCAGCGCCCAGAATGGCGGCGAGTTCTTCCACCGGACCCCAGTGTTCGGGGCCCTTCATGCCGCGTCCTGCCGATACCACAATCTCCGCTTCTGCCAGGGGCACTCCTTCTCCGGCATCCTCACGTACCTCCCGCACCTTGACACCCGATGGCCTGAGCGACAGGTTTATCTCTTCAGCCT
>DHLU01000210.1:1495-1706 GCA_002405435.1 Flavobacteriales bacterium UBA4660
CACATCCTGCCCTGATGCGTCAACAGGGAAAGCATTGGGCAACAGGGTCAGGACCTTATTTGCGGTAAGCACTTTCACGGAAGCGATCGCCTTGCCGGAAAAGACATTCTTGTTGACAGTAAAATCGTCGTTGCCAGCGGGCAAACTGACTACCCCCGAGACCAGACCCGCATGCAGCCGCGCTGCTACCCGCGGCGCTATGGCCTTGCCT
>DHLU01000210.1:1887-2089 GCA_002405435.1 Flavobacteriales bacterium UBA4660
CGACCTGGCCGGCCACATCGGCGATGGCCTGGCAGCACTGGGCTGAATCAGCCTTGTTTACAGCGCTGGAGAACAAGACCCTGTCTGCACCGGCGTTTCCCGGAGATTGTCCGGGAGGTATGGCATCCAGCGAGAACACCACCGTTTGAGTGCTCAAACGGCCAGCAAGTTGTTTACCGTAACTGACTGCCTCCAAACAGGG
>DHLU01000210.1:2280-2493 GCA_002405435.1 Flavobacteriales bacterium UBA4660
TACTGACATAGTGCTGGGAATGGGATAAAATCAAAGTGCTTTGGCTTCTTCGTGAAGAATGCGGATCAGTTCATCTGCCTTTTCCGCCGCAATGTATTGACATCCGCTTTTGGGCGGCGGCAGCGCGAAGACCACATTGGCCGTACCCGCGGGAGCTTCTGCCGGCGCCACTACTTCCAGCGGCTTGGTGCGGGCGGCCATGATTCCCCGCAT
>DHLU01000210.1:2630-6579 GCA_002405435.1 Flavobacteriales bacterium UBA4660
CGGGCGGCCATGATTCCCCGCATGTTGGGAATGCGTTGCTCGGCCATGCCCTTGGCGGCTGATACTACCACAGGAAGGCTGACCTCGAGGACTTCACAGCCTCCGGGTATTTCGCGCTCTACAATGGCCAACGGGTCCTCCAAATCCAGCCGGGTAGCCTGTGAAACAAAGTTCATATCCAGCATTTCGGCCACCATGCCCGGCACCGCAGCGCCATTGTAGGAAATGGTCTCTTTACCGCAAAGAATAACCGAAAAATTTTTGCCCTTAGCATAGGCGGCAATCTGACCCGCTACAGCAAGGGCATCCGCATCCGGACTGTCAATGCGTACGGCATCATCTGCCCCGATGGCCAGCGCCTTGCGCAAAATAGGCTCGTAATCAGCGCCACCGACCGACAGTATCGTAACACTTCCCCCACGTGCTTCCTTCAGCTCAAGGGCGCGCACCAGCGCATACCATTCATCGTAGGGGTTGACAATAAACTGAACTCCATTTTCATCGAACCGTGTAAGTTGGTCGGTAAAGGCTATCCGCGACGTGGTATCAGGAGTTTTGCTGATGCAAACAAGAATTTTCACTGGACAGGGATTTTTCGCGGTGCAAATTTACGTCATCCATTGCACCGCTGCCCACACGCCGGTAAACCGCCATGAACAATCGGTTGATTTTTTTAACATTTACACCCTGTCTCCTGACGAGGCATTTAAAATCGGGTACATTTGCCACGCTTTACTTTAATTCGCTGACGATCACTTCCATTGCCGCCCTCCACCCCGGCCATAGAAGATAGCATCCAGGAGATCTACCGCCACTGCATTCAACAAGGCAGCGAAGGAGAGGCTTCCCTGCTTGTGCATGCCCAATTCGGTAGTTTCAGTCACGCACATTCAGATGTAACCCTTCGCAACGTCGAAAACTCCCTTAAAGCCGCAGGGGTCAAACGGTCTCAAATCAAGCATTTCTGCAACCTCGTCATCGAGGTGGTGCAAAACATCTCCTCCCATACGGCCCTTGACATCTCCGGAAATTCGTATTCCTTTGTGGTGGTCAATACGTCTCCGCAAGGCCAACACCTGGCCGCTGGTAACCTGGTGCTCGCCAGTGAACTTGTTACCCTGCGCGAGCGTCTTGAGTACCTCAGCAGCCTCAGTCAGGCCGAACTTCAAAAGCTTTACGTGGAGCGTTTGTGTTCTGAACAACTGAATGACAAAGGCGGGGCAGGACTGGGACTCATCATGCTGTTCAAGAAACTCGGTTCGGGTGTGCGCTGGAAACTCCTGCCGCTGGGAGGAAGTTATGGTTACTTCGTGCTGGAGCTCACTGTTACGCGCTGACAAGGCATGGCCCCAGCCTTCGCGCAAATACAGGCCTACATCACCCGGTTGTTTGAAACACGCTTTGAAACCGCTCTCCCCTACCACAGCTTACAACATACCCTGCAGGTCACGGCAGTACTGAAGCAACTCTGTGAAATGGAAAAGGTCAGCACAGCGGATGCGCAACTGGCCGCCATAGCATGCCTATTTCACGATACGGGTTTCTACATTGACCACAAGGCCCATGAAGCGGCCGGTGCCCGGCTCGCAGCCGAATACCTGGGTGGGCATGGCCTTGCTCCCCATGACATTGGCACCATATGCAGGCTCATCAACGCCACGACACGTCACGCGCCGCCGGCCGATGTGCTGGAAGCCATAGTGCACGACGCTGACCTCCACTACCTCGGCACCGAAGACTACACCCGCCAGGCAGACCTGCTCAGAAAAGAATGGGAGATGACCCAATCGCGCTATTACACCGACCGGGAATGGCTGGAGATCAACCTGGCATTCATGGAAAATCACCGCTTTTATTCTGCTTCCGCTCAACGGCTGTTTCAGGCGGTGAAAGACCGAAACCTGCAATCGGTCAGACAGAAACTGCAATTCCTATGAAAACCGTCATTATTATTCTGTGTACTGCCCTGCTGGCAGGCTGCGCTCCCGGTGATCACCCCGAACCCGCGCCCTCACCTTTTGCCGATACCCTATTGCGCCATGTATATGACTGCGCTGACCGCCGCGACAGCGCAGGCCTTGCCGCATGGCTCGATGCGCCGCAGGATTACCTCGTGCTGGCGGCCCTGCAAGGTTTCAGCGCCTTTGGCAACCGCATACCCGTTGCCCGGATTGGTGAACTGGCAACGGACAAAACGGCCCCGGATGCCGTGCGCGTGATGGCGGTCTATGTGCTCGGTCAGCGGGCATCAGCCGAATGCCTGGCCCCGCTCACGGCAGCCCTGCATGAAGATGAAGATGCTGTATCCGCCGAGGCCATTGCAAGCCTCGCCCGACAATTACCCGGTGCCCCTGACCCCTCCATAGATGCGGAGGCGCGGCAGGCACTGCTGGAAACAGTCATCGGCCTGCTGCTAAACACACCCACCGACAGCGAAGTACTCAGAAGTGCGTTGGGCCGCGCTGGTGCGCATATTCACCGCAGCTATTCCGGTGATGACCGTCTGCTGGTGAGGCTGGTGCAGGAAATGCGCTTTGCCCGCGGCGACGACCGCTACCTCATGGCCAACGCGATGGCCCGGTATACGGGTGCATGGGACCCCGCGGAAATTGACTTTGTAAAACGCTGGCTGACATCAGAGAAAGACCACCAGGTGCGATCGGCCATCATGACCATGCTGGGCCGCATAGGTGACGAAGAATCTGTCTCGCTCCTGCGCACCTATGCCACTAACCCTGCAGTGCCTGTTATGGTGCGCATCAACGCGCTGCGTGCCCTGACCTTGCAGAAAAAACAAGACCCCCTGTTCTATGTCAGCCTGCTCAGCGTTGCTGACGAAGGCGTGCTGGGAGAACTCCTGATGCTCATGCAGGAAAAACGCATTCGGCTGCACGCAGATTCCGTGCTAAACCGCTGCGGTCAGCATGCGTCCTCCTTCATTCGCGCCCAGGCGCTGGGCGTGGCACTGGCAGACCGACCATCGCTGCTTGGTTCGGTGAATGCAGCGGTTACCAGCGCCCCTGACGACATGGAAAAGGCCTATTTCCTCAGGGCATTGGGCAACTGCAACGATCCCCGACAACTGGCCGGCATACTCCTCCCATTTCTTACCGACGCCACACACCCTGTCACGGCAAGTGCAGCCGCCGATGCACTGGTGCAGTGTGCCAGCCAGAGCCCTGTCGCCTGCGACTGTGGGTCGATGATCCGCGAAACCTTTGCCGCCGGAGATCCCGGTGCCATGTCGGTCTTGTCTGGCATGCTTGGCGATAGCCAGGTGCGTATAGTGCCTGAAATAAAAGACCTGGCATTCATGCGCGAGGCCTTGAATTCACTCACCTTGCCCCGCGACATCGAAGCCTTCAATGCCATACAACAGGCGCTGAACCGCCTGGAAGGAACTTCCGCGCCCGACCGCAAGCCCGAATACAACCATCCCATTGACTGGGACTACCTAAGCGCACTCGGGGCAACACCTGTAGTTGAAATTTCCACAGCGAAAGGCAGTTTTAGTATCGCCCTCGAACCCATGTACTGTCCGGGATCAGTGGCGGCATTCTGCCGGTGGGTTGAGGAAGGCTACTACAACAACAAGCCCTTTCACCGTGTAGTCAACAACTTTGTCATTCAGACGGGATGTCCGCGGGGCGATGGCTGGGGATCGGCCAGTTTCACCCTTCGTTCTGAATTCGGTCTGCACCACTACCGGGCAGGTGCCGTTGGACTCGCTTCGGCGGGAACAGACACGGAAAGTTGCCAGTGGTTTGTCACCCACCTTCCCACGCCGCACCTCGAAGGGCGCTATACCATCATCGGCTACGTGAATGAAGGAATGGACGTTGTAGCGCGCATAACGCCCGGCGACATGGTTATCAACGCACGCTTAGTGAAGGAAAAATACGATTCGGGGCTGCACTGAACCTTTGACAGGCTCAGGTTTTTTGCTTCT
>DHLU01000121.1 GCA_002405435.1 Flavobacteriales bacterium UBA4660
CGAAAAAAGAGAATTTCCTTGCCTACCGCAACGTCACACTATTCAAGCCCAACCTGAAAGAGTTGCGGGAAGGACTGAAGATTGAGGCAGACCCTTCTGACCTGCAATCGCTCAAGAGCGCCATCGGGGCCCTGCACGCCGCGCTGCCCCACGCCATCACCCTGCTCACGCTGTCGGAGTACGGCGCACTTTCGGCGTCAGGAGACCGGTTTATTCACGCGCAGGCCCACAAGCGCGAAGTGGTTGACGTGAGCGGAGCCGGAGATACCGTCATCGCTATGGCCAGCCTGGTGCTGGCGGCCGGGGGTGACCAGCAGCGCATTACTGAGTTGTCTAACCTCGCAGGCGGACTTGTATGCGAAAACCTGGGCGTGGTTCCCGTTGACCGCGAACGCCTGATAAGCGAAGCGATCAAACATTTTCCGGAATAAATGGCCTGGAAACAAATCAGGGAACGCATAAACCTCTATCTCTTCAACAACAAGGAGAGAACGCTCGGGCTGTTTAAGTTCCTGAACATAGGCGTTACCCTGGTGGCCATCGGCACACTCGTCTGGATGTATGGCTTTAACGTCAACGAACAGCAGGAGAAATTCGCCTACGTCATCATAAAGTCCTCTTTTATCTTTTATGTCGTTCACTACCTCACGCGGGTGGTTTATGACTTCAACCCGATTCAGTTTATCCGGCGCACGTGGTTTGAGGCACTCATGACGCTGTTGTTAATTGTGGAAGGTATTTCCTACTCGATTACCGGCGGCCTCCTGATCGGAAAGGCCCTTGAAAACTCAGGTGTATCAGGCTTTTCCGATTTCAGCACTGCTTTTATTCAGGTGTACTTTCTGGTGGTTGTCGTAGTCGAATTTGTGCGCAGCAGTGAACTGCTCCCTCGGATTCGCCTCAATCCGGCCGTCATTTTTGTGTTGAGTTTTGTGTTCATTATTCTCGGTGGTACCGGTCTCCTTATGTTGCCGGAGATGACGGTAGCCGGCCATTTGCCGATCATCGATGCGTTGTTCACCTCCACCAGCGCAACTTGTGTCACCGGCCTGCTGACCATTGATCCCAACGCGCTCACCTTCAAAGGCCATTTTGTGGTACTCTGCCTTATCAAAATCGGCGGCTTGAATATCATTGCCTTCGGCGGCTTTCTCGCGCTCGCGGGCAAGTTTGGGGTAGGGGTGCGGCAGCACCAGATGATTCAGGGTTTCGTCAACAAGGAAAATATGCTCTCTGCCAGTGGTATGCTCGGCAAGGTGATTCTGTGGACTACCTCGATCGAACTCCTTGGAGCCATCATGATCTACCATTTTTGGGATCCCGACATCCGCTGGACTTCGGCAGGTGACCGGATTTTCTATTCAGTATTTCATAGCATTTCGGCCTTCAACAATGCGGGTATTTCGCTCTTTACCGACGGACTGTACAACGAAATGGTCAGGTACAACTACCTGGTGCACTGGGTCATCATGCTGCTCATTTTCGTTGGCGGGCTTGGAATCCTTGCCATCTTCGATCTTTTTGATCCCTCCAGGTTGCGGCAGCGTCTGCGTAATCCGTGGAAACAGATCAGTTTTTCAACCAAAATCGCACTCTACGTCTCCCTTTGGCTGGTGGCCGCCGGGGCGCTGCTCATTTATTTTTTCGAACGAAATAACACGCTGGCGGGCCACAGCACTTTCGGCCAGATTACGGGCGCGTTTTTTCAGTCGGTGACCCCGCGCACTGCCGGATACAACACAATCGACTTTTCCATTCTGTCTACACCCACCGTACTGCTGCTGGTGGCCCTGATGTACATCGGAGCCAGCAGCACCAGTACCGGTGGTGGTATCAAGACCAGCAGCCTCGCCATCATCTGGGCCGATGTTAAGGCCACCATGCGGGGCAAGCCCACCACGGTACTCTACAAGCGAACCATTAACCAGACACTCAAGTCAAGCGCCTACAGCATCGCCATCATCTATGTGGTGATGAATTTTCTCGGCGCACTGCTGCTCAGTATCTCTGAGACAGCCATACTCGCCACGCCCGGCCGCAGTGTCATGGACCTGGTATTTGAACAGATCAGCGCATTCTCGACCGTGGGATTATCTACCGGTATTACTGCGGCACTCTCAGAGGCAGGCAAGGCGATTGTCATCGGCTCCATGTTCGTAGGTCGTGTTGGCACCTTTACCATCGCATTTGCCCTGGCCGGTAAATTCGTGCATGAGAAGTTCAGGTATCCGGACGGAGAAACTTTGGTGGGCTGATGAACGGCAGGCGCCGCATGCTTGTTAATACGCCAATGGAAGTAAAACCTTACAGCGACAGTACCGCGAAAAAAGAGCAGGTGGCCGTGATGTTCGACAACATCGCGCACCGCTACGATTTTCTCAATCACTTTTTCTCTGCAGGCATCGACAGGCGCTGGAGGTCGAAGGCCATCGCCATGCTTGAAAAACAGCATCCGGCAACCGTGCTGGATATTGCCACGGGTACCGCCGACTTTGCGCTTCAATACGTGCGGAAAAATCCGCAGGTGCACATCACCGGCGTCGATATCTCTGCCGGTATGCTCGACATCGGCAAACGCAAAATCGCTGAACGCGGCTGGCAGGAAAGAATCAGGCTGATGCAGGCCGATGGCGAACAACTCCCTTTTGGCGACGCCAGTTTCGACGGATATACAGTCGGATTCGGTGTGCGGAATTTTCAGGACCTGGAAAAGGGATTAAGAGAAATGCTGCGTGTGCTCAAACCCGGCGGTATGGGGGTCATTCTCGAATTCTCCAAACCCACGGGTTTTCCGGTGAGGCAGTTGTTTGGGTTTTACTTCAGACGCATCATGCCCCTGCTCGGTCGCATGATATCCAAAGACCACCGGGCTTATACCTATTTGCCCGAATCTGTCGATGCCTCACCCTCTGGCCGGGCTTTTCTTGATGTGATGACGGCCTGTGGCTACCGCAATGTGCGCATGAAGAAGGTGAGCGGTGGCATCGCAACCATCTACACAGGCATCAAATGAATGTGAAGGTGTCACCCTCGCTCCTGAAGGGAAGTTTTGTGGCACCCGGATCAAAAAGTGTGGCCATCAGGATGGTGGCCGGCGCCCTGTGTGCCCGCGGTACTACAGTGCTGAGAAACTATCCGCAGTCAGACGATACCCTGCAGGCCTTGCTCATTGCTGAGAGCCTCGGGGCAACCGTCATTCAAAACGGTGATGAGGTCAGGCTGGCCGCTTCGGGCCAGATTACCGGTTCGCGCATCGACTGCGGCGAGTCGGGTCTCGCATCAAGGCTGTTTCCCTTTCTCGCTGCGCTCAACGACGGCGCGTATGAAGTCACCGGCAGGGGAAGCCTCCTGCAGCGCACGGCTGAACCGCTCACAAATACCCTGCGCGCTCTGCAGGTGTCGGTATGGGCAGATAATGACAAACTTCCGGTGCGTTTCCGCGGCCCGCTGAAATCTGGAGAAATTCACGCAGACGGAAAGCTCTCCTCCCAGGCGCTCACCGGTCTCCTCTTCGCATTGCCGCTCGCAGCCGAAGACGCAACAGTCATCGTCGATACGCCGGTAAGCACCCCCTACCTTCAGATGACCATCGATGTTCTCGCCCGGTTTGGGGTGCAGGTGCACCACGACCGGTTCAGGCGTTTTGAGGTGCCGGGTCGGCAGTCGTACAGGCCGGTTGATGCGGAAATCGCCGGCGACTGGAGCGGCGCAGCGTTTCTGATGGTGGCGGGGGCAACCTGCGGCGAGGGGCCCATACGTATTTCCGGACTCTCCGACTTCCCGCAACAGGCCGACAGCCGCATATGCGGCGTTCTCGAACAATGTGGCGTAAACGTGTTGCGCGAGGGAAACGACTTTACCGTGGTTCCGGCGCAGGGCCGGATCGACGCCTTCGAAGTGGATGCGACCGATTGTCCGGATCTTGTTCCGCCGCTTACGGCACTGGCTGCTTTTGCCCGCGGGGTTAGCGTGGTGCATGGCGCGGGAAGACTCCGGCACAAAGAGAGCAACCGTGCGCGCGTGCTGGCAGAAGAATTTGCCAAGGCGAATGTCCGCATCCTGCTGCGCGGCGATGAGATGAAAATCTATCCCGGCCCCGTAAGGCCCTGCCAGTTCAACGCCCACAACGACCACCGCATCGCCATGGCAGGCGCGGTGCTCGGCATGGCCGGCGCTAACATCACCATAACGGGTGCCCAATGCGTCAGCAAATCATTTCCCGGTTTCTGGGAACAACTCCGAAGGGCAGGAGCGCGAATCAGCTAATCAGGGCGCGCTGCGTATCCACCTTGCCGTGGCGCTTGCGCCATGGATGTCGCGTGTGGTCAGCAGGTAGAGCCCCTCTGGAAGGTGAGCCACCTCCAGGGTAACCTGTTGCCTTCCCGTGATGGTTTCCGACAGCACCTGCCGGCCCATGGCATCGGTCATCACCACCATACCAACGAAAGGCCGGCGGAAGCTGAGCTGGAGGAGGTCGGTACCCGGATTCGGAAACAGGCTGAAACTGACAGAGGGCAGGCGGCCTGTACCCAGTCCACCGCAGGCACCGGGAGTCCAGCTCGTTAAACCACCGTAATAAAAGGCTGTGCATTCGTTGCTGTAGGTGATGGAGTCGCAGCCGCAAACGGGATTCCATTCAGTGGTGCATCCCATGGTACTGTCAATCTGCATAGGATTGATGCAATCAATGACCGGAGCGCAGCTGGCCTGGCAGGATTGCATGGAGTCGAAAATCAGTCCGCTGTAGTCGTATCCGTTTGTGGCGACGGTGCTGCATCCGGACAGTGCGGTGCAACCCAGGGGCGTGTAGATATAGCCCAGCGGGGTTTCACAATCTCCGAAATTGGCGAAGGGGGTAATCAATTGACATCCTGAGGTCGTGTCGCATTCACCCAGGGTATAAGACACCACGCCGCCATAATACCAGGCTTCGCAGTTGTTGCCGTACGTAACGCTGTCGCACCCGCATACCGGCGACCACACGGCCGGACAAAGTGTGCTCAGGTCAATTTGGCTGGGATTTACGCAGGTCACCGGCGGACATTCACCCGGCGTCCATGAGGTGACGCCGCCGTAATTGACGGCCATACAATCATTTGAATAGGTGACGCCGTTGCAGCCGCAGACCGGATTCCATATCATGGGACAGATGGCCCCGGGGTCGATCAGGCTGGGATCTACACAGTCCTGCGGGGCTTCACATACAGACTGGCAGTCAGACAGCGTCTCAAAAAAGTTGGGGGCATAGTTCACGCCGCCCACTTCATAGCCGCAGCCGCTGAGTGCGGTGCAGGCACCATCGACATAGGCAACACCCAGCACCATGTCGCAGGGGCCGAAATCAATGCCGGCAAGGTCGGTGCAGGTATCGGGCAATTGGCTGGCTGCATGCAGCGACAAGCACACGGCAATTGCATGCAATAGGATTTTTTTCATGGCAGTATCAGATTAAAGGAGGTTAAAGGTACCGTTGCCGAATGAAAAACCCGACCGCAGACAACAGAAATTATTCAGCTGTGCCTTGTGAGTACCTCGGATGGAGTGCTGCACCATGCCAAAATTTGGAATTAACCGGGCGGGGGGTATCGGCATGCGGTTGATTTGTCGCATGGGCAGGAGGGATGGCTGGAAGGATTGGTTTTATTTTACTACTCGGCAACGCAGCGGTCTCCTCTTACTGTCGGCGCTGTGCGTGGTGTTAGTGGCGGTGCGGCTTTTCCTATCGGGTCATGCTTCAGATGGCGAAGCGCCGGGGCCTGAGCGTCACCGTGAACTGCTGGCTATGCTGGAGGAACTCAGGGAGCGGGAAAGGCAGCCGCGCCCTGCGGCCGGCCACAAAGAACAGCCAGCGCAACGGGCGTCTGCCCCTTGTTTCGCGTTCGACCCCAATGTTATAGACCGCAGCCAGTGGATGGCGCTCGGTTTTTCAGAGGCCCAGGCCAGCAGCATATTGCGCTACCGCGCATCCGGCGCCGTCTTCCGTGTGAAGGCTGACGTGAAAAAACTCTTTGTGGTCAGCGAAGAAAAGTACCGGTGGCTGGCTGACTGCATCCAATTGCCCGATTCGCTGCAGCCGGCACCGCGTACCCCGCGCATCGCGGCGGCGGAAATAAGCCCCCCGGTACTGGACCTCAACGTTGCTGATACTGCAGCGTTGATGCAACTCAGGGGCATAGGTCCATACTTCGCACGTAAAATTGTGCGCTACCGCGATGCCTTGGGTGGCTATTGTGCAGTGCGCCAGCTGTCGGAGGTATACAGGATGCGCCCCGGCCTGCTGGATTCCATTGCTCCCTTTCTCACGGCAGATCCGGCGGCCGTGGCCACCATGTCGGTCAACCATGCAGGGGTGGAGGTGCTCGAGGCCCACCCTTACCTCAGCCGGAGCCAGGCGGAGGTGCTGGTCGCTTACCGCGAAAAACACGGGCCCTACGGGAAAAAAGAAGACCTTAAGAAAATGTTGCTGCTGACCGAAGAGGAGATTGAGCGGCTGGTACCTTATCTCTCTTTTGACTGAATGCGCATGCGGTCAGGCCTGTTGTGCGTTGCGAACGAGTTGAAGCGCTTCGGATGCGAGGTTGGTATTTTCAATGTCGAGCCATTGGATCTCCGGGTCTTTCCGCCACCAGGTGAGTTGTCTACGCGCGTATTGGCGGGTGTGCTGACAGATAAGCGACACGGCTTCTTCCTGCGTGCACATCCCTTCGAAAAATGAAAAGAGTTCCGCATAACCCACGGTGCGCAGCGCAGACAAACCGCGCAGGGAATAAAGGGTGCGCGCTTCTTCCTGCAAGCCCTCCTTCATCATCTGGTGCACCCGTGCGTTGATGCGTTCGTAAAGCGTATCGCGCGAACCTGTGAGTCCGATTTTGACAAGCCTGAAGGGCAGGGCGGGTTTTTGGCCGGTCAGTTGGGTGGAATAGGGAATGCCCGTGATTTCGGTCACTTCGAGTGCCCGTATGATGCGGTGCGGGTTATGCAGGTCTACCCGTTGGAAATACACAGGATCGGCTGCCCTCAGCGCTTCCCTTAATGCGGCTATGCCTTCTTGCTCGAGGCGATGCGTCCAATGGTTTCTGATGGCTTCATCGCCGGGCAGCGGATCAAAACCATACAGCAACGCATCGAGGTAAAGTCCCGAACCTCCGGTAACCACGGCCGCACCATGTTGCTGCAGCAGGCGATGCAGCACCGGCCGCGCTGCTTCGGCATACATGCCCGCGCTGAAGCCATCGTGCACCGAGCGGCAGGCGATAAAATGGTGGGGTACACGACTGAGTTCTTCGTCGGTGGGTCTGGCCACACCGATGCGCATCTCTTCAAAAAACTGCCGCGAATCATACGACACGATACCGGTGTGCAGTTGTTCAGCCAGTGCAACCGACAACCGGGTCTTGCCGGAGGCAGTTGGGCCGAGCACGACCACGGCGACTGGGAGCTGACCGGCAGTTGACAATACGCAGGGAATTAGAAATCGTCTCCCGAGCGGTATGAGCCTCCGAATTCGTCTTCATCAAAGTATTCCTCGCTGCTGCCGAATTCGTCTTCTTCATCACGGTCGTCGTCTCCCTCATTCAACGCGTCAAATTCGTCCTGTGAAAACTCCTCTCCGTACAGGTCCATTTCCTTGGAATCCTGAGAAGGCGGTTCGCCGAAGGCCATGGCGACACGGGGGTATATGGTAGAAGGCTTGTCTTTCTTGATCTCAACGAGCTCGATATAGAAGCACCACATGCGCAGAAAGTCATACACGTAAAGTACCTTTTCACCCGGACGCGAAACCATTTCCTCGAGCCGGGTATTTTTCATCGAAACGGCCGACTTGCTCCCCTCGCGCGATTCCATTACCATCAGCGGAATTTCAAGTCCCTTTTCCCACGACTCATTGCTCATGAAAAAGGAAGCCATTTCGCCGGTTTCAAAGTCGAAGGCATCGAGAATGGCATTGTGAAATTCTTCAAAGGTTGACTGCGTTTCCACCTCGATATCGCGGAAGACGTCTTCTTCGGTATCTATGACCACCCTAAACTTGTAGATATTGACCCCGGAGGTTTTTTTGCCCATGTAG
>DHLU01000083.1:0-5305 GCA_002405435.1 Flavobacteriales bacterium UBA4660
CCAGAGCACTGCCAACTTCAGTAGAATCAGCCAACATTCTATTTTCATAGACCATAGATCGACTATGCCTTGCTTGGCCCATTTGGTTACGACAAGACTCCGGCGTCAATGCTTTTGAATACCTTTACCGAGCATGCTTTTTGCGGTAACCGATATTGAAACGACCGGCGCACAACCGGCAGGAAACGGCATCACCGAACTTGCCATTATTGTCTGGGATGGTGAACGTGAGTTAAGGCGCTGGCACAGCCTGATCAATCCGGGCCGTGAAATTCCGACCTTCATCTCTGCCCTGACCGGAATAACCGCCGACATGCTGGCCGACGCTCCGTCCTTTGAAGATGTGGCCGAAGAGGTCTATGAGATGCTTCGCGACACCGTGTTCGTAGCGCACAATGTCAATTTTGACTTTTCTTTTATCCGCAGCCAGTTTCAGGCCTGCGGCTACGCGTGGGATCCGAAGAAACTTTGCAGCGTGCGGCTTGCACGCAAAGCCTATCCGGGTCTTCGCAGTTATTCGTTGTCGCAGTTGTGCACCCATATGGGTATTCGAAACACCGCGCCGCACCGGGCATACGGAGATGCAGCCGCAACGCTTGAGCTCCTCAAGTCGTGCGTCTTTCAGTTGGGCGGTGCAGAAGTACGTGCGCTGATCAAAAGGGGCAACCCGGAATCTTATCTGCCCAACCAGCTTGAATCTGCCACCTTTCAGGGGCTTCCTGACAAGCCCGGTGTTTATTACCTGCTCGATACAAAGGGGAAACCGCTTTACATCGGCAAGGCAAGAAACATCAGAAGCCGGGTGAAGCAGCATTTTTCAACCGACCGCACCGCCGAGAAACTCCATGGATTTATGCGCGAGGTATGCGATATCTCCTTTACGCTGACCGGAACCGAACTGATTGCGTTGCTGTTGGAAGATGCGGAAATCAGAAAATACTGGCCGCCCTACAACCGCGCCCAGAAACATCGTCCTGCTGCCTGGGGCATTTTCCGCTATACCGACCAACGCGGGTATGAGCGGCTCGCCGTAAATCCGGTGAGCAAAACCGTAGCGCCATTGCGTACATTTCATTCAGCCTTCAGGGCGCGTAACTGGCTGCTCGCTTTCGCGCAGCGCTGGGAACTTGATCTTCACCTGTCTGGTTTTTTGCCCCCCGGTGCCGGACTGCCGGCGCCCGATGTTCACAACGCCCGCATCGCTGAAGCCGTTATGAACATCAGGTCGGATGAACCATCTTTTGTGCTTCACGGCCGGGGACGGTCGCAGGATGAGTATTCTTTTGTGCTGATCGAACAAGGACAACTCGCAGGCTTCGGATTTACCTGTGAAACTCCTTCCGGTGCCGAACAGTTGCGCGACTTGCTGCAACCCATCCCCTCCAGCCCTGTTGTCCAGTCCATCATTGACCTGATACCCGAGCAGGCGTTGGATATGCGGGTGGTGAAACTCTCGCCTGCCGGGCCTCAACTGGCAGGAGATGCGGAAACGTAAGTGCGAAAGCGGGCTCAGGCGAAACGGATAGCGCGGATTGGCCTGATGCGCGTGGCATACCAGGCAGGGAGAATAAGAAAGAGCAGACAGCAGCAGATCGTCAACAGGTTGAGCACTCCGAAATTCACCCAATCGAATTTGACCGGCACATGGTCGAGGTAGTAGGTCTCCGCAGGAAGTGAAATCAGGCTGAAACGCGACTGAACGCCTGCCAGCACAAGCGCAATGGCATTTCCCCACAGCATACCCCGGCTGATGATATAGCCGGCATTGATAAGAAAGATTCTTACCACCGCGCGGTTCTGAATGCCCAGGGCCTTCAGTGTGCCAATCATACGTTGTCTTTCCAGAATGATGATCAACAGGGCACTGGTCATATTGACAATAGAGATGAATACCATCAGGATCATGATGATCCAGACATTGATATCGAGCATCTCGAGCCATGCAAAAATTTCGGGCGAACGCTGTGTGATGCTCACAGCCTGCAGGTAAAACGGTATAGCGTAGAACAATTTGTCGTCCATGGCCGTCAGGTTTTCCCATTTGTCGATCAGTACCTCATAACCGCCGCAATAGAACCGCTGGCTGCCTCCAGCTGCGTATTGCTTCCATTCAAAACGCTTGCCCGCGCCACTTCCCGCCACCATTACGTCAAGCCATGCCGTGTCTGGAAGGGTTTCGGAACGGTCTTTCGCGGTGACCCACAGGGCGAATCCTTTTTCGGAATCAAGCATATGCGGGCCCGGTCCGCTGAGGCTGCTGTCTGACCACTCATAGCGGTAGCGTCCGTCTCCGCTGTAGGCCATAGCCTCAACCACGAGTTTGCCCTGCACTGCGGCTGTATCGCACCGAAGAAAAGTCTGGATACCCCAGTTGCTCAGGCGCTGCACATCGGCAATGTCCACAAACACATACTGCCGGTCGTACTCTTCCAGGCCGGTTTCATAAATGCCTGCTACACGATAATTCCGCTGACGCGCATCCGATTCACTGTTGACATAATACAGGCTGAGCCGGTCGCCTGTGCTGAGCTTGAGCCTGCGGGCCTGGTATCCGGAAATCACAATATCCGAGAGGTCGTCTTCTTCCGGCTCAACCAGGGACTTGACTGCCGGCTGAGGTGCTATAGGCTTTCCTGCAAGGAGTTTATCGTCAAAAAACGACCAGTCGTAACCTGCGTCCACCCCCTTGATGATGACGCCCTGCAAGCCGTCGCGGGTTTCCATGATGCCCGGCCTGGCCGCAAAGACCTGAACATGCCGCACCCCCTCCAACGTGCGCAGGGAATCAAGCAGCGCTGGTTCTATGCGCATACGCCCCGTATCACGCGTATTGTCGCGTTCGTTGGCGATCACCTGAAAATGTGAGCCAAATCCGATAACCTTATCGCGGATTTCTTCCTGAAAACCTTTAACTACGGCCACGCTCAACAGCATGAGCGCCATTCCGACGGCAATAACGGTCACCGCGATGCGTACGATCGGCCTCGAGATGCTCTTTCGGGCGTCGGACTGCAGCATTTTGCGCGCGATAAATCCGGGTAAATTCATCTGTACTCTGGTCTGTTTTCGTGGCGTGCTAAAATAACTGCCTACCCCGCCCGGAGGATTCCGGACGTTCAGGCCAGAAACTTGCCGTCCTCCTGCATCTTTGCACCCAGATGGCAAGACCCATTCCCCTGTTACTGTTGTTTTTGAGCTGGATACCGGTTGCCTGCGGCCAGCCCTCTACCCTGCAGCGCATTGACAAAACAGGAGGCAGGGCCGTCGTTACAGGCGCTGCCCGCTTCGACCAGTACCTGCCCCTGATCAAAAACCGGAAGGTGGCCATCGTGGCCAACCAAACCTCCAGGGTCGCGCAGGCCCACCTGGTGGATACGCTCCTCGCACGCGGCATTCAGGTGACGGCCATTTTTGCGCCCGAACATGGCTTCAGGGGCGATGCCGGCGCCGGTGAGACCATCGCCAACAGCCACGATAAGAAAACCGGTCTGCCGGTATACTCCATCTATGGCAAGACAAAAAAGCCCACGCCCATCATGCTGCAGGGCTCCGACGTGGTGCTTTTTGATATCCAGGACGTTGGAACCCGTTTTTACACCTACCTGAGTTCGCTGCATTTCGTCATGGAAGCGTGTGCGGAAAACAAGAAACAACTTATCGTGCTTGACCGGCCCAATCCCAATGGATTCTATGTAGACGGTCCGGTGCTGGATCCTGCCTTTACCTCCTTTGTCGGCATGCATCCGATACCATTGGTACACGGATGTACCCTCGGAGAAATGGCCCGCATGATCAATGGAGAAGGCTGGCTGAAAAACGGTATCCAATGCCCGCTGGTGGTGGTACCCTGCCTTAACTACGATCATGATGTGGTTTATGAACTGCCCGTGGCACCTTCACCCAACCTGCAGACAATGTCAGCCATCTACCTCTACCCTTCTCTCTGCTGGTTTGAAGGCACAGTGGTGAGTGTGGGAAGAGGCACCGATATACCCTTTATGTGCATCGGCTATCCGGGCAATACCACTGGCAGCTACACATTCACACCCACAGACATTCCGGGCGTAGCCATGGATCCGCCGCATGAAGGCAAGGTCTGTCAGGGCCATAACAGGGCCGCATTCGGGGAGTTCTATTCTCTCAATGCCCGGGAAATCAACCTGGAGTGGCTGACCGGACTTTACAAGGCATCTGAGAATAAAGATGGGTTCTTCACGGGGAGCGCTGCAAACACCCCGAAGTTTTTCGATCTGCTTGCAGGCACAGACCAGCTGCGCATGCAACTCGAGGCAGGGGTAAGTGCGTCTGAGATCCGTGCGTCGTGGCAGGCAGGTCTCTCCTCATACCGTGAAATGAGGAAGAAGTACCTGCTCTATGCGGACTTTACCCGTTAAGTGCTACCTTCGCCGAGGTTTTTGCTTGACCCCTATCATGAAAAAGACTGGTTTCATCCTTTTGGCAGGCATCGCAGCGATTGTGCTGGTTGCCGGCTGCAAAAAATCTGACGAATTCGTCAATCCGGTATATATGTGCAACTGCGGCGTGATGAACTGGCTGGGCAGTGAATACCCTTTGCTTGGCGCCCACTACATCGTACCCGATACCGCCAATCCGCTCTCGAGGCGTTATTACATCTCAGCCGAAACCTCCCTGGAAGGCGAATTGCTTACCCACAACCTCAACATGCGGCTGGAAGTTGACTCTGTCACCAAAGGGGTGTTCTATGTAGAAGACGATGACGATCTGGAGATCCTTGTGGAGGAAATCAACTACAACGACCCCATTGACACCCTTGTTACCTATATGCCTGTGGATGGTGTGGTTTCCATCGCTCCGGCCTTGCTGGGCGGCACCGAATCGGTTCAGTTCAATCTGGTGCTAAAGCGCTTTTACAATGGTTCTCTGGTAGGTTTCGAGGTGCCCTTCAGCGGCAACCTGAGTGTGAACATTATTCCGTAACATTCTTCCCTGGCCGGCCAGCACTTTGCTTGCGGTGCCCCGAAGGCTTTTCCTACCTGATTCGCTGAATCCGGTGGTGGTATGTTCTGTTTCCCCCTGTCACACGCAGCAGATAGACCCCTTCAGGCATTGCCGTGAGGTCCAGCGTTCCGCCTAAACCCTGGCGTGTGTGCTGCATGATGATGCGACCCTGCAAGTCGATGACCGAAAGCTGCCACGGGCCATCACCGGGCAGCACAACGGTAAACAGGCCATTGCCAGGGTTCGGGTACACCAAGGCCCCTGGCGCATTCCTGATCTGTACAGCGGTCTCCCCTTCGATAAACACGCTGTCGATCTCCCCAAG
>DHLU01000083.1:5553-6791 GCA_002405435.1 Flavobacteriales bacterium UBA4660
GTCTGTTGGCCGATGCCGCTGGTTACTACCACAGAATCTACTACTGCAGAAGCATCGAGGGAGATGGTGGTGAAAATGCCAGCCTGGTCAAACAACAGGTCAGCCCAGACCACGGGCTTTAGGTTCCACAATGCCTCGTTGAGGCCCACCGTTCCGTCGGCGATGGTCTGCAGGAATTCAGCCTCCAACGCAGAGATTCCTTCCGGGTGCCAGCCCCCTAAACTCAGGCTGCCGTATAGTGTCCGGTAGAAAGTACAGGCAGCGAGGTAGCTGCCGTGCAGGGTAGATACGAGAGGCAGATCGCCATAAAGGTTGATGCTGCCATCTCCGAAGTTCAGTGCGTTGCGCCACGACTCTCCCACCGGAATGACCCAGGCATCATTGTGCAACGCCAACTGCCGGGTGCGGGCGGTTAGGGAATCCTGAAGTCCGGCATAGGTGCATACCCATTCAAATTCATCGCAATTCTCCGTATCTCCGTTTTTAGCACCCCAGGGGAGAAAAAATGCCGGTTTCACGCAGGGATGAAACCCCCGGGTGTATTGGCACAGGTCCTCCGCAGACGGCATTGACTCCTGAAGAAAAACCTCATCCGAAAGCCCGAGCCAGGCGGGATGCTCCTGAAATACCACCACATCCCATTGTTCGATTTCCAGGTAGCCCAAGGTCTGGGTATTGGTCGTGTGTGCAGTAAGTGTACCCCCGGGCGGGGTGCTGCGCTGCCAGTAGAGCGAATCTCCCTTGGAAGCCGCCAGTTGCTGCACCAGCGAGGGAATATTGAAGGCCTGTGTCATTTCATTCCCTGCGAAAAAAACGCGCAGGGTGCTTTGCCCGTTGAGTTGCGTAAACAACATGCCACAGGCAAGGGCGAGAGAAATTTTCATGGCAACCATTTTCCGTGCAAGTTACAACATGGCACAAAGGGCCAGCCTCAGCGTAAGCATTTTTTTGCCACCACGACTACCATCATTAGGTGCTGCGCGCCGGGGTCACCGGGGTATTTTTATCAGCCCGCCGTTTACCTGAGCAAAAAGGACATCACCCGGTGCAGTGCGCGCCGTGGAATGTCCCGTAAAACTTCCGAAGGCGGGAAGAACGAGCCGGTTGGCGCTGAGGTGAAAGCAACTCAGGCGGAGTCCGGGAAGAATGGCAGATGAAAGCCGCACCGCGGGGTGCAGGTGTCCGCATACATTAAACAACCCTTCAGGAGGATCACATGGGTGGTGCGTAAGGTGAAG
>DHLU01000083.1:6968-10605 GCA_002405435.1 Flavobacteriales bacterium UBA4660
CGTCGTGAACTTCGAAACCGGCCTCGCTGTAATGGCGTTGATCCAGTTGGTCGTGGTTTCCCGTTATCAGCATGCGCCGCAGGTTGGGAAACTGCTCGAGAAAATCAATCAGCCTCATCCACTCGGCATTCATGCGGCTGTGAAACAGGTCGCCGAGAAAAATAATTTCATGGCAGGAAATGCCGGCAAGCACCGCGGAGAGATTCCAATAATTCTCCTGCTCCACCCTGCGGTGGATGGCGATGCCTTCGGTGTCGAAGTGCGTAGCCTTACCCGCGTGCACATCAGCGATCACGAGGGTATTGCGGTCAGCAGTGAGCAGTGCGCCCGTTGCGTGCAGTATTACAGGCGGTTGCTGCAGTGCCATTTCAGTGACTGTTCCTGCGGCATTTTGAACCTGGCTCACGTTGTCCTTTTCTTTGAGGCAAATGAAGCGAATAATCCGATGTGATTTTTGGTGCCTGTGTTTATTCGCCTGCGTGCTTCCCGCCAGCCCGCTTTTTGGGCAGGACAGCGTGGTGGTGGTCCTCACCGATTGCCAGTCCGGCCGGCCCGTGACGTATGGATACGTGCTTGACTCACTTGATGCGCGCTGGTCGGCCGGCCCGGATGACTTCGGGCAGGTGGTGCTTCCCGCTGCTCCGGAAGGCCGCGCGCTTCATTTTGCGGGTGCGGGCTACTTCGCTTCCCTTGCGTGGTCAGCGCCCGGCCGTTGTTGTGTCAGCCTCAATCCGGACCTCTACCCACCGGCCGAGGTCACCGCGTATGCGCAGGAGCGAAACTGGCAAAGCACGGCTGCGCCTGTTGCTACCGTGGGCCGCAACGATATCAGGCGCACAGATGGCTATTCGCTATTGCCTGCGCTCAACGCAGTCCCCGGGGTCGTCATGGACAGCCGGGGCAATGGAGGCAGCCACCGCCTCAGCATACGGGGCAGTGCGTTCAGGTCTCCCTTCGCGGTGCGCAACATCAAAATGTATGTCGAGGGCTTTCCCTTTACGGGTCCTGACGGTCAGACCCCGCTTGAACTTGCTGACGCTGCCGATGTGGCCGATATTGAAATCATACGGGGCCCTGCGGGAAGCCTCTATGGCAGCACCAACGGGGGGGTGCTTCATTTCCGAATGATGCAGCCGCAGGAAGAAACAACCCTGCCGCAAGTCAGTGTTCAGGCGGGCCGTGAAGGGCTCCTGCGCCTGGTGGCCGTTACATCTTTCGGCTACAAAAGGGGAAGTGTACGGGTATCGGTTATTCAGGCAGACAATCCAGGTTACCGCGCACACGAGCGCAACCAGAAAGAGCAGATGCTGGTCAGTGTGAATCACCGCCTCAACCGGCACCACCGGCTGTTTGGTTTTGGGTTGTGGTACGCCGGCGACTGGGATTTACCGGGCGGACTCACGGCTGCGCAGGCGGAACAGGACCCACGCAGCGCCAATCCCTATGCCGTCTCCCACAACGCCCATGTAGACCGCAGGCGTATGATGAGCGGTATCCGCCACGACTGGGTGAAGGAGGGCAGCAGGTTTAGCCAGCACTGGCAAACAGCATGCTATGGTTATGCTACGCGCAAGGTGAATCCGTACGGAAACTCTGCTTTTAACCAGGGTTTCAAGGAAGAAGACGCACCCGGAGCCGGTTTGCGTTCTCAGTACAAACTTCACATGACCGCCGGACAGCACAGCGCGGCTTTCATCGGGGCAGCCGAATGGCAATGGGAAGATTACAGCATCAGTGAATTTGTCAATGCGTTGGGTACACCCGGCCCCCTGAAGTACCGTTACGACATCGTATTCAACACTTCGCTGGCCGCCGCTGCCGTTGACTATTGGTTTCTTGAACGGTTGAATTTGTATGCCGGCACCAGCATCAACCTGCACAGCCAGCAAGTCATTGGAGAAATTCCCAACCAGGCCGCAACCGACACGGCCTTTGCCTGGCGGGGTAATTTACTGCCGAGGCTTTCCGTCGGCTGGCGCGTGATGCCCGCTGTATTTGTGTTTGCCAGCCTCGGATCGGGCAATTCCACCCCCAATGTTTTTGAAACTATAGATCCGGTGACCCGCAGCATCAGTCCCGGACTGGATCCTGAAACTTCACGCAACCGGGAGGCCGGAATTAAATGCGCATGGCCCGCAGCAAGTCTGCAGGCTGAAGCCTCCGTTTTTTCCCAGCGCACCTCAAACGCCATTACGGCCAATCTTGACAGCGTGCCGGGATCGGACGAAACCTATACACGCTTTATCAATAACGGACGGCTGAATCAGGATGGACTTGAATGGAGGGTGCGGAAATCGGTGCGCGCAGGACATAACCAGCAGGTGCTAAACCTGTGGGCTGCAGGCACCGTGTATGCCTTTGGGCTCGACGATTTCCATGACGAAGACCAGGACTTCAGCGGCGCTCAAATGCCGGGTATTCCCCGCTCAACTGTCAACTCGGGAGTCAGTCTGACGATAGGCGGGCAATGGGACCTCGCGCTGAACCACTTCTGGCAGGACAAGGTACCGCTCGACAACAGCAACAGTGCGTGGGCGCCGGCAAGGCATCTCCTCAACGCTTCAGCCCAGTTCAGGGTGGAAAACCGCCGCGGAGCCTCATGGCAGTTTGCGCTCTTCATCAACAACCTCACTGCGACACACTACACCTCATTCTTTCAATTCAATGCCCCCGGCGGCCGTTTCTTTAATCCAGCCGCACCCCTTGAATATGCCTTTCGGGTAGGGTGTGTTCCGGGCGCACTCAGACGTAAAACACCGCCCTGAGTTGCCTCGAAAATCCCTCAGTCAATCATTTGTTTGTCAATTTATTACGCATAGTTGCTGAAAGCAGGTGAAGCGCTGATTTCGCCCTGAACTTTCATAGCTTTGCATGGCTAAGTCAGGGGTGCTCCTGAACCACCAAAATCAACTATGAAAAAATTCGTCATGCTGTTGGTTACCCTGTGTGCCGGGGTAGGATTGTTGGGCCAGTTTGTCAACGTTTCGGCAGCCAATAGCATCAACTTTACCTCATCAAATCCCTTCCACGGAAATGGTTGTGCCTTCGTTGACTTTGATGATGACGGATGGGACGACCTCACCTATGTGCAGCGCAACGCAGCCGTTCGCTTTCTAAAGAATTACAACGGAACTTACCAAAACGTTGCCCTCGCGTTTGATCCTGCGCTGCCTACCAATACAGACGGGAAAATGCCCCTGTGGTTTGACTACGATAACGATGGAGATAAGGACTTTTTTCTGTCATACTCGATGGCTCCGGTGCGGCTTTACCGCAACGAGGGTAACCTGACCTTCACCGAGGTTACCGCCTCCGCCGGACTGATTGCCGAGTCAGCCAGGCAAATGGGTGCTGCCGCATGTGACGTTGACCGCGATGGAGACCTGGATTTATTTATCTGTAAATACCATAACCATATCATTGATTCGGGTGCGTTGTTTGCCAACCGGTATTACCGCAACAACGGAAACGGGACATTCACGGAAGCTACCGCAGCGGTGGGTATTCCCTACACCGTTCAAGCTTCCTTTATGCCCACCTTCTTTGATTACGATGCCGACGGATGGCCTGATCTCTACATCATCAATGACAAAATTGTCTATCCCAACTTTCTCTACCACAACAACGGCGACGGCAC
>DHLU01000083.1:10820-11075 GCA_002405435.1 Flavobacteriales bacterium UBA4660
GTTTACATTGAGGCTATGTCCATCACTGTGGAAGATTACGACCACGACAGCGATTTCGACATTCTCGTGACCAACACCTATTCAGAGAACGTATTGCTGCAAAACCAGGGCGACGGCACTTTCGACGATGTAGCCGTTGAAGCCGGACTGTACGAATATGATCTCACCACGTCTACCTGGGGAGAGCTTTTCCTTGACTATGACAACAACACGTGGGATGACCTTTTTATGGGTACACTTGGGGCTTCCTTACGC
>DHLU01000133.1:0-2012 GCA_002405435.1 Flavobacteriales bacterium UBA4660
CATTCACTCGCTCAGCAGTGCAGGAAAGTAAAAAATACCGGCAGCTCGTTACCCCCTTGGCATGGCCAACGTTGACGTGATGGACTGGGCCAAGGGCAAGATAGAAGAAATCAAAACCCTCAGGGAAAACGAAACGTTCAGAAGGGAGTTTGCCGGAAACCTGGCCCATGAACTCAAAACACCGGTTTTTAATATTCAGGGGTATATCGATACGCTGATTGAAAATGAAAATTTAGACAGGGAAACCGCACGAAGCTTTTTGCTCAAGGCAGCCAGAAACACGGAAAGAATGGCAGAACTCATCAAAGACCTCGACCTGATCTCCCGTGCAGAAGCCGGTTCGCTCAACCTCAGGCTACAGTCTTTTGACATCGCTGAACTCACCCGCCGGACCATCGAACTCAGCGAACCGCAGGCGGTGAAAGCCGATGTTGCACTCGAAGTAAATGCCGACGGGTCGGTGTATGTAGAGGGTGATTACCTGCAAATCGAGCAGGTGCTCACCAACCTCATTCAAAACAGCATCACCTACTCGAAGCCGGGCGGAAAGACCACGGTCTCCTTCTTCGACCTTGATGAAAACATACTCATCGAAGTCGCCGACAACGGCATCGGCATCTCCAGGGAGCATCTCCCGCGCATTTTCGAGAGGTTTTACCGCGTCGACAAAAGCCGTTCACGCAATGAGGGCGGATCTGGACTGGGTCTGGCCATCTGCAAACACATTATCGAAGGGCACGGGCAGTCCATTCAGGTGCAGAGCAAAGAAGGCCAGGGCTCGGTTTTCAGTTTTACCCTGCGGAAGGGCCAGCCGCCGAGAGGTAGCGCTCCCTGATGACAGCGGCATGGTGCCTGTCATGGCCTGCAATGGCAAACCCCAGGCAGCGCGCACTCATCTTCACACCGTTTGAAATTCCCGTAAAATCCAGCATATCATCGGTCATGCTGCCAAACAGCAGCAGGGTACTTTCCCGGCGGCAGCGGTACGCTGCCAGCAGCGCCGGCAGGCCGGGAAGGTTACCGCGCGTAACGGCCGCATATGCATTTTCATCATAAGACGGAAGTGGCGTAGGGTCTTTTCGTGAAAACCGCAGCGCCCGGTAGCTGAATACCAGTTCGCTCTCAGTCAGGTGCGCAAGGATTTCCAGCGGCGACCATTTCTCTGGCTGGTAGCGGGCATGCAACTCCGACTCAGACAAGCCATGAAAAAGGTTGTTGATGTCGGCGGCACCGCACTCCAGCGCTGTCAGCAGGTCAGATTCCGGCGCCAGGGCGATGTACCGGTCAATCCACCCGCAACTTACCGAAGACTTCGCAATCGTTTTCATGCGATGAGGTATTGGCTGTTTTCCCTCACAAAGGCATTGCCCGACTTTTCCTCGCCGATGGTCGTCACGGGTCCGTGGCCTGGATAGACGGTGTAGTCACCGGGCAGGCGATAGAATTTCTGCTGAATGGAGTCCACCAGGGCTTTTGCATCACAACCCGGCAGGTCGACACGACCCACGCTGTTGCGGAAGAGCACATCTCCGCCGATTACCCATGCTCCTTCGGGGTAAACCAGGGCGATATGGCCCGGTGCGTGCCCGGGAACAAAAAGGATGTCAAGCCGGTTTTCTTCCAGTGCAACAGACCCGGGTTCATCGAGCAGCGTGGTGATATCCGGCGACGGCTGGTAATTCAGTCCAAACAACTGGGCCGATTGTTCACCGCGGGCCAGCGTGGCGCGCTCAAGGACATGCGCGCAGGGCGAGAGCCCATAACGTTCAAATACGTAATAATTGCCGAGCACATGGTCAATGTGACAATGCGTGTTGATGAGCTGAACGGGATGCAACTGTTCAGCTTCGAGGAAGGCAGAAAATTCAGTGCATTCAGCCCGGTCGCTCATGCCCGGATCTATAACCAGGCATTGCCCGCCGGGGGCACTGACAACGTAGGTATTTTCCTGGAAGGGTCCGAAGGTGAATGTGTGTACGGTAAGCATGGCCTGTGTTTGGGGGGCAAAGGTA
>DHLU01000133.1:2124-3523 GCA_002405435.1 Flavobacteriales bacterium UBA4660
CCCCCCCCCCCCCCCCCCCGAAAATCAGGCAATATCTCGCCTTATTCATGGTTAATTTAGCGGAATTCATTCTACAGATGCGCAGGTGTCTACTTCTTGCACTATCGGCTTTCGCTGGCCTTACCGGCTTGCGGGGTCAGTTTTATTCGGGTTCCAATATGGAATTCGGAAAGAACAGGGTGCAATACCAGGAATTTGACTGGTACTATCTCCCTGCTGACCGCTTTCATGTGTATTTCTATCAGGGCGGACAAGACCTGGCCGAGTACGTCGTGCTGAGCATCCGCCAGAACCTGCCGGAAGTCGAGAAGTTTTTTGACTACTCCCTTGAGGAAACTATCCAGGTGCTTACCTACCAGAAGCAAACCGAATACAGGCAGAGCAACCTCGGCATTACCGATGATGACCAGTTTGCTATCGGAGGCACTGCCCGCATACTGGGCAACAAGATGTTTGTATACTATGAAGCAGACCATGCCATGCGAGAGGCACAGGTGCGCACTAACCTCGCGCGCATCGTGTTTTCTCAGCTCATGTATGGGGGTGACTGGAAAGATGTGATTCGCAATTCGACCATGCTATCGGTGCCGGGTTGGTACGAAGAGGGTCTGATTTCACTATCGGCACAGCGCTGGAACGAACAGACCGAAAATTTTATGCGCGACCTGATTGCCGACGGAAAATTCAAATCACTCAACCGGTTTTCAGGTGACCAGGCCCGGTGGGCAGGACACGCCTTCTGGCGCTATATCACCGATATCTACGGTGAAGGTGTAATTCCGAATATTCTCTACATGACAAAGATGAGCCGCAGTGTGGATAGTGGCTTTCTCTTCGTACTCGGTGTATCACTCGATGCACTTGCAAGGGATTTTATCGAATACTACCGGCAGCAGTATGATGTGCCTGCAGCCGGCCTCACCCTGCCTGGCGCCGATCTGGGTCCGCGGCCTGACGGCAAACGCGCCGATATCAGAGACTGGAAAAAACGCGCCCGGCATATGGGTGACCTGCCCGTCAGGTTTAAGCCCAAATACCGGTATTCCCAGTTTAAGGAATCGCCCGACGGAAACTATGTTGCCTTCGTCACGCACGAATTTGGACAGTATAAAATCTGGCTTTACGATAAGGCCAAAGACCGCCGCAGGAAAATCCTCAAGCGTGAACATAAACTTGACCGCATTCCCGACCACAGCTTTCCGGTGCTGGCCTGGCATCCGAGTAGTAAGGTGCTTACCTACAGTTTTGAGCAGAAGGGCAGGGCATGGATCGGCAATTTTAATGTTGACGAACAAAAGAAGAACGAAAAGGAATTGTTTAGGATCGATAAGGTTGTCAACCTCAGTTACAGTCCAGACGGAAAACGCATGGCATTCACCGGGGTCAAGGAAGGAAAAAC
>DHLU01000133.1:3629-4258 GCA_002405435.1 Flavobacteriales bacterium UBA4660
ATGGCATTCACCTGGGTCAAGGAAGGAAAAACCGATCTGTTTCTCTACCAGGTAATCGGCAATAATCAGGAGCAACTAACCTTCGATATCTACGACGACGTCGATGCGCGTTTTATCCGCAATGGCAATGCGATCATCTTCGCTTCCAATCGGCCCGATGACACCCTGCGTATCAAGTTGCCCAATCAGGTCTTCCCGCTGACCAAAGACATATTCATCTACGACCTTGTTAACCGCTCGGAGGTACTCGAACGCGTCACCTCAACACCCTTTGACGAGAAAATGCCCGCCGAATATGATGCTACGCACTATACCTATCTCGCAGAGACCGGGGGCATCTACAACCGTTACCTCGCATCGCGCGACAGCGCCATCCTCACTATAGATACTGCCATCCATTACCGGTACTTTACTACTACACAACCCCTGTCTTCTTTTGCCCGCAGCCCTGAGTCCTATGAGTTTAGTGCCGCTACCGGCAAATACACCCTCTCATTCAATACCCGGAATCGACAACTCTTCTACTCCGGCTCGGCCGCCGCCGACTTTGCAGTGAAACTCTCCGGCTCCGGTAACCGCGAATCAGGAAGGAGGCCCGAATTATCGGATGAAAAGATAATCATACAGCC
>DHLU01000133.1:4384-6526 GCA_002405435.1 Flavobacteriales bacterium UBA4660
GAGGAAGCTGGCCCGAATTATCGGATGAAACGATAATCATACAGCCCGATACCACCAACAGAGGTAACATCGACATCAACAATTATGTGTTTGAGGACGAGCGCAAGGATTACACCCATGAGAAGGAGTCGGTGAGGATTCAGGAAATCGGAAAACCAACGGGCGACACGACCGGTGTCGCCCGTTTCATTATGCCGAAATCGCGCCGCTACCGGCTCAATTTTGCTACAGACTATGTGCTGACGCAGGTTGATAACAGCTTTGCCAGTCCATTCTACCAAAATTTTACCGGTCCAACCAGTGTGCTTCCCGGTGTGTCGGGACTCATCAAGTTAGGTATGTCTGACCTGTTTGAAGACTATAAGATTGTCGGTGGATTTCGCCTGTCTGTCAACCTTGAGAACAACGACTACGGAATCAGTTTTGAAAACCTGCGCGGCAAGGTGGACAAAAAACTGACCTTCTTCCGGCAATCGCAGCAGATGGCGACGGATGTGGATGTGTTCAAATCGCACACGCACAGTTTTCAGTACCAGTGGAAGATTCCTTTTAACGAATTGGCGAGTTTGCGTATCAATGCCGTGTACCGCTACGACCGTTTCATCCGCCAGTCGGTCGATCCCATCAGCCTGGAAACGCCCAACTTCAACGAGCACAATGTTGGTGGGCGCGTGGAGTATGTGTTTGACAATACCCGCTCGCGCGGCCTCAACCTCTTCAACGGCACACGATACAAATTGTGGGCAGAGTCTTACCGGCAGCCCGACAAGTACGACGAGCGAACGGATTTTAATGTGTTAGGATTCGACTTCCGGCATTACAAAAAAATACACAGAGACCTTATCGCAGCCTTTCGCGTGGCAGGATCAACGTCATTCGGCCAGTACAAGCTGGTGCACTTCCTTGGCGGTGAAGACAACTGGATGTTTCAGCGGGTAGACAACTCCATGCCCATAGCCACCAACCAGAATTACTGGTTTCAGGCACTGGCCACGCCCATGCGCGGTTTTTACGTCAATGCCCGCAACGGAAACAGTGTAGCTTTTGCCAACGCCGAATTGCGCTGGCCCGTGTTCCGGTATTTCCTGAGGTCACCCATAAAAAGCGATTTCCTGCAGCATTTTCAGATGATTTCGTTCTTCGATGCCGGCACGGCCTGGACAGGCCCGAATCCCTATTCGGATGAAAACATGCTCAATGCGCAGAGCGTCACCGTCAATCCGGTAACGGTGACTATTAACAACAACCGGGAGCCGGTGATTTATGGCTATGGGTTCGGTGTGCGTTCGCGGGTGCTCGGCTATTTCATGCGGGCAGACTGGGCTTGGGGGATAGATGATGGCCGCGTATTGCCCAGGGTGTTTTACCTCTCGCTCAACCTCGATTTCTGAGCAGCAATGCGGCCCGTGTCGCTGGGGAGGCGCCCGTTGTGCTGTGCGAAGGCTTCTGTGACAATGTCAGCTGATGGAGTTTTAAGGCAACAAAAAACCAGCACCACGGGGGTGCTGGTCAGCCGTTTCGACATGTGGATTCGAATCAGGACTCCGCGGAGGCCTTCTCCATCACCACTTTACCCTTGTAATAGAGTTTACCTTCATACCAATGCGCATGGTGACGCAGGTGGGCCTGTCCGGTTGAGGGGCAGGTGCTCAGGTTAGGCGCTTCCAACTTGTAGTGGGTCCTGCGCTTGGCCTGGCGGGTCTGTGAAATGCGGTGTTTGGGATGTGCCATGGTATGTCGTAATTAAAAATTATTCTTCTTCGGTATCGTCTGTTTCTTTGTCAAGGTGTTCGAGGTTTTTCAACGCTACCCACCGTGAATCTGCATCGTGCTCCACCCGCAGGGCTTCCAGTTCCTTCAACACCCGCTGGTTGCAATCGCTCAGCGAGGGGTGCGCATGTTTAACCGGAAGCGCAAGGTGCGCAAACTCATAAAGGTACTGACTCAAATCCACTTCATGCTCGGCCGGCCCCAGTACCAATACATCATCATCTGTTGTGCCCGTCTCGTCTCCCAACTTCACTAACAGCCTTTCCTCTGAGTGAATGGGCTGGTCAATTTCATCACCACAACGGTCGCACAACACCCTGACCTTACCATCCAGCGTAAAATGCAAGGACAACATGGTCTCCTTTTTCTCAA
>DHLU01000254.1:0-526 GCA_002405435.1 Flavobacteriales bacterium UBA4660
GTACCACCACGGTCAATTTGACGAATCTGTAAAAGGACAACCGCTGAAAAGATACAAGGGCTGAGACCGGTATACGGGCAGCGCTACGAAGCCGATGAAATTTTTCCGGGTGGGGTATCATACGGGCCATCACCGCGTGTACATTATTTTCGGGGTATGAAAAATATCGCGTTCCGATTCTTTTTTATCCTGTTACTCTTTTTCATCGCCCCGTGGAACTTCCTGGGTTATATCCCTGTGCTTTCTTTCCTGTCGGATGGATATGCCATCGGGGAGGAATGGTTTGTCTCTCTCTGCAACCGTCACTTGTGGCATGTAGCCGAAGTGCTCAACATGGATGGCGGCGGTTCGGGAGATACCTCCTATGCGTGGGCCCAGTTTTATACGGTGCTTATCCTCTCCCTCGCGGGCGCATTGCTCTGGTCCATCATTGACAGAAAAAGACGGTCACCGTATAAAACGCAATCCTAGGGGCTCAATGTGGTCGATCGCAACCCGGTGGCCTAGGTCGCCCTGCTCTATGGCA
>DHLU01000254.1:610-6292 GCA_002405435.1 Flavobacteriales bacterium UBA4660
GTATAAAACGCTTTCCTCGGGGCTCAATGTGGTCGTTCGCTACCACGTGGCCTTGGTCGCCCTGCTCTATGGCATTAATAAACTTTTTGCCCTGCAAATGCCCTTTCCCAACCTCAGCCTGCTTTCTACCACGCTGGGTGACCTCCTGCCCATGCGCCTATCGTGGATATTTATGGGATACTCAGCCCCCTACCAGGTATTTTCCGGTGTCATGGAAACCCTCGTGGGCCTGCTCTTGCTCTCCCGCAAAACAGCGCTGGCAGGTGTGCTGCTCGGCGCCGGAGTCTTTGCCAATGTGTTTGTGCTCAACCTGTGCTACGATATCCCCGTCAAACTCTTTTCAATGCAGACCTTATTCTGTTGTTTTTTTCTCGCCTGGAATGACCGCAAAAGGGTTTGGAATTTTTTCGTCCTCAATCGGAATACCACGCCCTCCAATACCTATGAACTCGTACTCCCGAAAAGATGGCAGCGGATCATACGCATCCTGCTCAAGAGTGCATTTATCCTGCTGTTTGTGGTACTCCAGTTCATCCAGTCATGGTCTATGTACAGCGAAGACAGGGCACAGGCCGCGTCGCAACCCATCGAAGCCGGTATCTATGACGTCACGGAAATGGTGGAAAACGGCGATACACTGTCGGTGGGCGAAGGCAATATCCGCTGGAAGGACGTGGTATTTGACCTTGACGGAAGCGGAAGCATCTACCCGGCAGATACCTTGCTGAGGCAACGCTACAAGCGCGGCTATTTTGTTTTTGAAGCAGATACTTCCGCTGAAGTGATCCGGTTCACCAAAAGTTATGCAGATACAATCCCCTTGTTTGAACTCAGGTATGCACAAGTGAATGACAGCACGCTCTCCCTGTCGGGCATCGTGCGTAGCGATACCCTCTCGCTCCTATTGCAGCGCAGAAACAGGCAGTTCCCGCTGTCCGAACGACAGTTTCACTGGGTCTCTGAAGCCAACCGCTGACGTACGGGCGGGCCGGTGAAATGGATGAACAGGGCAGAGGCAACCCGCTCGAAAAAAAATCTTTTCTAGGTAGCGGCTGTATTTTTGCTGCCTTGAGCAGCATAGCCATCGTGCACACGGCTGCCGCCAATTCCCTGACGCCATGAAAACAGCCGCAATCGTAGCCTTCGACAAATTCACAGATATTGATGTATTCCTCGCCTGGGACCTGCTCAACCGGGTGAAATTCCGCGATAAGGATTTCCAGGTGATGATCGTCGGCACCGAAGCCACTCACCGTTCGGTGAGCGGATTGGATCTGCCGATGCACGCTACCATCGAAGCTTGTAACGAAGCAGACCTGGTGTTTTTCGGAAGCGGCCCCGGCACGCGCACGCTCATCAAAGACGAGGCTTACCTCCGGCGTTTTTCGCTCAACCCAACACGCCAGGTTGTCTGTTCGATGTGTTCGGGTGCACTGCTGATTGCCGCACTCGGTCACCTCAACGGATTGTCAGCTACCACATATCCAACCGCAGTGGAAGCACTGAAGGCCTATGGCGTCAAGGTAGAAGAAGACCGTCACCTCGTAACCCACGACAACATCGGCACTGCGGCCGGCTGTCTCGCTGCCGTTGACCTCGTTGCGTGGGCCATTGCCCGGCTTTACGATCCCGCGGTCAGTCATGATGTCATCGCTTCGGTGCGGCCTGTCGGTCAGGGCCAGGCGTGCATCTATTGACGCCTCAGCCGCCTGTTCAGCCGCATGCGGCAAGGGTGATACTCAGGTAAATGTAACGGCAGGAGAGCCACCGGTGTACCGGCGGGTAGCACGACCCTTCTGATTTCGCCGGCACCTGTCGCCGAGCCTTAACCGGTAAATCCATCAAGAGGATGCTTACGGCTACGTTGCATAAACATCCTTATTGTGGAGCTCCATCCATCGCGTGGGATCTGCAACAGCATTCCAACCGAATTTGCGGTACAGTCCATGCGCATCTCCGGTCAGCAACATCCACCTGCGTAAACCCTGTAAATCGGGATGGTGCATAATCGTTTCCATTAACCATTTGGAAAGTCCTCTGCCCCTGTAGGATTCAAGGATGTACACATCGCCCAAATAGGCAATGGTGGAAAAGTCAGTGATTACCCGTGCGAAACCAATTTGTTCTTCATGGTGGTAAACGCCAAAGCAAAGGGAATGATCAATGCTCTTTTGCACCGTGGCTCTTGGAATATTCAGGCACCAATAGGCTTGGGTTGAAAGGAATGTGTGGATGGCATCAAGGTCCAGTTTGTCCTTTTCGGTAGAAATGCAAAACGGGTCGCGGTGAATCACTATGGTTGTCATGGCGCAGGTTTTTTTGTGGTTTCGCCGGTATAGTGCTGCCGGCTGTTGAAGGCAAGGGCTGAAGCCGCCGGTGTGGCGACGGAAAAGTAGGCATGCCGGACGGTTGGGGTGGTGCTGACGCAAGGGGTTCGGACTGTCGTGTAGTGCCGGCGGGTGTTACAATTCGCCGTGCGTCGCAATGATCGGTACCACCACCCCTGCATCGGCTCAGCCCCGCTTGCGGTCGCAGAAGTATGACCAGTTGCGCGCGCAGGTGGCGCTGATCTCCGCCTGCCTTACCGCCGAATACTGGTAGCGCACTACGTGCTGACTCCGCACAAGCAAAAGCGACACCAACCGCATTTTTTTACTGACTGTCAAGGTCACCGATTCTCCCGGAGCCACAGCCAACAAGTGCTGAAACGAACCCACGGCTGCCGTGCCGTTTACTGCGGTAATCTCATCGCCGATCCAAAGCCCTGCAGTGTCGGCCGGACTCTCAGGATCAACCCAGGTCACCACTACACGGCCATTTGATTCGTCTGCGCCGAAGCCAAAGCCGGCTTCACTCATCCTGGGCGAAGGAACTGCGCGCAGCGTGCATCCGATATAGTCGAGACAATCGTCTAGCCTGTTTTTATAACTGCCTGCACAGCACAATACTTCGCGGTAAAATTCCCCGAAGGAGTGCCCGGACACCTGTTCGAGCGCCCCGATGTAATCGGCTGCGCTATAGCCGCGCCCCTGAAGTCCGAAAGACCGGTACAGTATGCGCATCACGTCATCGAGTGAGGCGCGGTTGCCGGTGGCCCGCATCACCATAATGTCGCACATAAATGCGGCCAGGCAACCTTCTGTATAAATAGAAACCTTGCGCCAGGGTATTCCGGGGCTATAGCCGTCAAGCCAGGTATCCATGCCCGAAGCCGCTACGCTGTGGTTGAGCGCACCCGGATTCTCCATATGGTCTTTCACCTCGTCGGAAAAAACCGAAAGCCATTTGTCGCGGCTCCATACACCGCTGCGCATCAGCATCAGGTCGCCGTAATAGGTCGTTACGCCTTCAAACACATAACCCTGTTCCGAATAGTTTTCTTTCGAAAAGTCATACGGCAACATCTCCACAGGCCTGATGCATTTTACATTCCATGTATGAAACAACTCATGGCTCGAAATGGCCAGCAACTCGTTGTAAAGTTTTTCTCCCGGCAATTCGGCCAGCGGACCCATGGCAATGACCGTTGAAGTCGCGTGCTCCACGCCATGTCGGATGAAGTAGGGAGTAAACTGAAACAGAAAAGCATATTGCCGGCAGGGAATGTCACCAAACAGGTCGAGTTGCGCACGCGTAAATGCCGTAAAATCACTCAACACCCTGGCCGTGTCGAGGTTCCATCCGCCCTGGGCATGGAGGTGAAACACGGCATCACCTGCCTGGTATTCGTGGTGGTGCAGCGATGCAGAGGCGATCAGAGGACTGTCGGCGAGCTGGTCGAAATCTGCAGCATGCAGGGTGCGGTCTCCTTCTTTTTCCAGCCCGCAGACCAGTGTATAATCTTCAGGCAGGATAAACCGCACCGTATAGGGTTGCGCCATGTTGCCGGGATCATAGAAAAAACAATTGACTGGATTGATATACAATTGCCGCTCATCGAGATACGAAGAGCCGGCATTCAGTTCCGCTGCATAGTACTGGTAGGTGATGGTTATGCGGCTGTGCCCGGCGCACGCGATCACCCATGTGTCTTTGTCAGACTTGCGAAACGACAGGGGTTCACCCCCTTCACCCAGGGCGCGCCATGCGCGGATGTTTCTGGAGAAATTGCCGAGTTCATAGCGACCGGGTCTCCAGGCGGCAAGCCGCAGCGACAGCGCAGGTGCATGGCGGGTCTCAAACCGGGCGCTGAAGGAAATGAAATGCCTGTGCGGCTTTTCTGCGGATACTTCGTAGTCAATCATCGGGCAATTTCCGCAATGGGCTTTCCCGTGCACGCATTAGGTACCGGAACGCGACAGAGGTGACTGATCGTTGGGGCAATGTCTGTGATGGAATAAGGTGCCGTCGTCTCGCCCGGGGTAACGCCGTAACCGAAAAAGAGTGCCGGTACATGCGTATCGTACACCCACGGCGAACCATGGGTTGTCCCCTGCATCGCATACTTGATCCAACCCGGCTGCGTGACGACTATGACGTCACCACTCATCTGCTGGTTGAAGCCGGCCTGAACCCTCGCCGCAATGCCTTCGCGGGTGAGGCCCCGCTCCATATCGCTTCGGGTATATACCGAATGCACTCCGGTAAATCCGCGTGCCACCCGCGCAGCCTCCTCTTCGGCAAACGCATGGCTGTAGCCGTAGTGCAGCATCGTATCCGCATCGAAAAAGAACTGGTCATTGGAATAATTTTTTACCCGCACCGCATAGTCCAGCGCTTCGAAACGCCGGTTGACGGCCAGCACCAGCGAGTCAGTCGTCCAGTACCCGGCTGCAGCCTGCTGCTTCATGGTATAGGAAGGGGTGGGTGCGCCTCCGTGGTCAGAAGACAGAAAAAGCAGGTATTGGTCGCGGCCTATCGTGGAGTCAAGGTAGTTGATCAGGCGCGCAAGTTCCAGGTCAAGACGGAGGTAACAATCCTGCAACTCACGGCTGTGAACGCCGAACTGGTGGCCTATGTAGTCTGTCGATGAGAAACTCACGCACAGCATATCGGTATCTGCATCGCGGCCGAGCCCCTCATTTTCAATGCATGCCATGGCGAAATCAACCGTGTGGGTATTGCCCCAGGGCGTAGCCTTAATCAGGTCGTAATTAAGGTTAAGCGCCCGCAGGGAGTCGAGCGCATAGGGGAAAACCGGACGGGTAAGACCTTTGAAGGGCGCCTCGTGCGGATTGTTGTCAGCCATGCTCTCCCCGTAAACGGATTCATCGCGCAGGAGGGTCCATCCCTGACGCAGGCAGGCATCGGGCAGTTTGCGGTCATTGAACTGGCTCACCCAGCCGGGCAGCCTGCTCATGTACCACGAACTGCTCACCCAGCGCCCTTCCTGCCCGCCGATAAACCAGTAGGCAGCATCCGCAGTGCGCCCCGCCGGTAGTATGCCGCCCCGGTCTTTCATCGCAATGCCTACCACCTTGCTGCGCTCGTTGAAAAAGAGCTTGAGTTCATCGCCCAGGGTCGAAGAACGCAGGTGTACCGGTGAGCGCTGGCCTTCCGCCGCCGCCGTGCCCACCCCGGTCACCCGCAGATCCGCCGCACAATACACCAGCCCTTCTGTGCGCCGGTCGTACCAGTCGTTGGCTACAATGCCATGATTGGCCGATGTGGTGCCCGTGAAAATACTTGCATGACCCGGCCCGGTGTAGGTCGGCAAATTATTGTAGTGCAGGTTGCGGGCTG
>DHLU01000254.1:6371-7111 GCA_002405435.1 Flavobacteriales bacterium UBA4660
AACCGGCCCGGTGTAGGTCGGCAAATAATTGTAGTGCAGGTTGCGGGCTGAAAACCCCTCGCGCATCAGCCGCCTGAAACCGCCGTCTCCGAAATCCGCCTGGTACTTCTCCAGAAAGTCATACCGCATCTGGTCTACCGTAATACCTACGATGAGCCGGGGAGGACCCGAAGCCGGAATGCCCCCCTGGGGAATTACCCTGCACGAAAGGCCGGCAAGGCACACAACAAAGAGCATCCATTTCATGGGCAACCCAATTTTTACCGCCAAAAATAACCTTTGAGGTAAATTGCGCCGGATGAAAAAGAAACCCCGCATAGGTGTCATCGGAGGCGGATCATGGCCCACCGCACTTGTTAAGTTGTTGTCAAAACAAAGTGACGAAATTCACTGGTGGATGCGCAGCCGCGAAAACCGCGAGCACATCATGCAGTTCGGCCACAACCCCAATTATATCCAGAGCATTGAGTTCAATGTGTCCAAGCTGCGCCTTACCGGAAACCTGCAGGAAGTCATTGATGCATCCGATTACCTCATCGCAGCCATTCCCTCGGCATTTCTTCACCAGACCTTGAAAAAGTACAAACCTAAAGGGCTCGATAAGAAGGTGATCTTTATGGCCATCAAGGGGATCATCACCGAATTTGACAGCATCCCTGCCCGATACTTTCACAAGACGTGGCAGGTGCCCTACGACCAGATCGGGATCATCTGCGGGCCCTGCCACGCCGAAGAGGGGG
>DHLU01000254.1:7205-12231 GCA_002405435.1 Flavobacteriales bacterium UBA4660
CGGGCCCTGCCACGCCGAAGAGGTTGCCCAGGGCAAACTCTCCTACCTCACGGTCGGCTGCAAGGAAGTCAAACACGCCACCAAAATGGCTAAGTTGCTCGAGTGCCGCTACATCAAAACCTCGGTAACAGAAGACGTTTTCGGTACCGAACTCGCCGCCGTGCTCAAGAATGTATATGCCATCGCTTCCGGTATCTGCCACGGCTTGGGTTACGGAGACAACTTCCTGGCCGTGCTGATTTCGTCTGCCATCCGCGAGATTGAACGTTTCCTCGATGCCGTTCACGAGGTCCACCGCGACGTAAAAAACAGCGCCTACCTCGGTGACCTGCTTGTGACTTCTTATTCGCCCTATTCCAGAAACCGGACCTTCGGCACCATGGTGGGCAAAGGGTACAGCGTCAAGTGGGCCACGCTGGAAATGAAGATGGTGGCTGAGGGATATTATGCCGCCAAAGGCATCCACGAAATCAATAAAAAGTATAAGGCCGACATTCCCATCGCCGATGCGGTGTACTGCATTCTGTATGAAAAGGCTTCCCCCATGCTGGAAATGAAATTGTTGCAGGATAAGCTGGGGTGAAGTGTCCCGGTGGTATGTATCTTTATGGGTGGCTTTTCTCCGGACAGACGCAACAAATGCCTCTGTTTTGGCGTCTTCACCTTTGCGTTGAAAGTATTGATTTTGAACTTGCTATGTCTTGCGTCCGCCCTGTTGGCCCGGACCCAGGCGGTATTTGTTCAAAACAAGGGCCAGTGGCCCGACCCCGTGGTAGCCCGCGCCGGCGTGCCCTCTGGCGCCCTCTGGGTCGAAAAAAACGCCTTTCTCTGGAATTTCCACGAAGCCGAATTCGAATCCTTCCTGCACCCCGGTCCCAACCGCCCCCCCGAGGACTATGTCTTCCGGTCGCACGCCTTCAGGGTCTCTTTCGAAGGCAGCGCCCCCGATGCATCCACCAGCATGGAAAGCCTGCTTCCGCAGTATTACAACTATTACCTCGGCGATGATTCATCCCACTGGGCCGGTCACGCTGCCGCATCGGGTCGCGTCCATTACCACGGCCTCTACCCCGGTATCGACCTCCATCTCTACGGCCGCGGCAACTCACTCAAATATGATTTTGTCGTCAGGCCAGGTGCCGACCCCGCAGACATCCGCATGGCGTACGATGGCGGCGAAGGATTTTCCGTAAGCCGCTGGGGCGATGCCCTGCGCCTGCAGTCCACCGTCAACACAATCATCGAACAAAGGCCCTATGCCTACCAGGTCGTCGGCACACGCCTGGTGGAGGTGCCCTGCGAATTTGTGCTCAAAGACGGTAAGGTAGGCTTCCGCACCGGTCCCTACAACAAAGACATCGACCTGGTCATTGACCCCGAACTGGTTTTCGCGACCTTCATCGGCGCCACCGCCAGCAATTTCGGATTCACCGCCTGCAATGATTCTCAGGACAGGCTCATTTCCGGCGCAGCAGTCTTCGCAGCCGGCTATCCCACCTCGCCCGGTGCCTTTGAGACCGATTTCAACACGGCCGTCACCAACTATATGGACATCGCACTGTCGAAATTTTCCGCCGACGGCAACCAGCTGCTCTACAGCACATACATCGGCGGCGGCAAACAGGAAACCGGGCACAGTGTCATCGCCGACGGAGACGACAGCTTCCTGCTCTTCGGTGTAACCGGCTCCAACGATTTCCCCACTACCTCAGGCGCATTTCAGGAGGCCTTCGCCGGCGGACCCATCCTGATGATGGGCGATTTTTTTATCAGCGGACATCCCGACGGTACTGACCTCTTTATCGCAAAGTTTCTTGAAGATGGAACCCTCGACGCCTCCACCTTCGTCGGCGGAAACAATAACGAAGGCCTCAACTACGCAGATAAGCTGTTTTACAACTACGGAGATGCATTCAGGGGTGAAATCAATGTCGATGATGAGAACGACATCTTTGTAGCCACGGTCTGCAACGGCACCTTTCCGGTTACTCCCGATGCCTTTCAGGGCACCTATGGGGGAGGCACTTGCGATGGGCTGTTGTTCAAAATGAGCAGCGACCTCTCTTCCCTGGTCTTCAGTTCTTATGTTGGGGGCCTCGGCGATGATGCCTGTTATGCCATTGATTTTGCCGATGACGGAGACCTGCTGATCGCCGGAGGCACACGCAGCAGCAATTTCCCGCATGCCGGCAACGGTGCAGATGAAAGCTACAATGGGGATGTGGACGGCTTTGTAATGCGCATCAGCAGTACCGGATTCAACGTGGAGAACGGCACTTTTGCCGGCACTTCGTCTTACGACCAGGTGTACTTTCTGCAGACAGACAACAACGGGTTTGTCTATGTGCTCGGACAAACCGAAGGAACCATGGCCATCACGCCCGGCTGTTATGGCCAACCCAATAGCGGACAGTTTATACAAAAACTTGGTCCTGCTTTGGATACAGTGGAATGGACCACCACCATCGGCACCGGGAGCGGCGAAATCGACATCAGTCCGACGGCTTTCCTGGTGAGCGACTGCGAGCAGATCTATTTTTCCGGTTGGGGCGGCCAGACCAACGGGTACTGCGGACTGGCCTATACCTGCTATGCTTCTGCCAGCACCACCAACGGCCTGCCCCTCACGCCAGATGCCAACCAGCCCGATACCGACGGAAGTGATTTTTATCTATGTGTGCTTGCGCCCGATGCAACCGGACTGACCTACGGGTCTTTTCTTGGGGGGCCGGTAAGCAACGAGCATGTCGACGGCGGCACCTCGCGGTTTGACAAGGACGGACAGGTCTACCAGGCCGTGTGCGCCGGTTGCGGAGGCAGCAGCGACTTCCCTACGACACCCGGGGCATGGAGCAGCGAAAACCCAAGCAACAACTGCAACATCGCGGTATTCAAATTTAACCTCGGCGGCGTATTCGCCTCCCTTCAAATCGATGGACCCCCGCAGGTATGTGAAGGCACGCCTGCACCGCTGGTCAATCTCTCCACCGGGGCAACCGACTACCTGTGGACCTTCGGCGACGGACAAAGTTCAACCGCGTTCCAGCCCTCACACGTCTATGAGGCGCCCGGCAATTACCTCGTTACCCTCATTGCCACCGATAGCAGCGGTTGTCTGGCGCCCGACACGGCTACCATTGCCATCGAAGTACTGCCCGGAGTGAATCCCCAGGTGGATCCCGTAGACCCGGTGTGCCAGGGCGAATCGGCGCAGCTCAGCGCATCGGGCAGCGACAACCTGTACTGGATTGACGATTTTACCCTGAGCGATCCTACCATTCCTAACCCCACCGTGTCGCCCGATATGTCGCAATTTTATTGCGTGGTCGACAGCAACGACTGCGAAATTGATACCGCCTGTGTGTGGGTAGAATTGTTTATCCCAGACACGGCAGTAAGTCCAGATGCGGAAATCTGTGTGGGCGGAAGTGTAAACCTTTTTGCCACGGGCGGCGTGTCGGTGGAATGGTGGCCTGCCACGGGTCTTGATGATGCCTTCTCGCCCTTTGTAACGGCCTCGCCGGTGGAAACCACCATTTACACCGTCACCATCTACACGCAATATGGCTGTGAAGTGAGTGAAGAGGTAACGGTGGAGGTGTACGAAAATCCACCGGGTGGAAATGTATATCCGGACCTCAACATGTGCGCGGGCAATAACGTGCTGGTCACTGCTTCTGACGGATCGTCGTGGAGTTGGGATCCGGCGGAGTGGGCCGAGCAACCTAACCAGCAGCAAACTATGGTGTTTCCGCCGGATACAACCACCTTTGTCATTACGATTGTAAATCCATGCGGAAGCGGCGAAGATGAGGTGACGGTCAATGTGATTGTGCCCCAGGCCTTCGCCACGGGCGGAGGCGATATCTGTGTGGGAGATTCCATTGCGGCGGTAGCTTCCGGCGGAGTGGAGTACTTCTGGTCGCCGCCATCCTTTGCCCATCCTTTTGACGAAGCCAGCACGCAGCTCAGTCCTTTTGAAGACATGACCTTCACGGTGATTGTCACAGACCAGCACGGCTGTGCCGATGAGGCCGAGGTATTCGTCAACGTATTGCCGCAGCCCTATGTGGATGCAGGTCCTGACCAGCATGTTGATTTTCCTGATGCAGCTTCCCTGTACGGCACGGCAGAGGGTGAAACTTTTTATTGGTCACCTCCGCTGTATATCGATTGTACCGGCTGCCTGGGTCCGGTAGTCAATCCGCCCCAGAGCATGTACTATTACCTGACGGCGGGCGGTGAAAACGGATGCACGGCCACAGACAGCGTTTGGGTAGATATCTATTTTCCGCTGTGGGTGCCCAATACCATCACCCCCAACAACGACGGTATCAATGATTATTTCAGGGCGTATGGTGAAAACATCCGCGGATTTCATCTTTGGATCATCGACCGGTGGGGTATTGAAATTTTTGAAAGCCAGGACATCGAAGAAATGTGGGACGGGGGCATCAACGGATATTACGTGCAAAATGACACCTATGTCTGGATTATCGAGTACGAATCCGTAGAGCGCACGGTGCGCATCCGTGGACACGTGAATGTGCTGCGGTAAGGCCGCAGGCTGTTTGACAGGCTCGACTGATTATAGACGCGCATACTGATTGCTTGCGCGCGGCAAATGGCTGCGAATTCAACCGCATTGAACTTCCCGGCGGAGAGCCGTCATGCATACACCAGCATAAAAGGCAACCTGATGCGCAACCACACCATTCCCGGCAAGAAGCGTGACGGTGATTGTATTGACCAGATCATAGGTTACCGGGAAAATACAGGATTCCTGTCTTCTGATGCCGCAGATGGCGCGCATCTAGACTGGGCAGTGAAGGTTGAGCCCCGTTCCTGAGCACCACGAGCTGCGCGTGAAAAAGTTGACTGATTAACTCAGTGCTCAGATCCCTTCATTATGTTTTACTTGTAACAAGCCATGCAATCCAAGATTTGTCAATAATGCCGTTGTTATTTGCTCTAAATGCGCATTGTATTTTTGAATTAAGTCGCCCATGCCTTCGTTCGACGTCGT
>DHLU01000254.1:12373-12619 GCA_002405435.1 Flavobacteriales bacterium UBA4660
GCCCATGCCTATAAAATCCACAGGCGTTCGAAATGGTCTTTCACCTTTAGGCATATCAATTAATTCATCGAAAGCATCGGCTACTCTTTGGGGATTTTGTTGCGGGTTTGCTGCTAAAAAGCTCATAAAGCCATGCAAAGATTGCTCCGGTGCTTTGGCAAACGCTCCGTAGAACGGTTCCTGACTTGTATCGCTGGGATGAACTAAGTTTTCTGTAAAAGCAGTCGGGTATCCACCTGGTTCTAC
>DHLU01000254.1:12713-13282 GCA_002405435.1 Flavobacteriales bacterium UBA4660
TCCACCTGGTTCTACAATACAGTTCTCTATACCAAAGCCTGAAAGCTCTAGTCTGTAGTTTTCTGCCATTGCTTCCAGCGCCCATTTGGTGGATTGATACAGGCCATAAAAAGGTAAGGCTACTCTGCCCAAACAACTTGAGGTGTAAAGAATCAGTCCATCTTTTTTTGCCCGGAAATGGGGAATTACCGCTTTGTTCATTCTTTGAACGCCAAACACATTGATGTCAAACAGTTTTTGGTAGTCTTCTATCGAAAAAAACTCTTGCATACCATGTACACCAATACCAGCATTGTTTATTAAGACGTCTAAGCCTCTCAGTTGTTCAATGGCCCCTTTAACGCCGTTCGTTACACTTTCATCTTTGGTAACATCTATCGAAACGATTTTAGCACCTGCGTCAGACAATTCAGACGCGATGGATTTGTTTCGGCCCTCAGCGTCACGCATGGAAGCTGCAACCTGATGTCCTTTTTGTAAGAGCGTCAGAACGGACAATTTGCCGAAACCACCGCTTGCTCCTGTAATTAGAATTTTCTTTGCCATTTTCTTTGAAATTTTGTTGATGC
>DHLU01000254.1:13443-13672 GCA_002405435.1 Flavobacteriales bacterium UBA4660
AATTTTGTTGATGCAAAGTTTCAAGTAGAAAATGATTGGGTTTTGGTGAGAAGTTCCTGTTCTTTGGTGAGAAGTTCACTTTTTTAATTGACGTTCACGAAATTGTTTAGGAGTCATTCCGGTATAGCTTTTAAAAAACTTTGTGAAATTAGACGGGGCAAAAGTCAATGACTGGGCTATGTGTGATATGGCATGATTAGTCGTCAGTATAAGCTCCTTTGAAATCTCA
>DHLU01000138.1:0-676 GCA_002405435.1 Flavobacteriales bacterium UBA4660
GGCTGCGCGTCTAAAATCCCATCATCACACCGCCCCGCACCAGCGGGTTTTGGTAAGGGGAACGGGGATCACCGATCAGGTCCCACAATACCATGATAGAGAATCCCAGTCCTGCGCCGCGTCCCGAGTGGTATCCGCCTCCGGCCAGCCACATAGGCACCCACGCGCGCACTTGCTGGTTGGCGAAGTTGTAGAAAGGCAGATTGAGTTGCTGGTATTCGGTGTGGGCGAAAAAGTTGTCTGCAATCATGTAGCGCGTCCACAGGCTTCCACCGTATATGGAAAATGACTGCCCGGCGAGCTGGTAAAAGGTGTAGTTGGCGCCAATGCCCGGAATCAACCGGTCTGTCAGCTGGTATCCGACCATCGGCGATACGTCCACGATGGTAAAGCCGGTACCGAAGTTGGCCCCCAGACCGCCTGCAAATACGAGGCGCTGGGAAAATGACTCGTTGCGCACGCCGGTGTTGCCTTCTTCCACATACTGGGCAGAGGCAAAGACCCCGCAGGCGAGCAGGGTGAATGAAATCAGGAGGGCTCTCATGGTCGTTTGGCTGCAACAATATTAGCGCATTCGCCGTCAGGTGCCGTCCCCTACCTTCGTGCCCCCATGTCAACATTCTACGCAAAAGACTTTGTGCTCGGGGTACTGGGTGGCGGCCAGCTCGGGCGCATG
>DHLU01000138.1:797-16197 GCA_002405435.1 Flavobacteriales bacterium UBA4660
GGTGGCGGCCAGCTCGGGCGCATGCTGATTCAGGAAGCGGTAAATCTCGATCTGCGTGTTCATGTGCTCGATCCCGATTCAGAAGCCCCCTGCGCGGCGCTGGCCCATGGTTTTACGGCGGGCAGCTTCGCCGATGAAGAGGCGGTGCTCGCATTTGGACGGAAATGCAATGTGCTTACCGTCGAGATAGAGCATGTACACACCGCTGCACTGAAAAAGCTTGTAGCTGAAGGTGTGCAGGTCTATCCGACTCCGGAGGTGCTGGAGCTGGTGCAGGATAAGGGGTTGCAAAAGCAGTTTTACCAGCGTCACCAGATTCCGACCGCCTCCTTTCACCTGACCGAAAACCGGGAAGAACTGCTGAGCCACGCGGCCTCGTTTCCTGCGGTACAGAAACTGCGTCGCGGAGGTTATGACGGCCGCGGAGTGCAGGTTTTGCACAGCGCAGCAGACCTTGGCAGCGCCTTCGATGCTCCCTCGGTACTAGAGAAGAAGATCTCCTTCGACAAGGAAATTTCAGTGATCGTGGCCCGCAATGCCCGGGGAGAGGTGAGCACCTTTCCGCTGGTGGAGATGGAGTTTAATCCGCAGGCCAACCTGGTGGAATTTCTGTTTAGTCCGGCCGATGTGCCGGCCCACCTCAGCGACCGGGCGCGGCATATCGCTGTGCAGCTTGCGGAGGCACTCAACCACGTGGGTTTGCTTGCCGTTGAAATGTTTGTAGCAGGTGATGACATTCTGGTCAATGAGATGGCCCCGCGTCCACACAACAGCGGCCACCACACCATAGAGGCCAATGTGACTTCGCAGTACGCGCAGCACCTGCGTGCGATACTCGGACTTCCGCTCGGCGATACGCGGCTGGTGGAGCCGGCCGTGATGGTGAACCTGCTGGGAGCACCGGGCCATGCCGGACCGGTCTATTATGAAGGACTCACACAGGTGCTCGGCTGGCCCGGCGTGCATGTGCACCTCTACGGGAAAAGCCAGACCAAACCTTTCCGGAAAATGGGACACGTTACCGTTCGCGCGGCCGAATTGTCAAGGGCGCAGCAACTCGCGCGGGAAGTGCTCAAAAGTGTGCGCGTGGTGACACGTGAGGAATAAAAAAGAGAGGAATGGCATCAGAGGCCGACAACCTCAATTTCGATGCGGCGGTTCGCTTCGGCCTGCCAGTCGGTCCTCGGGTCTGCGTATCGCATGCGCAGGTTGCCGGCACCTTCTACAGTCAGGCGTTGTGCGTCGATGCCTTTGCTGACCAGATAGGTTTTAACCGTTTCGGCCCGTTGCAGGGTGGCTTTCATGATTCTCGGGTCGCCGATTTCGATGTCGGGACCGTTGCCGTGTCCGATAATCTTCATCTGTACCGAGGAATTAATCGTTAAAAACTGAATGAGTTCCTGCAGGGTAGTCTCGGACTTCTCATAAATCCGGGTTTCGTCGCCCAAAAAAGTAATGTCGTCAATGTCTGTTTTAAGTCCCACCGCCAGGGGTTGCAGGCTGATGCGCTCGGTGTGCAGCGACATTTCATCGGGCCAAAACTTGTGTGAGAAATACATGTAGCCTTCTTTCACGCAGGACACGGTGTATTGCCGGTATTTTTTAATGACGATGGTGGTGTCTGAGATACCCTGGAGAACTATGGGTTTGCGCGGATTCAGGCCCTTCCCGATCAGGTCTACGGGTATGGCAGCGCGTGAAATGCCATCTTTCACCTCCATCTGCATTCGCTGGTCGTAGTAGTCAGCATTTTCATCGTTGCCAATGGCCTGCTCCGAGATGAACTGGGCAAAGACCGGCCGGGTTCCCCCCAACAAGAGGGCAGCCGTAAAAGCAATGGCACAGAAGTATTTCATCGTATTGATATACAAGGGCTTCGACCCGTTTACGAAAAACAATGCCAAAAGTTCTGGCGCAATCTATCCGCGCAGGAATGACATGATTTTTTTGCGCCAGAATACCAACACCCCGGCCAGCAGCAATAGATAGGGGATAAAAATCATGTACACGATGCCCCCGTTGAGCCCGCTTTGAAAACCTTTACTGGCATTTTCTGCATTGAGCCGGCACATGGCGCACTGACCGGCTGCCTGAAAGACCTGTCCGGCTGTCATTGCCGCGGTCAGGAGTAAAAATTTCAGTCGCAGTTTCATAGAACAAATATAGGTTGAGTTTTTCAAAATTGCGCTTCAGTTATTTGGGGGTATCCTGCAGGAAGGCCACGGCTGCCGTGGTTTCAGGCCGCTGCATCACTGTGGGTAATAGGGTGAGATCATCAGGTACACCACTACGCCGGTTACGGCTACATAAAGCCAGATCGGCAGTGTGATGCGCGCAATCTTGCGGTGGCGGTCATACCGGGCTGCCAGCGCGCGGGTATAGGAGATCAGCACCAGGGGCACGATAGCTGCCGACAGCACGATGTGGCTGACCAGGATAAAGGCATAGGCAGTACGGATGAATCCTTCTCCGCCGAATCGGGTGGTGGGCATGGTGCTGTGGTAAATCACGTAACACACCAGAAAGAGTATGGAAAAGGCCAGACAGAGGGTCATCAGCCTTCTGTGGAGTACCACCTGCTTGTTGCGAATGGCGAGGAAGGCGGCTACGAGCAACACCGCCGTAAGACCGTTGAGTGTCGCATAGAAGGGCGGCAGCCTGCGGAGCCAGGTGCTCATGGCCGGGCTGATGTCTTCGGGTTTGGGAAGCACATAGAGAATGGCCACGGCGATCGGAATCAGTGCAGAAACCAGTAGAATGAATCTCCGGGCCTTTTTTTCGCCGGTTTGTTGTTCGTTAGTCATTTTGATGTTACCAAGTGGGTTATGTCGTTAAACAATCTGTCTACGTCCTTTGTTGACGTGCCGTCATAAATTCCCCTGAGGTGACGATGTGCATCGACCAGGGCGAACTGCTCGCTGTGAAAGAAACCACCGGCTGCCGTGTCTGAAGGCATGGCGGTCAGGAAATATCCTTGCTGTGCCTGGCGGTAAATTTCGGCAGCCTCTCCGGTTACAAAATTCCAGTTGGTTGTGTGGGCACCGATGCGGCCGGCATATTCCTTCAGCACGGCAGGCGTATCGTGAGTGGGGTCAACCGTATGGGAGAGGAGGGCAACGCGGTCGGAGAGTTTTTCTTTTTCAATCAGTGCCTGCAGCCGCACCAGTTGGGCGCTCATGGCAGGGCAGATGGTTGGGCAGGTGGTGAAGAAAAAATCGGCCACATATACCTTGCCTTCATATTGCCGGTGTGAGATGGTTGCGCTGTCTTGGTTGATAAAAACGAAAGCGGGAATGGTATAGTAGGCTGTGTCGGTGCTGCCGGGCTGCACCTCATGTTGGCCGAGATAGGGCAGATGTGCAGCGTGCGAACTGCTTTTATCAGTGTGGTTGCATGCCAGGCATACTGGCACCATAAGCCACAGGCAAAGCCGGCTGAACTTACGCATCGCGTCGCTTTTTTTCCCGGAACCGCCGGTCGTCAATTTCTTTCTTCAGGTAGCCGATGTCTTCCACCAGCTTGCGTACTTCTTCTCCGATGTTGCCGTTGTAGCTACCCCGGATATGGCCCTGGTCATCTACAAGTTTCAGGGTGGAGGTGCTGGCTACCTCTGTCAGTCCAAAGAGCTGAAGGGCCAGGCTGTCGACTACGGAAGACGGACCTGTAAGGTATTGCCACTTACCGGGTGAGGCGTTGTATTCGGTGTTTTTGTCAACGTATTCCTTCAGTGCCGGCGGGGCATCGTTAGCGGTGGAAAAGGTTACGATCAGCACGTCGGGCTGTGCGCGGTAACGCCAGTTAGGCACGAGCATCTGGCTGGTGATATCGGCGATCAGGGGGTCTTGTACCGAGTAGAAGGAAGCGACCCACACCTTGCCTCGCAGGGAGTCTGAGGAGAAAGGCACTCCTTCCTGATTGGTGAGCGTGAAAGCCGGAAGGCGGTAGCGGCTTGTTGCGTCTTGCTGGCCTTCCCGGGTGTAGTATGGAAGGGTCAGGAAGTGGTGATCAGCGTAGGCGAAAAACAATACCAGTGCGAGGGGAAACAAAAAGAGCATCGCGGTCAGCACCAGACGCTTTTTCCACCATGACCGGCCCGGCATGTCTTACCTGAACAGGCTGTTTGCTTCCTGAACGCTTAAACCTTCCCACAACCCGATAAAAATCAGGTACATGATAAACAGCGCGTAGGGCAGCAGGATGACATACTTGAGGTTTTTTCGTTCGTCACCCAGGTGCATGAATACAAGAACGATATAGGCTGCTTTCACCAGCGTGAGTACAATAAAAGCGTGCTTGATGGTCTCCCAGGCGAAAGTGCCGTTACGCTTGAAGAACACACCCATAAACACCTCCACAACGGTGATGACCGTGAGGATGATGGTGACGGCATATAGTTTCTTGCGGATTTTCTTGCCTTCTTCCTCGCTGTGCGTGGCGTCGACGGCATACTGGTCGTTTACGATAAGATCATCTCTTTCCATGGGTTCAGCGGTTTTCGGGAGCGTTTATACGAGGTAGAAAAATGTGAATACAAATACCCATACCAGGTCTACAAAGTGCCAGTACAGTCCGATTTTTTCGATCATCTCATAGTGGCCCCGGCGCATAAACACACCGCGGATCACCATCAGCCAGATGATGATGTTGATAACCACGCCGGAGAAGACGTGGAAGCCATGGAAACCTGTGATGAAGAAAAAGAAATTGGCGTACTGCTGGTCTTGTCCGTATTCGTTTTTGCTCAGGTTGGCCCCGAATGCAAAACTGTTGGCAGCGCGGGCATTCCAGAGCGTTTCAACACCCGGGCCCGTTACCTGCAGGGCGCGGAGGTCTTCGCTGCCTTCGCGTACCAGGGTGTATTTGTTGATGTACAGTTTATCGAGGTATGCATCTACCGGACCATGGTGTTTGGCTTCGGCGGTGTGTGCACCATGGCCGTGGTCAGCATGTGCGCCGTGGTCATCGTGCGCGGCTGCCTCCTCATGCCCGTGGGCCGCACCTGCCGGGGCTGCGCCAAATATTACATTGACGTCGTGTCCGGCGTCCATGGCATGTTCGTATTCGTGGCCGAACGATTCGGGCATATGCACCCAGGAGCCGGGGGCAATGGTCATTTGACGGGTTTTGCCGTTTTCATCCACGGCATCAACGGTTACCGCCTGCGTCAGCTGAAAACCGCCTCCGCTGCCATGTATAAAGTGGTACCACTCCCAGGCCTGCGAACCCACAAAAAAGAATCCTCCGATAATGGTATAGCCGAGCCACTTGATCACCCCCTTGTTGTCGAGGCGGTGGCCTGCTTCTACCGCGAGCACCATCGTCACCGACGAAATGATGAGGATGAAGGTCATGAGTGCCACATAGACCAGTGGGTAACCGGTACCCAAAACAGGCAGGGCCTCAAAAACCTGCTCGCCTACGGGCCAGGCATGAGCAGAACCATGGCGAATCACCCCGTAAGCCGTGAGCAGACCTCCGAAGGTCAGCGCATCGGAAACGAGAAAATACCACATCATCATTTTTCCATAGCTGATGGAAAATGGCGACTGGCCGCCACCCCACAGTTCATCGTTGGTCACTGGTTTTGCGTGTGCTCCCATGGATCTGGATACAGGTTTTTCGTTGTTACGACTAATTCGGGCGCAAGTTTAATCCCTAATTGCCTTCCCGCAAACGAGTTTTGTTCATAGTCAGCCGTTGAATAATGGCCGCAGGGCTTAATACAGGAAAAAGAGGAAGAAGAACAGGTATAACCACAGGATACCCATGAAGTGCCAGTACATACCCGCTGCCCGCAGGCTGATGCTGTTTTCGGGGTTAATCACCCCTTTGAACAATCTTACAACATTGATAATCAAATAAATAAGACCAAGGCAGAGGTGGGCAATGTGGAGGAAGATGAGTACGCAGATCAGGGCACCGGCGGTATTGAACTTCTCCTTGAAATTTTTCGATAATGGATTGGCTTTCAGGGTGTCACTGGGTGAATAGAATTCTCCTGCGTCTTCCTGCAGCACTTCCCCGTTATACGTGATGGTGTAGTCGGCTCCATAGGTGCCGGTAATCTGATCGAGGGAATTCCAACGCGAGCGCCACGAGCCGTTTTCATTTTTGGTGAGGGTGGCCCCCAGTCCTTTGGCACTCAATGCATTCCATCCCGCTGTCTGGGTAAAGCAAAAGGCGATGCCCAGCGCCAGTGCTGACAGGGTAAGGGCAATGGCCGGCCCTTTTTGAGCGCGGTGAATCGCCCGGAGGGCCATAATCAGTGCCCCGCTGGCGAGGGCTACGAGGGCGTTGCTCCACCAGAGTATCGCCGGCGGCTGCACACGCACCCAAAAACTGCTTTGGTTGGTTACGAGGACCACGCTGGTCAGCCCGGCAAAGAGCATGACGATGGCGAAGATGATCAGGTACATCATCATCTTCTTGGTGCGGATTTTCACTTCGGGATCATAATCCGCGAAGACGTCTTTTTTGGTGGGAATGGTGGTTTCCATGGTGTTCAATATCCCAGCTGCGCGCAGCACCTCATCAGATGCGATCGAGCCAATAAGCCAGTTGTACGGCCGGCAGGTAGAAGAAAGACGCAAACATGAGTCTTTTCGCACTGGCCGGCTGACGATCCCGCCACAACCTGAAGGCATACCAGGCCATCCCGAGTCCGCACAACACGGCGACGGCCTGCGCTGCAGGACCACACACCGGAGCGCCAATCGGGAAGATAGCGGGCATCAGGCTAACGGGAATCATAAACAACGTGTACATCAGTATGATAAAAGCCGAACGGCTGGTTTTTCCTTCGCGAAGGGGCAGGAGGTGGTAGCCTGCCTTCTGATAATCTTCGTGCAGCACCCATGCAATGGCCCAGAAATGCGGAAACTGCCACATAAACTGCATGGCAAACAGGCTCCCGGCCTCAATACCGTAGTCGTTGGTGGCGGCTACATAACCCAGCATGGGCGGAATGGCCCCCGGTATAGCGCCTACAAAAACGGCCAGGTTGGTCACCTTCTTTAGCGGGGTGTAGAGAAATACGTAAATGAAGAACGCCAGCAATCCGAGTACGCCGCTGGCGGTGTTGAGGAAGTACCACAGCAGAAAAACACCGAGTATGGCAGCAGTGCCAGACCAGATAATGGATTCAGTGACAGAAAGCCGCGCGGTGGGAAGGGGCCGGCCAGCGGTGCGGGCCATGAGTTGGTCGGCCTCGCGTTCCCACACCTGGTTGAGTCCGTTGCTTCCTCCGGTCAGCAGGGTTCCGCCCACGCAGAGCACGAGCAACTGGGCAAAGGACACGTCGCCAACTCCGGTCAGGTAGCCGAAAGCGGCAGAAACAACTACGAGGGTGGCAAGGCGCAACTTGAACAATTCAGCCACGATTCTGAGCCGGGTGAGGGGGTGGATGCGTGTAACGGACAAGCTTCTCATGGGGTTGAAAATCGGCTCAAACTGAAACGGGTGCGAATGTAGCGCGCCAGGTCCGAAAGGAAAATTAATTCAGGGCAAGATTTTCTTGTACATGCAGCGCGCGCAGGCCGGCCCGCCGGGCACCTTCCACATGCTGGATGCTGTCGTCGAGAAACAGGGTCTTGGCTGGCGGCAATCCGTGGCGCCGGCAAACTTCCAAAAAGGCCTCGGGATGCGGTTTGCGCAGTCTCAGTTCGTTGGAGTACACGATTGACCGGAAGTGCGACCGAAACTTGTCCAGGCCATAGACCTGGTCAATCATGCGTTCGAATTCGGTTACATGCAGGGCGTTGGTATTGCTGAAAATGTAAAGCGGAAAACGTTCTCCGAGAGAGGCTGCAAAGACCGTGTTTTCTATGTTCAGTCCCAGAAGAATGCAATTCCATGCCGCTTCCAGCTGATCGCGTCGTGCAGCGGGAAGCTGTGTCGACAGCCAGCGGTAAAAGGTATCTCCGTCTGTCTGGCCCGTTTCCAGCTGGTCGAATATGGGGTGTTGCCCTGCCTGTGCATAGATCTCTCTAAAGTCTTTCATGCCCAATTCGGCAAAGGCCCTGACGGGTGCTTCATAGTCGATTTCAAAAAGCACCCCGCCGAAGTCGAAGATGATGGCTTCGGTATCTTCCAGGGAAATGTGTGAGAATTGTTGCCGGAGGGAAATCATGCGGAATGGAGCGGCAGGAATTAGTTTTTCCTGATCCAGACCTTCACGCCGTCGGCTTGCTGGATGTTGCGCTGCGCTGCTATTGCTTCGCTGCGGGTGGCATAGCTGCCAACCCCGACGAGCCTGAGGCCGCGCTGCATACCGGCATCGAAGGCCTCAATGCCTTTGGCAGACAATTGGTCGATATAGCGCAGGGCATTTTCTGGCACGGCAAAGGCTCCTGCGACGAGGGTATAGTTTCCGCGGCGGTCAGGCTTGTTGAGCGTGGTTCCCGTGCTCACGGCGGGTGCGCTGTGTTTGATCACCTCGATGCCGTCTTCAGACTCACGCCCTTCTGTGAAGGAATAGTGGAGTGTGTTTTTCGTCCTCAGTAAGTCCTCAAGTTCCGGACCCGTCTCGAACGCCGGTGTGTCGGGCAGCACAACGCCGGGGCGGAGGCTGTATTCGGCGGTAACCGCTCGCCTGAAGGGGTTAAGGCTGAGCTGGTGGCCTGTTCCCTGCCGGGTAAAGAGGAAAACGCCTGCTGCCAGTAAGGGAAGGGCTATGGCTGCGGCAACGGCCATCTTCAGCGGTTTGCGCTGACTGCCCGGGTGCTGTATGAGGGTAGCGTTGCGCTGTTGAACGGGCTTGAGTTGTATGCCCTGAAGTCCGAAGGAAGAGGGCAGAAAATTCTCCTGCTCATCGGGAATAAACTGAAGATTGCCGGTATGGTCAAAATAGAGGAACCCGATCTTTTCCCAGACGATGCGCTGACCGGTTGCCAATTTGCGCTGGTACCCGGTGACTTCTTCCCTGATGCGGTCGAGGGCCTGCGCATAGGTGATGCCCAATACAGAAGCAATATGGTGTGAAAGGAGTCCGTCGTTTGCCTGAAGGTTGCGGTTGAACCCGATATGTTTGGCCGGCGGTGTAATAAAATGGCTGTGCCGGTCGAGTCGAGAAGGACGGTAATTGGCTACCAATCCGCCAAATCCGGGAACCACCACACAATCGTGACGGTAAAGCAGGTCGGCAAGAAAGGCATCCAAACGCATGGGGCGAAGGTAAGCTGAAACAGGGGTCTGCATCCACAATGCCGAAACCGTTCATGGTTAGTGCCTGTTGTACAGGAGATTGATGGAAGACCAGGTCGCCACCCTCACCCGGGTTGTCATGCACCTGCGGGATAAACCGGTCGAAAAGGAATACGATCCGGTTGGCTGGTAGAATTCACCGAAGCGAAGCAAGGAGCGCTTGCTGATGTGTAGTGTGCAGGATCTCCTGAGTGGGATGCTGCCTGGACACGTTTCGACAATGCCCGGATACACCGTGGGGAGATTCCCCGTCCGCGTGAGCAAGGCGGGGAATGACGGCTTCGAATGGGGGGTAGGGCTGCAACAAGTCAACAGAAAACCCCAACAACAGATTCAAGTCTGGCCAAATCCGGCAGATGGTATCTTGAATGTGGGTTGCGATGAAATTATTGAGCATATTTCCATTTCTCATATTTCAGGAAAACTTTTATATAGCCGAAGGGTAAATTCCAGACAGACCATTGTTTTAACAAATGAGATCGGATCATCAGGGTTGTACCTGCTTGAGGCAATAACAGTTTCCGGGTATGCGGAACGCCATCAAATTGTCCTCAAGTGACCTTGAAAGACCTGCATTAAGAACTTTCGTAGGTCAAATCTTTACCGCCTGATGAATTGAATTGCCATTTCCAGATCTTCCGGAGTATCCACCGCGGGTGATTCAAACCCGGTTTCGCCTACGTATATGGTATACCCGTTTTCCATCCACCGCAACTGTTCCAGCGATTCGGCACGTTCAAGCTTTCCCGTCGGAAGTGCAACCAATTTGTCCAACACCGCTCTCCGGTATGCATACATCCCTACGTGCTTAAAATATTGGTGGGTGGACACCCATCGTCCTGCCGGAGCATTGGGCTGGTAGGGAATACATGCCCGCGAAAAATACAGTGCCCGGCCATGGACATCTTTTACCACCTTGACCTTATTGGGATTGCGCAATACGTCTTCATGTTTCACTGGAATGGCCAATGTGCCTATATCGGCAGCCGTATCCGACATAATGGACAAAAGCGCGTGAATTTGTTCCGGCTGAATAAATGGTTCATCACCCTGAACGTTGAGGATGATATCGCTATTTACTCCGGCCAGCATAACCGCTTCCTGACAACGTTCGGTCCCACTGTTGTGGTCGTCGCGTGTCATGATGGCCTCAAATCCGAGGGATTGCACATGACGGTATATTCTCGAATCATCAGTAGCCACCAATACGCGGTCCAGGTGGGCAGCGAGTGCTTGCCGCACTACACGAATGACCATGCTCACGCCATCGATTTCAGCGAGGGGCTTGCCCGGAAAACGCGACGAATTGTAACGGGCCGGAATAATCGCACTGGCACTCAGACTCATAAGGTAAGTGTGTATTGCAGCATGGTGAGCCTCGGATCTTCGATGGCGAGCGGCCTTATGGCATATTCCCGGTTGAGCACATTGTTTATGATCACCGAAATACGCTGGTGTTTGCCTACGCGCAGCGCCAACCGCGCATCAAAGACGTAATCGCCCCGTGTGTTGCGCCGCCGCCAGTCCTGAAGCCCGGTATTGAATACATTGGGATAGTAGGTTTCAAGTTGCTCGAAGATCAGGTCAATGTTTTGCATGTGGCTGTTGGTGCGCAGGCTCAGGCCGGCCATCCAGTTTTTCCATGTGCCCTCCACATCGGCGCGCACCAGGTGCTGCATGCGGTACTTGAGTATGTTGTTGGTGGGGTCGCTGCTGGTGCGCGTATAGGTGAGGGTATCAAAATTATCGGCACTCATCGGATGCGCACTGGGTACGGGAGAAAGCGCATAGACCTGGTCGGGCGTTGTGCTCACGGGTTGTGTAAAGGTATACCCGGCCAGAAACTGCAGGCCTACCTGTCCGATGCTCCCCTGTCCCATCAGCGAAAGGTCAACCCCCCGCACCCTGGCTGATCCGGTATTGACGCTTTTGAAACCGAGGCTGCTTTGCAGGGCTTCCACGGTCAGTTCGGCCGGTGTTTCCCACTGACCGAAGGTGAATTCGATAAAGTTGTCAAATGCCTGCTGAAACACTGCCACGTCGAGAAAGCCCAATACACCGCCTGCCTTGAAGCCCTGTTTGATACCGGCTTCAAGATTGTAGGACGTCTCGGAGGCGATGTCTTCATTGGGGAAGATGCGCAGCGCTCCGACTTCTGTGAATATGAATTTTTCTGCCATAGACGGAAAGCGGTAGCCCTGGCCGTAAGAGGCGCGCAGGTACGTGCCCTCGGCAAGCGTGTAGTTAAGTCCGCCGCGGAATACCGGTTTCGATTCCACCGCTTCGTTGAGGCGGAAATGTTCGTAGCGCATACCGGCCGATACATTGAGGCGTTTCAGAATTTTTTTATCGATTTGCAGGTAGAACGCTGCGTTCTGCGCTACGTTGATTCCTTCTGCAGATTCTCCGGTGAAAAGTGCTCCGCGCGCATCGGTGTGCTGGCCGACAACCCCTGTGGTCAGCGTAGTTTCGGAAATGCCGATGCTGTCGAGGCGCGCCTGAAACTGGTACTCGCCGTAATAAACGTCACTGAAATTTTCCTGGTTATTGTCGTTGTTGTTGTCGAGGTTTTGCCAGCGTGTCTTCAACGAATGGCGCACACCGGAGGGTGTGTAGTAAGTGATGAAGGGACTAACATATCCCTGGGTTTGTCTTGTGTTGGTGGCGGCACCATCAAAAGGCCTGTACAGTCCTGTGGTGCTGTTGTCCCAGATCAGTGTGGCATAGCTGTCGCTCAAACTCCAGTTCGTATTTACCCCGATGCTCAGTCCGGGCGTCTCGGGAAAGCGGTAGCGCACGTTGGCGTTGAGCCTCCCGCGCGATTGTGCGTTGTAGCGTGTGGCCCTGAAGGGGTTGTAGTTTTCACTTACCGACGTGTTGCCCACCGAGTCAACCAGGGGCCCCAGGGCACCCATGTCACCCAGAAAATTTCCTCCCAGTACAAGGTCCCACGCGCCGCTCTGGCGCGCGTGCATAAAACTCACGCCGCTGGTCATGGCATTGTTGCCCCAGTATTTGGCCGAGTCACTTTGCGGGTCGCTGTACATACCGGTGAAGGCAGTTACCCGTGTTACGGGTTCTCCCGTAGGATAGGCGCTGCGCAGGTTAATCACGCCGCTCAGGGCGCTGCTGCCATACAGCACGCTGCTGGCCCCCTTGATTACTTCTACCTGAGAGGCATTTTCCACCGGTAAAAATCCCCAGCTGGGCTTGCCCGCGTCACCGCTCAGGTAGGGAAGGTCATCAATCAGCACCTGAACGCGCGATCCGGCGCCGAAGCTGTATCCGCTGCCGCTCCTGATTTGGGGCTCATCGTCGACTATGCTGACCCCGGGTGTTTGTTGCAGTATGGTTTCCAGCGACACGGTGTTTTTATTTTGCATGAGCCTCGGCTGAATAATCTCCATCGACACGGTGATGTCACTCAGTTTCTGCTCAAACTTACCGGCAGACACCACCACGATGTCAAGTTCATTCAACAGCTCTTCGAGCCGGTAGTTGAGGTTGCGCGACTCTCCCGCTGCCAGGGCAATGCGCACGGTGTCGGCGCGGTAGCCGGTAAGCGAAATAATGATATCGTAGGTTCCTGCAACCAGCGCAAGTTCATAGGTGCCGTCGCCGCGGCTTGTGGTGCCTATGAAGGTCGTGGTCATCACACGGGCACCCGCAGCAGGCTCGTTATCAGGTGCAACGGTAACCGTACCGGTCAACGTTGCGTTTTGCGACCAGGCGTTGTGCACCATAAGCACGGTAAAAAACAGGAGCAGGCGTTTCTTCATCCTTGTGGGTTTCGGCTTCCGGAAAAGGCGAATATAGTCGGTCGGCACCAATGCCGGCTGCATGGCCGGTGTTGCATGCGGCAGAATTTACGGGCTCTGAAATTCCCGCGGGCCGATGGCGTTTATTTGCTGCGAGCCAGGGATGGCACCAACGCCCGAATATGCCTTCGTTGCCCGCAGCATTTACCGAGAGAATCCGTCTTCAGTTTCACGGGGATGCCGACGCCATGCTTTCGGCCCTGCAGCAGGTTCCGCCGGCCAGTGTGCTGGTCAATCCGGTCAAATCATTTCGCTGGCAGGGCGCTGACCGCGCAATACCCTGGTGTCCGTGGGGACGCCTGCTCGCAGCGCGGCCTTCTTTCGCCCTTGACCCGCTCTGGCATGCGGGTGCTTATTACGTGCAGGAAAGCAGTTCGATGGTGCTGAGCCATGTGTTGCATGCGCTTCCGTTGCCCGGTCGCGGGCTGGCATTGCTCGATGCCTGTGCCGCGCCCGGTGGAAAAACCCTGCTCACTTCATCATGGCTTGGCGACCGCGGGATGCTGGTATCCAACGAGGTGCATCCCCACCGCAACGCGGTGCTCAGAGAGAATGTGCTCAAATGGGGAGCGGGCAACACGGTTGTTACCCGCAGTGAGGTCGGCCAACTGAAGGCCTTGGGTCCGTGCTTTGATGTGGTCATCGCCGATGCGCCGTGCAGCGGAGAAGGCATGTTCAGAAAGGATGAAAAGGCCGCTGCGGAATGGTCACCGGCACACGTTGCCGGATGTGCCAGGCGGCAGCAGCAGATGCTCTCCGACCTCATTGCACTGGTTGCCGACGGCGGATGGCTTATATACAGCACCTGCACCTACGCACCGGAAGAGAATGAGCACAATGCCCGCTGGCTGGCGCGGCAGGGCCTGGTGCCTTGGGTGGTGGAGACACCGGCTTCATGGGGGCTGGATATCATGCACGAGGCCGGATTTTTTGCATTGCGCTGTCGTCCTCACCGGGTGCCGGGAGAAGGTTTTTTTATTTCGGTCTTCAGGAAAGAGACAGGGTCGGGGAGTGTCACACTGGCGGGTACGCGCAACGGGGTGTTTTCGGCATGCCGCGATGCACGGCCTGATGGATGGCTGGGTTCGGGGGTTCAGCTGCTGTCGGTGAAGGGAGATACGCTGCGCTATGCTGCACCGGTGGGTGCAGAGGTGCTTAATACGTTAGCCAGCTGTGCGCATATCGTGCAGCCAGGCACTCCGGTGGGCGAGTGGAAAGGCAACGACTGGATCCCGCACCACGGGCTGGCGATGCAGCCGGGTATACTGAATGTTACCCGGCAACTGGACCTTGATGAAGACCGTGCGCGTCAATTTCTCAGGGGATTGCCACCTGAGGGGGAAATTCCTGAAGAGGGTTTGTGGCTCGCTACCTGCCGCGGTATCGCCCTGGGCTGGATGAAATCAACCGGCAGCCGCATCAACAACTACTACCCCAAGGCATGGCGACTGCGCTCGGCCTGACCCATAGTGCCGCCCAACGCGCCCCGTGGTCAGATGTCGAGGATCAGGAATTCGGTGCGGCGGTTGAACTGATGTTCTTCGTCAAAACACTCTACACCGTCGGAACAGTGGTTGAGGAGTTTTGTTTCTCCATAACCCTTGGGCACAAGCCGTGAAGATGCAATTCCCTTGGAGATCATATAGTTTACTGCGCTCTTGGCGCGGCGTTCAGACAGCGACAGGTTGTAGCTGTCACTGCCGCGGGCATCGGTATGCGAACTCAGCTCGATCTTCATGGTCGGATTGTCTTGCAGAATCTTCACAAGTTTGTCGAGCTCAACGGCGGCGTCGGGCCTAATGGCGTCTTTGTTGTAATCGTAATAAATATTGTCGAGACGTACCACAACACCTTTCTCAGGCTTGAACAGCTTGAACTCATACTGGTGCAGCTTGTCGGGCAGCTTGTCGGTGTTCACTTCAGTCGACAGCGTGATGTAGCCCGCAAGTGAGGCTTCGATTATGTACTTCTGGTTTTTGTTGAGTGCAAAGATGTAAGTGCCTTCTCTGCCAACGATTATGGTGTCGAGCGGCTGGCGCTTGTCAGACAGGAGCCTCACCATGGCGCCGGTTGCGGGCGCATTGTTGTCAGAGAATATCACCCTGCCTTTGGCAGCATAGTCGAGCTTACGCAGAATTATGTCAGCGTTTTCTATGGTGGTTTTGCGCGGATCAGGCTCCAGTGATAGTGTACCAGGAATGTAGTCTTTTTTGTCGCCGGTGATCGTGATTTTGCCTGTCCAGGGCACGGCAACCCTGTATGAGCCGTCGGGACCGCTGTACACCGTGGCGATAATGCCCTTGTCATCTTCCACTTTAATCATGGCCTTGCCTATTCCTGTATTGCTCAGCAGTTCGATGGCTTTTCCTGTGATGATGACC
>DHLU01000138.1:16365-16678 GCA_002405435.1 Flavobacteriales bacterium UBA4660
GACCGAATCGGGCGGATGGAGTTTAAATTCCCAGCTATCATCATCGCCTTTTCCCTGCGGGCGGTTGCTGGAAAAATAACCGGCGGCCTGGTTGTCAAAACAGATGATACCAAAATCATCATAGCGGCTGTTGACGGGATAACCCAGGTTGAGTACTTCGGGTTTCGGGTCTGCAAGACGGATCATAAAATTGTCAAGACCGCCCAGTCCGGTATGCCCGTTTGATGAGTAATAGAGAATGCTGTCTGCGGCGAAGAAGGGAAACATTAATGCTCCGGGTGTATTGATCTGGTTTAGGTTTACGGGGTTGTCC
>DHLU01000120.1:0-4637 GCA_002405435.1 Flavobacteriales bacterium UBA4660
GTATCGAGCGACGAGGTGGCTTCGTCGAGGATTAGAAAAGGAGGATTCTTGTACACCGCCAGCGCGATGGCAAGCCGTTGTATTTGGCCGCCGGAGAGCTAGTTACCGCCATCGCCGATGATGTAATCAAACGTTCCCTCGAGCCGTTCTATAAACTCCATGGCATTGGCAATGCGCGCACTCTGCAGGATACGCGCTTCATCAATCGAAGACTGGCCCAGCGCAATGTTGTTGCGCACGCTGTCGTTAAACAGAATGGCATCCTGCGATACGAAGCCCAACAACGCGCGCACATCCTGCACATGGTAACCGCTGAGCGGATGGCCGTCAAGCAGCACATCGCCGGAAATAGGGTCATAGAACCGCGCCAGCAACGAAGCCAGGGTGCTCTTTCCGCTTCCTGAGGGACCAACCAGCGCAACGGTTTGCCCTTTTTTCAGTGTGAGGTTGAAATCGCGAATCACCGGATCTCCATAATAACCGAAGGTGACGTTGCGGAACTCAATGGCATCATTGAAGGCAGCAAGCGGCCTTGCATCGGGCTTGTCTTTAACCGTTACTTCGGCATGCAGAATCTCGTTTACCCTCTCCAGCGAAGCCACGCCTTTATTGATTTTGAATATGGCGTCGCTGAAGGCGCGCGCGGGTTGAATAATCTGGGAAAACACAACGAGATAGAAAATGAGCAACTTGCCGTCGAGTTCTCCAGCCAGCACAATACGACCTCCGGCAAAAAGGAGTATGGAGATAACCACCAGCGAGATAAACTCACTCATGGGAGAAGAAAGGTATTCGCGTCTGTAAAGACGCGTCATGAGACGGAAGTAGGCTTTATTTTGTTTTTCGAATTTTTCGGTAAATGACTGTTCTGCATTAAACACCTTGATGATGCGGTTGCCCGTCAGTGTTTCTTCGATCAGGCTGATCAGGTTGCCCAGGGTGCCTTTGCCGCGCTTGGCTGCATTTTTCAGCGACTTGGCGATGCGGGAGATCAGGAAACCGCTCAGTGGCAGAAACACAAGGGAAAAGAGTGTAAGTTTCCAGCTCAGCCCAAAGAGGGTTACGAGTGAAATGAGCACCATGACCGGCGATTTGAGCAGCGCCTCGAGTGTGCCGATGACGCTGAACTCCACTTCCATCAGGTCGTTGGTCATTCTGGAAATCAGGTCGCCCTTGCGCTCGTTGGTGAAAAAGGCTAAGGGCAGTTCGAGTATTCGTGCATAAAGCCGCGAGCGGAGGTCGCTGCTTACAGCAGAGCGGATATGGGCAATGCTCAGCAGGGAAAGGTAATTGACCAGGTTCTTGAGCAGGGCCAGCAACACGATGGCACTGCACATCAGCACCAGCGCGTTGACCTGGCCGTACGTATCCACAAAATGGCCTATGCTAACACTGAAGTCTTGCCACATCCGGTTAATAACCCCACCCTTCACCGACTTGGTTGCATCCTCGGTGCGGAAGAGAATTTGGAGAAAGGGAACCAGCGCTGCGAAGGTGAACAGCGAGAATATAGCGTTGAGGATGTTAAAGACAAAATTGGAAATGAGCCTTTTCTTAAAGCCCCTGACCAATCCGAAAATAATCCTGAATTTCTTCATCGGCCAGCCATCAGCGGGTTACATGCCTTCGAGTTCGGCAGAAAGAATGTCAATGCCCGTATAGTTGAATGGGGTGATTTCTTTCATGCGCGTTTTGAGCGAGGCATCCACATCAAGGGAATCGATAAAACCGTGAATGTCGGTGCGTGTGAGGGGACCCTTGCCTCTTGAGAAGGCTTTGAGTGCCTCATAGGCTCCGGCAAAACGGTGACGGCGCAGGATGGTCTGAATGGCCTCTGCCACCACAGCCCAGTTGGCCTCGAGGTCGGCAGTAATTTTTTCGTTGTTGAGTTCCAGTTTGGTCAGTCCCTTTTCCACCGAGTTGAGTGCGATCAGCATGTGGGCTACCGGTACGCCTGTATTTCGCAATACAGTGCTGTCGGTGAGGTCACGCTGCAGGCGCGATACCGGGAGTTTTGCGGCCAGGTGCTCAAACAGGGCGTTGGCCAGTCCGAGATTTCCTTCCGCATTCTCAAAATCAATAGGGTTTACCTTGTGCGGCATCGCACTGCTGCCCACCTCGTGTTCTTTCACTTTCTGCCTGAAGTAGTCCAGCGATACATAGGTCCACATATCCCGGCAAAGGTCGATCAGCACGGTATTGAGCCTTTTCAGTGCATCGAAAACGGCTGCCATGTTGTCGTAATGCTCAATCTGCGTGGTAAAGATGGAACGTGTAAGTTCCAGCTTTTCAAAAACGAATTTGTTCGCAAAGGTCACCCAGTCAATTTCCGGATAGGCAACATGGTGGGCGTTGAAATTTCCGGTGGCGCCGCCGAATTTGCCACACATGGGAATTTCTTCCAGCCGCTCGAGTTGTTCATCGAGCCGCTCGACAAATACATAGATTTCCTTGCCCAGCACAGTAGGAGAGGCCGGCTGTCCGTGTGTGCGTGCCAGCAGCGGAATGTCTTTCCAGGCCCTGCTCATGTCGACGAGTATGCCCAGTATGGCATCCACCTGTGGGATGACCACGTCTTCGATTGCGTCGCGCAGGGATGCGGGAATAGCCGTATTGTTGATGTCCTGCGAAGTCAGTCCGAAGTGAATAAACTCACGGTACTCATCAAGTCCGAGGGTAGTGAATTTTTCTTTCAGGAAATATTCCACAGCCTTCACATCGTGGTTGGTGGTTTTTTCTATTTCCTTAATGTGCAATGCGTCAGCCTCTGAAAATGCCTCGCAGATGTTGCGTAGTTTCCCGAAGTCACCAGGCTGAACGCCGCTTAGTTCAGGAAGGGGTATCTCGCACAGGGCGATGAAATATTCAACTTCTACCCACAACCGGTAAGCGATGAGCGCGTGCTCTGAAAAATATTCTGATAGGGGTGCTGCCTGGCTGCGGTAGCGGCCGTCAACCGGAGAGATGGCTTTCAGCGTATTCAGTTGCATGGGGTATCGGTGCAAGCCGATGGCACTGTACCATCGGAAAAGCGCGAAATTACGGACGGCATGACGGCACCGGACAAAATATCTTTGACACAGGTCAAAAGGAAAAACGCATGAAACTCTATACCATCGAAACCGGATTTTTTAAGCTTGACGGAGGCGCCATGTTTGGGGTAGTGCCCAAAACCATCTGGCAGCAATCAAACCCCGCTGATGAGCGCAATATGTGCACGTGGGCCATGCGCTGCCTGCTTGTCGAAACAGCGGACAGGCTCACCCTCGTGGACACGGGAATCGGCACCAAACAGAGCGCTAAGTTTTTTTCTCATTATTACCTTCACGGAGAAGCGTCCCTCGACGGATCCCTCAGACAGCTTGGCTTTGACCGCAGTGAGGTCACAGATGTTTTCCTCACCCACCTGCATTTTGACCATTGCGGAGGAGCCATCCGCTACAATGCGGCGCGTGAGGCCTATGAACCAGCTTTTCCTGTCGCACGTTTCTGGAGCAACGAGCGCCACTGGCAATGGGCCACAGCGCCCAATCCCCGCGAGAAGGCGAGTTTTTTGTCAGAAAACATTCAGCCCATTCACCAAAGCGGTCAACTCAGCATGGTGGCGCGCGCTGAAAAAGCTATGGTAGCCGATGGTCCCGGATTTGAGGTAATTTTCGTTGACGGACATACCGACAGCATGATGCTTCCCGTGTTGCGTTACAAAGGGAGGACATTGGTGTTTATGGCAGACCTCATTCCCTCGGCCGGCCATATACCGCTGCCCTACGTGATGGGTTACGATACCCGTCCGCTGATTACACTGTCGGAAAAAGCACGTCTTCTCGAGCAGGCCGCCGCAGAAAACTGGGTGCTGTTTTTTGAACATGACCCCGTCTATGAATGCTGCACGCTCATGCAAACTGAAAAAGGCGTGCGGGCTGATCAGTTTTTCCGCCTGTCTGAACTGTAACGGGTCCTTAGCCCCCTGACGATGTTGCCGGCCAGCGAGGGTCCGCGGTAGATGAATCCGGTGTACAACTGCACGAGGTCAGCGCCCGCAGCCAGTTTCTGCGCAGCCGTTTCTGCTGAGTCTACCCCGCCGGCACCAATGATGACGAAGGGCTTTGTGCGGTGCTGTACCAGGTACGCAATGATTTCAGTGCTTCGCCGGGTCAGCGGGGCTCCGCTTAGTCCCCCGGCTTCTGCCGCCAGGGCTGGGTCAGAGCGCAGGCCTTCGCGGCTGAGCGTGGTATTGGTGGCAATAATGCCGGAAATACCCGTGGATGCAACAATCTCGAGGATGTCGTCAAGCTGAGCCTCATTGAGGTCAGGCGCAATCTTCAGTAAGATGGGTTTCGGCGTGGGCTTCTTACGGTTCAGTTCCTGCAGTCCATTCAGCAACCGCGTCAGTGGCTCCTTATCCTGCAGGGCCCGTAAACCCGGCGTATTGGGCGACGATACATTGACGGCAAAATAATCTACCACATCTAAAAGGGCATGAAAACTCCGGATGTAGTCGAGGTGCGCCTCTTCATTGGGTGTCCATTTGTTTTTTCCGAGGTTACCGCCAATCACCGGTCCGCCGGGTTTGCGGCGCTGAAGCCTGCGCCTCATCTGCTCAACCCCGCGGTTGTTGAAGCCCATGCGGTTGATCA
>DHLU01000120.1:4812-7151 GCA_002405435.1 Flavobacteriales bacterium UBA4660
TGTCATTGCCCGGCTGAGGCTCGGGTGTTACCGTGCCCACTTCAATATGGCCAAAACCAAGACAGGCAAGTTCTTCCACCCAGCGCGCATCCTTGTCAAATCCGGCCGCCAGCCCAACACGGTTGGGAAAACGAAGCCCCATCAAATCGCACGAATCTTCCTCTCGCGCAGGACGCCACATGGCCCTGAGTAGTGCGCTGGCACCGGGTATGCGACACAGGATCACCAGCAGGCGCATGGCGGTGTAGTGCGCCCGTTCGGCCTCGCACATAAAGAGGATTCTGCGGATCAGTCCATACATACGCGGCGAAAATAGCAGCCTGCCCGTGTATTACGCGATGGTTATGCCGTTGAAAACTCTGTTGATACTTGTGCGTTGTCACGCACCAATCGCTGTCCCGTAAAAAAATACTTTTGAAGAGCGGTCAACGCAGCTCAGTCAGAACATTAAATCACGCTATGCTGGCAATCTTCGGAAAAAAGAAACTCAGTGCCGACAAGGTCGCACAGGCACTTGTACACAACCTTGTCGATTCAGCCGAACAGAGTTTCCCTGATGTGGCCGGATTCATCAACGATAGCCCGGAATTTGAGCGCAACCCGAAGGTTGATGGCAAGGATTACGGCAAATTTCTGATGGTTATCGCTGCGGGAAATTTTGCGTACATGCCCCCGTACTTTCAAGGTGGAGAAGAACGCGAAATTATGCAGTGCGCCGTGCGTAAACTGGCACCCGTCTATGAAATGTCGGAGGCCGCATGCGAACAGAAAATCAAGGAATACCGCGATTTTATGTCCAGGGTAAATCACCCGTCAAAAAATGTGCTCTATGCCATGTCCAAGGGGGTGTTTTTCAAATATGGACTTAACGAATTCCAAAACGAGTACTTCCGGGCGATGAATACGCCTAATCCGATCTTCTTGAAAAACCTCGATGAGATTATGAAAAATTTTCTTTGGGACTGGGAAGTATTTAACGAAAGATACCGCGTGGTAGCTGATGTGGTCTGAGGTCATTCGCCCCGGTCGCGCTCTCTTTTAAGGTCCTTTTCCTTTTGCGAAATCCGTTTGTCGCCGGCCGTTTTTCCTGTTGCCAGCGAAACGTCAAGTTTCGCCCAACCCTTATTATTGATAAATAGCCGCGTGGGTATAACGGTCACGCCGGCATCTTTCATCTTGCGGTCAAGCTTGCGCAGTTCAGGCACCGTCATCAACAGCTTGCGTTCTCTTCGCTCCTTGTGCTGGCTGTACCCGGCATTCTCGTAAGGCGCTATGTACAGGTTGATAACATAAAACTCTCCGTTAATCCACTTGCAATAGGCATCTGTGATATTGGCCTTGCCCGCCCGGATAGACTTAATCTCTGAACCCGAAAGCACGATACCCGCCGTAAATGATTCCAGCAGGTGATACCTGAATGAGGCTTTTTTATTCGTGATTTCGCGTGACATTATCGGAGAGGATTTGCAAAGAAACGACATCAGCGACTTTTCAACCTATTATGGCCGCCTGACTGCCTGCTGAGAGGCAAGCCGTGTTGCGTAAATTCGCATTGTCATCAACTTCAAAAACGCAGGTAGCATGAAATCCTTTCCGGTTATCTTGGCCATAGGCCTTATTCCCACTTTCTTTTTCGCTCAGAAGGAAGCCAACGTATGGCATTTCGGAACTGAATATTCCCTTGACTTCTCCTCCGGTGAACCGGTGGAGCAGGCAGGCAGCCTAATCAACGCCTATGAAGGTTCATCCAGTTATTGCGACCCTGCGGGTAACCTGTTGTTTTATTCCAACGGCGGCGGATTCGAAACACTGGGCGTGGGCGGCAGCATTTGGAATGCAGACAATGAATCCATGTACGAGATGAATGGTGTGGAGGGCGGTGGCTACAGTGCCATGCAGACCTCCGTAGTTCTTGAGGCTCCAGGTGAGCCGGGGGTCTATTACCTCTTTACCATGGATGACTACGAGTTCTATTTCGATGCCTCCGAAACCATCATGGCCGAACAACCCGAAGGACGCGGATTGAGCTATTTTAAAATAGATATGGCACTCAACGATGGCCTGGGGGAGGTAATTGAAGCCGACCAGCGCGTGCACACGCCTTCGGGCGAAGGACTTTGTGCCATACGCCATGCCAATGGCGAAGATTACTGGCTGATCATCAACCAGGACTCAACCGGTGTCGGGGTGTACAGCGTCACCTCCGACGGCGTTGCCTGGTCATCCACGTATGCCATCGACGAAGGCACGATGTACCTCATCAAGGCCTCTCCCGACGGCGCGCATTTTTTTGTGAGTGGACGCACTTTCCCTTTTCAGTCTTACCTGTTTTCCTTCGA
>DHLU01000171.1:0-12256 GCA_002405435.1 Flavobacteriales bacterium UBA4660
CGGTAGTCAGGCTCGTTTCTCCGAGTACAATATTGTCTGTGTAGGCACCCGAAGAATTGCCTTCTACCCGAATGACCAGGAGTTGGGTTTCGGCGGCTTCATTCAAACTTTCTGACACCCCTACAGCGATGTATCCTCCGTTGCCATCCGGACAGCCTCCGAAAAGCTCCTCGTCGAGCGACTGCCCGAACGTCGGGTTGCCGAAAAATCCATTGTTCAGGTTTTTGAACAAGAGGTTGGCATCGAATCCGCCGGCACCGAAAAAAGTAATACCTCCTGGCATGACGACCTTGTTGCCAACCAGGTCTATAGCGTTGGAGTGATAGGTGAATGTATTGGGTTCGCCGAAGTAAGCGACAGGGCTGCCATCAGCATGCAGGATGCCGAATACCCCGATCTCAAGGTCATTGATGTGCCAGTTTCCGCAATAGAATATGTTGTCGTCCACCACCGTGATGGCGTTTACCTGCACCTCTGGTGCCAGCGGAAAAGACCAGGCCACTTCCAGGTCGGTTGTGTAGGCACAAATTACACTGGAGATGGACTCATTCTGTTGGGCATAGCCCGCTGCTACGATTCCGCCGGGATAGGGCTCTACGTCTACCCACCGGTTTTCTCCGGTTTCGTTAAGGGTGGCTTCTCCGATGACATTGCCGAGCGGACCGATGTGCGAAAGCCATGCGACTGAGCCCTCGTTGCCCATACTGTAAGTGTTTCCGGCGATCACGAAACCGCCATCGGGATGTGCGCAAATGTCGTAGGCAAAATCCCAGTCATTGCCGCCGTAGGTGTGCTGCCAGATGATGTCGCCTGAAGCGTCTATGCGGTACACGGCAGCGTCATAACCTCCTTCGCCACTGCTGTTTGTGAATCCGCACACGTAGAAGGTGCCGAAGGAATCTTCGACCACCGAATACCCCCATTCCGTCTGCATGCCTCCAACGCTTTTGTTCCACAGGCAGCTGAGGTCATCTGCGAGCCTGAGCAGGTAGATATCTGTATTGCCGGGGTCGTGGCTGCCGGTGGTTCCGACAGCGAGAAATCCACCATCTGCACAAGTGATGATCTGCCTCCCTTCTTCAAAATGCTCCCCTCCGTAAGTATGAATTTCGGCCTGCTGTGCAGCGAGCGCAGCGGGGAGCAAGACGAGCAGCGTTCTACTGTGTCGCATTCAGGATCTGGTGGCTTTGCTGATATTCAGAACCCGTTCCAGCAGACCTTCCAGCAGGTCAAGGCGAAGCATGTTGGCTCCATCGCTCCTGGCCTGACCCGGATCAGGATGGGTTTCAATGAAGAGGCCATCTGCTCCGGCTGCGATGGCGCATTTGGCCATGGTTTCTATGAGTTCGGGGCGTCCGCCGGTTACACCGCCCGGCTGGTTGGGTTGCTGGAGCCAATGGGTGCAGTCCATGACCACAGGTGCGAGCTTTTTCATCACGGGTATGCCCCGGAAATCCACTACCAGGTCCTGGTAGCCGAAGGTGGTACCCCTTTCGGTGAGCCATACCTTCGCGTTTCCGCCCTCATTGAGTTTGGTTACTACGTGGGCCATGGATTCCGGGGAGAGGAATTGTCCTTTTTTGACGTTCACGACCCTGTCCGTTCGTGCTGCGGCTTCCAGCAGGTCAGACTGTCTGCACAGGAAGGCGGGTATTTGAAGGATATCCACAAATTCGGCTGCCCTTTCGGCTTCTGCCGCGCTGTGGATGTCTGTAGTGACGGGAATGCCTAGCTTTTTACCGATGTCACCGATGAGTGCCAGAGCCGTTTCATCGCCGATACCGGTGAAGGAATCGCTGCGCGAACGGTTGGCCTTGCGGTAAGAAGCCTTGAAGATATAGGGGATTCCGAGGCGCCTGCACATCGTGTGTATGCGTGTAGCAATCTCACCGGGCATGGTTTCGTTTTCCACTACGCAGGGGCCGGCGATGAGAAAAAAGTCTTTTACCGGTCCGAGTGAGAGGTAATCGAAAGTGCTGGAGGATTGTGTCATAGCCGGGGGTTTCAAATGATTTTTGCAAAGGTGAGAAAGAGGCCGGTACCGCGGGCCCACTCAGAAACAAAACCGGCCGCATTCTCAGTACCCAGGCGCAGGAATGTCCCGCCCGGATGCATCCACTGGTATTCTATTCCTGCCCTCAGCCGGCCATAGCCGCCCGCAGTGGCGCGCACGCACAGGAGATGGTGTTTCCAGGGTTTGATTCCGGCGGCAGCAAATACCTCGGGCAGCCCCACGAGGTTATAACGCAGCCTGATTCCCCCTTCCGAGTAAAACTGCTTGCGAAACATGGAAATCAGGCGGATTTCCGCCATGGCGGGAAGGGGCATCCATCTCGCGCCCCGGTTGGGTGAAACCTGAAGTGAATCGAGCCGTTGATCAATTTCGGGTGTATCGCCGGTGAGTGAGGCGATGTCGGTGATATCGATACCGTTCCATACATAGCTGGAATCGTAATCGTAGGTTTCAAAATTGCCGTTCCACCGAACAAGTCCCAGGTGCTGCACCGAAATCGTCACCAGGCCGATGTTGAAGGCGGCATCCAGGGAAAACCCCTGCCCTTCACTCACGGCAAATCCGCGGGTGGAGGTATCGCTGCGCATGTACGTGGCGTTGTAGTCAAGTTTGAGCGAGTCGACACCTTCATAGGTGGTGAACTCGGCTTTTTTCGCAAACAGCCGCTCGAAAGATTGTCCGTTGACAAAAGACAGTGAGACCTCACTCATAGACGAACGGGAGAAAACACCGATGCCGTATTTCTGAAAAACAGTCTGCTGATAAAACAGTCCGGCATCTGCCCGCTGCCCCTCCAGGTGGGCATTTCCCCTGAAGGCGAGGTCAAAGGCGCTTTTGCGCATTGAACCATGAAGGTCTACCACATGGGCGGCCCGCACGTGAAGGCCCAGGTCGTCATGGCCCAGCACGCGGCCTGCCATACTGTAGAGGTTGATTCCGGCGCCCAATCCCGCGCCACCGTATGTGTATTCGTGCAGCCTTTCAAAGGTCTTTTCAATGCGCGCATCATCGAGGTAACCTCCCAACAACAGGCTGCGCACAAAGCCCATATCGATGCCGGTCGTTTGGAGCGCGGCTGATCCATCCAGCCGTATGATGGCACTGTTTCCGGATGCGAGGGAATCGTGTTCGAGCAGCCACAGCGACGGCAACTGTGCCTGCACCGATGATGCGGTAACAAGCACAGCAGCGGTCACCAGCAGGCAGGCGAACGCGCTATTTGACCTCAATTTCTGTCTCGCCATACGCTTTAACAAAGAATGCGATGTGCTGCGGCTTATAAATACGCACGATGTCGGCGTCGTCACCGGAACTAAGTGCTGCACGCAATACCAGCGAATGGCCTTCCAGGAAATCGTCAATAAGTGCCTGGGTGACGGGTATCTCGAAGTTACTGGCGGCACCCAGCGTAATGATCGGATCGGGCGTTATTTGCGCCGGCGGCAGGACCACTCCGCTCAGCAGGGTGTGGAGTACTTGACCTTCCTCGTCTGCCAACTGGCAGTCGAGCGAAACGGAGAAGGGAAAATAGTTGTCCACCGTGCAGACGAGCCGGCCATTGGCGACAAGGTTTGCTGATCCGCTGAGGGCGATGGTGTCTGACAGCACGAGGTCTTTCATGCCTACGCTCAGGGGAATGTCTATTGCCATGCCTGCCTCAAGCATTTGGTCAGTGTAGATAAAATCATTGCCGTCGGTGAGGTTACCGAGCGGATTGATGGTTACACTGCCTGTAAATGCGAGCCGGTCGGGTAGCAATTCGAGAAAATTGGTGATGTTTGAATTGTTCTGGTTGACCAGAACCTCTGCCGTATTGGAGGCAATACCGTTGCCCGTGTCAAAGGCACGGGTCAGGTTGACGGGCGCCAGTATTTCCGGATTGCTTAACAACACATAATCATTCGCTGCGCTGTTAATGGCGCGGATCGTTCCGAAGTTGACGACCGCGTCGGCGCCTACGCCATTGGTAAGACTGAGTTTCAGTGCTGCACTTTCGAGGTTAAGCGTACCCTGGGGCATTTGAAGGTCTCCGCCCACACTCACCGATTGTCCGAAGTCGTAGGTATGTTGTCCGAAATACCCCCGCGCATACGAGACTTTTGGCTCGTTGAATGTCAGCAGAATTTCTATGGCGTCTCCACCAAAAACCTGGGCCGGGCCAGCAGCCATGGGGTCGACTTTTACCACCAGGTTGGAAAAAATTTCATTGTATCCGACGCCGTTTCCGCCTGTGAGGTCGATTCTATGGCCTGTGAGGTCGATGGTTCCGGTAAGTTCATAAGTGTAAAACTGGTTACCCGGTTCGGTGTGCACATCAATGACAACGGGAACCCCGTTCAGTGAAACTCCGGGCAGGGAGTATATGCATTGCAATTCTCCGTTAACGTAACTCTTCACCGCATATCCGAGGGTGCCACCTTTAGCAATTACCTCCTTGAGCTGCACATTGTTGACGGCCAGTTCCGTGGTTTCATCCTGGTTGATGATTTCCTGGCCGGGTGGAATCGCGTAAGGCCCTCCTACCAGGGGTACTTCAAAAATTTTGTCGATGGATGTATCGGGAATGGCGACCAGTGAATCAACATCAAATTCGGTGAGGGAATAATTGAGCGCCAGGTGCCAGAGTCCTGTAGGATCGGCATAGAGAAGTGAGTCGGCCACAAGGTCCTCCAACGAAAGGTTGCCAAACGCAAGCGGCGCAGCCACGTCAACATCCCAACGCGTGGGCTCTGCACGCCGGCAGGCAAACAACATCACGGTGGCTATCAGGGCCAGGCTATATCTCACAGGGAGGCGAATTTACCGATTGGCAGCGCGATGGGCGAGGTTTCCACGCAAAATTATCTATCCGGTCAGCGATCGTGCGCATGGAGTACAACCGAAGGCGCCTTTTCCCCCTTGAACCAGCTGGGACGAAGCATTTTTAAACAAATGAAAACCTGACCGATGACCAGTGGAATGGTGGCCCAGTGCAACCGTTGGTCAAACAAGAAAAAGCCCATGAGCAGTATGAATGCAAGGGAGAGTTGCAGGCCTGAGAGGCTCCGGTGCCAGCGGGCACGTCCGGAAGCACAAGCCAAAACCAGCAGCAATGGATGGGCCCAAAGCAGGTTGTAGTTGGGTCGGGTGGCGGTATGGTCGGGAAAAAACCAGAGAAATACCACGAGTACACCCACCAGTCCGCACACCGCCAGCAGGATTCGGTCTGGTATGGTCATCTGTCTCTGCCTTTCGACATCGTTGCGCGTGCGGTTTAGGGCATAGATGCCCCAGATGACCTGAATGAGCAGGAAAAGAAAGAACAGGTTGACCGGCTGCAACCAGCCAGCCCGGGAAGGAAAAAAGCGCTGTGGCAGCAGGGTGCGCTCCGTGCTGCCCAATTCGGTTCCTTCCCGCAGCGCGAAACGGAATTCCATGTACAGGCTATCGGGTAAAAACATATCCTGTCCGGGCTGCATGACCCTGTCGCAAGGCGTGCCCAGGGCAATGTCGATGCCCAGGTCGCTCCACGGCATATAATCGAGGTAGCGCTGTATCGCCTGGCGGAACGTATAGTTGTCTTTTGGCACGTGGGTGAAGACGACATCCGCCCCGCTTTGGGCACATGTTGCAGCGATCATATCGCGGACCCGCGTGGCGCAGTTGTCGTAGAAGAAGTCGTAGCGGTAATAACGGTTCTCGGGGAGCAGGTTGTTTTCAAGCCGTTCGAGCAGGGCTGCCGCTTCTGATGCGGTAAGGTTAAGGTCTTGCTCGACCACCCCCCTGCCCGACTGCTCATATTCGGCCATGAAATTTGCAAAATCAGCCCTTGAGAGCATGTAGTCGAGTTTTCCGCGGGTGAACTTGGCATAAAAGTCCTCATCGAATTCGAATGTGCCGTAGTTGTACACCTTGTCCACCGGCACGCCCCGGTTGACAAACTGAAGCCGGATGGCGGTATGTCCGAAAACACTATACAGGTCGGGTCCCGGAGAACAGGTAAGCAGCGTTGCGCGAATTCCGGGCATGGCGGCCGAGGCGGTATCCGTTTTACCCAACAGGCACGAGCTCACCACAAACAACAGCAGAAAAGACAGTATCCTCACAGGCATATAGTTCCTTCAAAAATTCGTTGTGCCGGACCTTCCAGCCAGATGTCGCTGAATGCGCCTGCATCATCCACCGTGAGTGACACCCTGAGTGCGCCGCCGCGTGTGATTACGTTGACGACCCGGCATTGCGGGTGCCGGCTCACATAACTGATGGCAGCCGCTGTTACGCCCGTGCCGCAGCTCAGGGTCTCGTCTTCAACACCGCGCTCGTAGGTGCGCATGCGCACGCTGCCCGGAGTAGGCAATTCTTCCACAAAATTTACATTGATACCCACAGCGGCATAGGTATCGCTGAACCGGATCCGTCTTGCCTCCGCCAGGAGGTCTACTGACTCGACCTGGTCTGTGTAGCGTATAAAATGGGGCGATCCGGTGTGAATGACATAGTCTTCATGAACGCGTTGAACGGGCTGCACCTTTTTCATCAGAATGTGTACCTCATCGCCGGCTATTCTCCCTTCATGCATGCCGTCGATGGCGGCAAATACGGCAGTATCGCCTATGATACCCAGTTCGGCCGCGAATTTCATGGCACAACGGGCGCCATTGCCGCAAAAACTTTGGCTGCCATCCGGATTGAAAAAATTCATATAAAATGAAGCCTCCGTTGAATCTTCAATCACGATGAGGCCATCGCTGCCGATGCCGAATCTCCGGTGGCAGAGTTTAGGAACGTCATGCGCATGTCTGCTGAACGTTCCTCCGCGACCATCTACCATGATAAAATCATTGCCCGTGCCCTGGTATTTCACGAAATCCATGAGGGCGAAGATAGGCTGTGACCTGTTTCGAGCGACCATGGCGCTGTCGTGAATACGGATGAAAAGAGGCTTTGTGGTTGCAAAGGGCTTCGGTGCGGGTACCTCAGGGGATTGGCCTGCGCTGCCTGGGCTTTCCGACCCCATGAGCACCGCTTCATGGAAGGCCGGGAATGTTCCTCAGTTCGACCTGTATATTCCTGAACTGCGCGGTAATGTTTTTGAATTCATCAATAACCTCCCGCACATCAGGATCCAGGTATTTTACACGGGAACCGTCGATACGCACCCGGCCGTAGGCAGGTATGGCGTGGAGGTGACTGAGTAATTTCTCCTTGTTGAGGAAGGACACAGACTCGGAAAGGTTTATGACGGTAGTAGCTCCGTCCCGCTGCGGAGCATCAACCGGGAAATAAGGACGTTTCAAATTCCTGCTCAGCAAAAAGAAAAAGGCCAGTGCCATGCCGATGGCGATTCCTCTGAGCAGGTCGGTGAGCTGGATGGCGATAATGGTCGCCAAAAAGGGCACGAATTGGGTCCAGCCAGACCGGTACATGACAATGAACAAGGACAATTTGGTCAACTTGTACCCAATCATGAGCAGCAGACCGGCCAGGCAGGCCAGCGGAATCTTGTTCATCACCGGCGCCAGGGCCACCACGCTGAAAAGTAGAATGAGTCCATGCAAAATTGCTGAGAGTTTTGTTCTGGCTCCGGCATTGGCATTGGCCGCGGTGCGCACAATGACCGCGGTGAGCGGGAGACCGCCCAGCAGGCCTGACACCATATTGCCGATACCCTGCGCTTTTAACTCCCTGTTTGCCGGTGTAATCCGTCTGAAAGGATCGAGTTTGTCTGCTGCTTCGATGCACAGCAGGGTTTCTAGGCTCGCTACGATGGCGATGGTAAGGGCCACCAGGTAGACGCGTGGATTGGCCAGTGCTCCCAAATCGGGAAAAGAAAACTGGTTGAGAAAGTTTTCGGCATTGCCCGTAACCGGCAGCGATACCAGTTGATCTCCTGACAGCAGCCATGCGGGCCCTGCAGCACGAAACACTTCGTTGATCAGGGTACCGGCTATCACGGCAACCAGTGCGCCGGGAACCCGGCTGACCAGGGTGTACTGCTGCAGGCGCTTTTGTTCCCAGGCAATCAGAATACCCAGGGAAAACATAGCCACCGCGACGGCACCCCAGTGAGGATGTTGCAGGGCACTCCAGATTTCAGTGAAGGTATTGGAGCCATCATGCCGCGTAAAGCCCATGTGGTCAGCCTTGTCTCGGTCGTACCCGAGGGCATGGGGAATCTGCTTGACAATTAAGATGATCCCGATGGCCGCCAGCATCCCCTTAATGACGCTCGAGGGAAAATAATACCCCAATCTGCCGGCCCGCGCGACGCCCAGGATCAACTGTATCAATCCAGCCACCACCACAGCCAGCACAAAGGCCTCAAAAGTGCCTAGCGTTTCTATGGAATCCACCACGATGACGGTGAGCCCCGAGGCCGGTCCGCTTACGCTGAGCGGTGAGCCACTGAGAAGTCCAACGAGTATGCCACCGACAACACCGGCTACGATACCTGCGAAGAGCGGTGCATCACTGGCCAGCGCAATACCCAGACACAGCGGCAGGGCAACGAGAAAAACTACCACACCCGCAGGCAGGTCGTAACGCAGGTAGCGCCATGTAAAGCGGTCGGGTTGGGTATCTCGTGCCATACAGAAGCCGTTAAACCCTCGTTGCATGCTGAGGGTTACACATCAGCCGTTTCAGCGGAGATGGCACTGGGGCCAGAGCGGTCTTGAGCCCGTAACGCCGTTTGACAGGAAAACCGGGGGAGCTGCCGATCAGGCCTGAACCTTCAACCACCGGCGGCGAGACCGTGGCCACACAAAAGAACAAAAAGCCGCTGTTGCTCAATTTGCACATCCGGTAAGGTTGCGAATGTAGCGCGGAAAGCCCTGCCACCATCAGGCTGCGCTCGGCCCCCTGCCTATGCTACTTTCGCATTCCATTTTTGACCATTATCCGATGAAGCCACTGCGCTGTTCCCTCTTGATGTTGTTGGTGTTGACGTACCACGAAGCCTGTGCCCAGGTCAGTGTGAACGGTGATCCCGACTGGGCCGAACTGATGAAAGACGGCACCCTATCGTATGAAGATATTATCAGCCTGCACCGTTCCCGCTGGCCGGTGATGCCGGCGGCCTCCGGACAGGGCTTTAAGCCATTTGCCCGCTGGGCCTACATGACCGGACAATATGTCAATGAAAACGGACATTGGCCTTCGGGCAATGAAGTCGTTCATGCCTGGAGTGCGCTGCGTTCCTATAATGCCGGGCGCTCGCTTACGGGCAACTGGAAACAACTAGGTCCCATTCTTGACGGCGTGACCACCCGGGAACACATCGAAGGCGTAGGACGCACTTCACACGTGGCCTTTCATCCCACCGACCCCGCGATTGTTTTTCTGGGTACGCCGGCCGGAGGACTTTGGCGCAGCACGGACGGAGGCCACAGCTGGTTTTCAACCACCGATAATTTTCCAACGCTTGGGGTTAGTGCCATTGCTTTCGATCCAACCAACCCACAAACGATCTACATAGGAACAGGCGACAGGGATGCCGCCGACGCGCCTGGTATGGGCGTAATGAAGAGCACAGATGGCGGCGAGACCTGGACATTCTGCAACACGGGCATTGAAAACTACACGGTGGGTGTAATCCGTATGCTTGGATCCGGAGCCATTCTGATTGGCACCAACGATGGCATTTACCGAAGCACCGATGCAGGTGCCTCCTGGGTGCAGACGAGTTCAAATACGGTCGACTACCGCGACATCGATGTCCATCCGACCAATCCGCAGATTATCTATGCGACCGGAGGCGGAAAATTTTTCCGCAGCACAGACGAGGGCCAGAGCTGGGACTGGGTGCAGGAAGGCATTAACAGCAGCACCCGCATGGTCATTGCTGTTTCTCCGGTGCAGCCCGACTACGTGTACGTGGTGCGTGCCAACACCTATTCATTCATGGGCTTTTACCGCAGTACCGATGCCGGGCAGAACTTCACTGAAATGAGCGATTCTCCGAACATACTCGGCTGGGCTGCCGACGGAAGCAGCGAGGGCGGGCAGGCTTGGTATGACCTGTGTATTGAAGCCGACCACGAGGTTCCCGATGTGGTCTATGTTGGTGGCATCAGGGCCAAGAAATCCGTCGACGGCGGTGCGACCTGGACAGATATCAATCCCAACTACCTCCATGTGGACCAGCACGAATTTGTGATTTCCCCCCACAACAAAGACCTCTACGTTGCCAATGACGGCGGTGTTTACCACTACATCAATAATGAGGAATGGCTCGACATCAGCAACAACCTTGTCAACGGACAGATTTATAAACTGGGCCAATCGCCACACGACCCCAACCATACCCTTACGGGATTTCAGGACAACGGTACCGCAGAGTTTAATGGCGCATACTGGCAACGAAGGGGAGGCGGAGACGGATTCGAATGCGCCTATGACATTACCGATGAGGCATGGCGATACGGATCCATTTATTACGGTGACCTTTACCGCACAGGACCTGACTTTGTGAACCAGCATTTCTGCGGATACGAAGTAAATGGCATCACAGAAAGCGGTGCCTGGAGCACACCTTTTGTGTTGAGTCAGGAAGACCCCAACACGATGTTCGTCGGACTGAAAAACGTATGGCGCTCCTTCAACATCAAGCACCCCGAGAAAGACAGTATCGCCTGGGTGAAGATCTCCGCCAACCTCGGGGGCAACGACGCGACCGACCTCAATGCGCTGGAGATCTCATCGGCGGACCCCAACATACTTTTTGCCGCGGAGCCTAATTCGAAGCTTTTCCGCACGCTGAACTGCCATGCAGACACGGTGGTGTGGCAAAACATCAGCAGCGGTCTGCCGGTTGCCTATTCTCCCGTGCGCAGCATCGAGACCCATCCCACAGACACCCACGTGGTGTATATCGCATACCACAACAATGCCTACAAGAGCACCGATCTCGGTGTTACCTGGGAAAACATCACACCCAACCTGCCTGATGTGCCCATGAACAGCATAGTGCTCGACACGAGCGGTGCCGAAGAAGCGCTTTACCTTGGCACGAACCTCGGCATGTATTACAAGGACGCCAGTATGACAGACTGGATACCGTTCAACAACGGATTCCCCAATGCGTCGCGGGTAACCGAACTGGAAATCTTTTATGGCCCGACCCACGAAACCTCCCGGATCAAGGCTGCCACGTATGGTCGCGGACTTTGGGAGAGTGATCTCTACGGAGCGGAGACCCTGTTTTTTCCTCCCGTAGCCCTCATCACCAGTACTGAAGAGACCGGTGAGGTATTTGGTGGTTTTGATGTAACACTCAGTTTTCACCGCCAGCTTGAAACGATCGGGGTAACCGGCATACAACCTGAAGACCTGTGGGTATTGAACGGCACGGTCACGGATGACACCTACAACGCTGAGACCCTTACCACCGTATTTCATGTCGAGCCCGATGCCTTCGGTGTTGTGAAGGTGGTGTATGGCGATAGCCTGGCCATTGACCTCATGGGCAAACCCAATCTGGCAAGCGATACCCTGACCATGTATTACTCCCCTATTCCCGAGGCCATGGGAATAGCCGGGCCGGGCGGCGTCGGAGACAATGACGACCTGATTTTTTGGTTGCGCGCAGACAGCAAAATTTATGACGAAGATGGTGTTCCGGTGGGAACCGGCGGAGCAGGCATCGGCGAATGGCGCGACAAGATGGGAGGCTCCTTCAAGGCGGAACAGGATGCGGAAAATGAGCAGCCCACCCTGCTGCTCGGCAGCAACGGCATCAACGGACGCGCAGCGCTCTATTTTGATGGTGACAATGACTGGATGGCCATGGAAGACGTGGTTCCGGGCCGAAGCCTGAGTGGGTATGCCATGGTGAAAGGCGACAGCATTGACTTTAACGACCACGGTTGGATGGCCAGTGCCCGGGTGCCCAATGGCTACCTGATGCATCCCTGGAAACACGAGCCACGTTACTCTGCCGAAGTGCTGGACCTCGAAGAGCAATACAGCGGAGGACCGGTCTTCTACATCGAAGATGCGGCCTCTCCGCGCATGTACGGATTTATCTACCACCAGGATGATTTTCACCAGGTGTTTCATACCGTGTTTGACGACCAGCGTATCGCCTTTCCGGGTGTTGAGATCGGACTGCGTGACAATACCACACCGATTGACATTCGCATCGGATGGGATTACGACGACCGCTATGGCATGGGCCGGATTGCCGAACACTTCCTCTACAACCAGCGCCTAATGGTAACCCACCACACCCGCGTGGCCAACTACATGGCTGCGCGCTAAGTG
>DHLU01000171.1:12368-19994 GCA_002405435.1 Flavobacteriales bacterium UBA4660
AACTACATGGCTGCGCGCTATCTGTTGGATATCGGCCCGCTGCGTAAATACGATCACCCGGCACAGCCGCTCGAAGTATTTGGCATTGGGCGCGAATCAGAATATGACTATCATGCCGATGCTCAGGGGCCGGGTATTATACGGGTTACTGACGAGCTTGATGCAGAAGCAGCCTACTATCTGCTCATCGGCGACGATGGCGGCTCGCTGGAACATACCAGTGATTCGTACCCCATACTCAGCAGTCGGCTGGAGCGCACCTGGGGCTATACCGAAACAGGTGATAACGATGCCGTCCTGGTGCGGGTGCTGGCGGGTGTATTTGCGTCATTCGAAAATCCCGGACTGCTGCTGGCACAGGGCGATGCATTTATGCCCGGAGAACCCGTGTTGTTTATCCCGCTGGAAAATACCGGTGACTACCTTGAAGCCTATGTTGATTTTGAGGGAAGCGGGGTATTTACGGTTGGCGAGCCACCTGTTGTGTCTGTGGAAGAACTGCAACAGGCCGATGTGGTGCTCTATCCCAATCCGGCGGAGGATACCTTTTCCATTCAGTGGGTGCGCAACTGGCCTGCCCAATGGGCGCTGTGCTTGAGTGACCCGACCGGACGCACCGTGCTCCGTCAGCATTGCAGTGGAACCAAAGCCGAGGTTGATATCTCCGGACTATCTCCGGGTATGTATCACTGCACGGCAAGCTACAAGGGCCAGCAGTGGGTCAGGTTGCTCTCGGTGCGGTAATGCCGCTCACCGGACATTGCGCCGGACAAGGTTGCCGTGCCGGTTGGACTTGCGGACACATCCTATAGAATAAAAAGTGGTGTGTTAGCTACCGGCGACCGAAACGTTGACCTGAATACGGGCCTGTTTCGGCAGCATCGGGCAAGAACGGAAGTTCAAAAGGCCTCAACGGCTGCATGGTGCAACAAGGCACTAAACACAGCGTACTCAGCGCGCAGGCTGAAACGTTCAAAAAAAAAGCCCCGTCGCCGGGGCTTTGAAAAAATTTGCACGCGTTTATTGGGTCACGGTAGTATCTGATTCTCCGGTGTGCTGCTCGATATCCTGCTCGAGGTCATTCAACCCTTCCTCCAACATTTGCTTGGCTTCATCCCGAACTTGCTGAAGGGTTGGGTCAGAGGCTACCTTGCTGAGGCCGGTGTAGGCCAGTAAGGAGAGAATCAATGCTACGCCGCCGATCACAATGCCGGCGATAGCAAGGCCTTTGTTGGCGCCGACCTTGGCTGACTTCTGGAACCCTAAAATGGAGAGCACCACGGCAGCGAGGCACAGTACGATCCAGATGATCATGGTGGTTCCGCCACCACCCGTGGTAAGGGCCTGCATGGTAGCAATGCCACCCACAATAAAGTAGCCGACAAGGGCTACCAGTGACAAAACGAACCCGGTGATACCGAGACCCTTTCCGGGATTTGAGGAAGTTGGTTGATCCATAGTGTTTATAATTGGTTGTTTAATTGGTTACAGGTGCAAGAAAGCGGAAAACATACTGGCATTTAGACCGGCCCGCTTCGCGTTATTCACAGCCCAAACCCGTATATTGTGAATTTAATGCTGCCTTCCGCGATGCATCTTCTTGCACGTATAACACACATAGTCAAATCGATAACCCATAGGATAAAAGCAAAGCCACATGCTGCGCTGCGCTGCGTTGCGGTATGGTCTTGCGGTTATTGCTGCGCCAAACCGCCAGATGCTGGTACCACATTCACCCACTGCCCGCCCGTTCGTGCAGCAATGGAGTTGTCATACATGGCTTCACACGTCATTGCCGGCAAGTAATAACGGCCGAGGTAGGTCGCGTTTAACTTTACTCTGAACACCTTAGACTGGCTTCTATAGAGATCGAAGTAGCTATATACCCGGTCATCACGGAAGTCCTGGTACTCGGGTACCTGTGCCTCGATGACCATCGCGCTGATGTCCATGCGCGAATTAATGATTTCCCATCCCGAGGGAAATACCTGGGTAAGAGCAAGCTCATCGTACCTGCCACGCACGCCCGGATGGGTTACGGTTACCTCCGCCACGAAATCTGTTCCTTGCTCGATTTGGCCAACATTCAGCGGTTGTCCTGTCATGCTCAGGTAGCGCACACCCATGCTTAGGTTGCTGGCAGAAGCAGTTTCGTTGCCGGCTGCCGGCTGCCCCGTGTTGATCACGCGTATGTAGACGAGCGCGCTTCCATTGTTTTTGACCTCGATTCGGTTGCCCTTGGCCTGGGCCTGAATGGTCTGCGAAGACAACGGCTTGTCTGTAACCCGCTCCGGACCTGCTTTTCCATTGAGGGTGCTGATGTACCTGATTTGGCGGGCGGGTTCACCGCCGGCGAATTTCGAAATGGCCATCAGCCCGTAGGCGGTTTCCTGCGTGCTGCACCATGCAGAAGATGACAGGTGTGCGGCGAGTTCCTTTACGAGGGGCGCCGCCTTGAGCCGGTCGTTCGTGATGACGAGCGTTTCAATCATCATGGCATAGTCGCGCCACTGGCTTCCGTAGGTGTAGCCCATAGACTGGTATGGCGCTATGGTGGACGGCAAGCGGCTTATGAGTTGTCTGGCCACTTCGGTTTGCCCGGCCAGGGCATAGGCCGCAGCCAGGCGGTAGCCTGCTGCCGTTGACAGCAACTTGTCTTCTTTCAACCTATTCATGGCGCCGAGGTCGGCCTGACCGGCAAGCGCGAGCGTATAAAGCCTATAGGCCTGCACGAGATCGTCTTCACGCCAGTAGTAGTTGCCGCTCGACTCACCCTGCCTGCGCCAGTTTTGGGCGGCCGTTTTCTGGTAGCCTGTCCATGAAGATTTCCAGCCTGCCGGCAACGTGTAGCCCTTGGCCTCGGCTTCGAGGAAGAAGTGACCGGCATAGTTGGTGCCCCACAGGCTCTCGGCGTTTTCACCGGGCCAGTAGGTGAAAGCGCCGTTTCGCAACACGAACTTTGCAAGCCGGTTGATGGCGAATTTTATGTTTTCGGTGGTCTTGTTTTTTTCAGCCGTACCCAGTTCCATCACATCCGCCATAAACAGTTGCGGGAATGCCCCGGAGACGGTTTGTTCCACACAGCCATGCGGATACTCCAGCAAGTACTTCAGCCGTCGGCCGAGGTTGACAGGAGGAATGGCGCTGATCTCAAGTGATGTGCTGTTGGTGCCCGAAATGCCCACGAGGTCAAACGTGCCGCTCCATGTTTTTCCGGGTTCTGCAAGTCCCTCGGTAATTTGTGTCACCGGCGGATTGGCATTGCGGACATTCAGTTCGACCTGATGGGTAGCCGAATATCCACCACCGCTGACGGTCACCTTCACGTTGCCGACACCCACCTTGTCCTTTACCCTGAGCGAAAAGTTAACCACCTCATCGCCGGGCTCCGAAAACCTTACCGTTTGAGAGGAGGACTGCGTCATGCTGAAAAGGTCATTGGGCTCTACGCGCACGTTCACTTCCTTCACTTTCTTGTCCATTGCAAACACATTTACAGGCAAGGTCACGTCTTCTCCCGGACCCAACACCCTGGGTAAGGTTGCGAGTACCATCAGTGGTTTTTTCACAGGAACTGATTTTTCAGCATTCCCGTATGCGAGGTCTCTTCCGGCTATCACCATAACCCGCACACTGCCCACATAATTGGGCATGGTAAAGTTGTGCGACATCGCCTTACCGGCCTCAACGGAGAAGGGCCCCGCGAACATGCCAACCGGTTTAAACCTGTTGGCCTTTTTACTGCCTTTGGCATCAGACTCGCCGTCACCGCCGAGGCTCAGCAATTTTTCAAGCCGCGCACCAAAGGCGCCTATGACCTCGTCATACATATCGTAGGTATTGACACCGAGTGCCTCCCTCGCATAAAAATGGTTCCAGGGGTCTGGTGTTTTGAATCGCGTCAGGTCGAGTAGTCCTTCATCCACAATCGCCAGGGTATAGGTCATCGCCTTTCCTGATTTTTCAGACACCCGCACATCAAACTTCTTCTCCGGTTCAAGTTCAGACGCCATGGTAATAACCGGCTGAAGGTGCGACCCCGGATTTTCCACGAATAGCGGCATCACGCCGTAGAGCCTAATTGGTAAATCGTTGGCTGTCTGGTTGTGGGGTTGCAGCAGGGAGATGTGCACGTAGGCGTTGGGCGTCATGCGTGTGTCCGTGGTGAAAGAATAACTGGTGCTTTCACTGCGTGTTTCCACCCACTTGGCCTCAAGCACTTCCGTGCCATTTTCAATGGTCACCAGTGCCCTCGCACCTGCGGAACTTGGAAAAGTCACGGTGCACTTATCGCCGGTGGTGTATTGGGTTTTGTCGAGTGAGAAGGTCAGCATGGAGGCTCCACCGGGATTTTCGCGTTGAGCACGTCCTGCCCAGCCCGGCCAGTCGACATAGACGGTTTGTCCGGTGGCATGTCCACCCTTCGGGTCCTCTACGCGGATCAGGTAACGACCCCATTCCGGGTACTTTATGTTGAGGGTAAAACTACCTTTACCATCTGCAGACGTTGACAACTGCCCCGACTGCAGTGGCACCATACTTCCGCTACCCGTATAATTTGAGAGGTCGTCTCCGGAGGTCTCCCACCACCAGCGCCAGCGCACCTCATGGACAGTCCACCGCAGTGAGTCGCGCTTTACGGGCTTTCCGTCTGCGTCAAGCGTAAGTACCTGTATGGCGTGGTTTTCATCGGTGAGCAGCATTTGACGCTCGCGGTCACCTTTAGGCACCTTCAGGCCGACAAAATAATCGTACGGGGCATAGGGAATGGAAAAACGGTCTACCGAAAAGTCGCCGCCCTCTTCAAAAACCTTCACGCTGAAATTTGCCGTCAACATACCCGGTGCACGGTCTTTAAGGTCGACCTTCATATCTACTTTCGCATTGCCCGCAGCATCAATGCGGCCATCGAAAATGCCCTGCTCCTCACTTGTAAAGTCACGCGTAGGGTCATCAAATGCGTAATCAGCATACTTCTCAAAAACAGTCTTTGACTTCGTAAAGGTGGCTGACACATTGGCTTTGAGGTTCTTCGCCACCGCACCATGCAGCCAGCGCGCACTGAGGTTGCCGCTTACTGACTGCAGGCCCGTTGTGATCTTTTCTTTGCCAAAATCTAGGGCCAGCTTAAGCCGGTTGGGTTTAATGGTCTCTATCTTCAGGGTCTTGGAAAATACGGCACCCCCTACCCGCACATTGGCGGTATAGTTTCCCGTCTCCGCATCACTGTCTGTCCTGGATGTAAAATTGAAAAAGCCGTTTTCTCCGCGTGTCCTTACCATCTTCTGCACCACCTGTCCGCGCGGATTCACCAGCTCAAAGTTGACCGGATGTGCCGCCGGAATTACCCGCTTCTCATCTTCCAGCATAAAATTGAGAAACAAGGTATCACCGGGTCGCCAGACGCCGCGCTCACCGTAGATAAAACCCTTCAGTCCCTTCTGGGTCTGCGCCCCATAGGTATCAAAAGTTGACGTCGACAGGGCGTGGTTGCCATCCATTTTCAGGTAACCGCGTTGTTTGCCCTGTTTCACCACCACCAGAAAAGGCGTTCCTTTCACATCACTGAGCGCTGCCATGCCCGCTGCATCCGTCTTCGCGGTGGCTATCGGCTGTTGCTGGTAATTCAGCAAAGACAAGTCAGCACCGGCCAGCGGCTTGGTCGTTAACATATCCGTAATGGCAAACAACATCGCGTTGTTGTTTCCTTTTTTTGCGATAATGCCTATGTCGCTGGCGAGCAAGTTTTTCCCTTCCGGTCTTCGGTGCTTGAAATATGAAGCACTGCAGGGATTATCGCGCTCGTCCCAGTCGTAATCCCACCCGTAATAGTCATCATAGTAGTCGTCGTAGTAATATCCTTCCGAAGCATCCCAGTAAGACGATTCGTCTTCATCGTATTCCTCCGCATCGGCCAGTTCGGTCATGTTGGCATCCGCTGCTTTTGAGCCGGAAGAATCGGCGCCGCAGTGGTAAAGCGAATAGGCTTGCTTCATGGAAAGTTCCACACGGTAGACCGCACCCGGTTCTGCCTTTATCAGCTTTTCAAGATCCAGGTAGAAAGTATTCCATTCTCCGAGGTTTTTGCCATCACCGTTGTTGAGCTTTACGGAGGTGCTCTTTACCGACCTACCCACACGCCTTATTTCCTCCTTACCCGCGAGGTCATTGACCTGTAAAAACTGCGGAATATTGGATTCGAATATGCGGATTACCCTCACATCCACCGTATGCAGGTTCACCGCGCGAAAAGGGAACACCAGGCCATCCGTCGAAGGCAGGATCACCTTACCGGGATCCGGAATTTCGATGTCTGGTTTCAGTTCCTCCAGGGAGACCTGTAGTTCCTGCTTCTGCGTGTTTTTAAACCCCATGATATTGCTGATGCCGGTGTGAATGGTAACCGTGTGTTCACCAGAGATGCGGTAAGGCGGATACACTTTTACCTCGTTGCCGGTAATGGTAAACTTCAGCGACTCCATGTCTTGAATGGTAATCAGTCCGCGCAGGTCCTGGGCAGGGTCAAGGGGGTCACTGAACTGCAACTGTATGTATTGCTCAGGTTGCTGAACGGCCGCGAAAAAGAATACCTTGAAGTTACCGAGTGCGGGAATCTCCTGAACCATCGCATCCTGTGCGTCTGCCCCGATAGATTTTCCGTTCCACTTGATAGATACCGAACCGTCCTTTTCCGTTCGTGCAATGCTGTCTACCACGAAGGAATGCGACAATGTCTCCATATTAAATGTCCAGCTGACCCTGAGTTCCCGGCCGTCCTGGGTAGCGCTTACTACCTCTGAGAGTGCCGCCGGCTCAGCTACGTCAGCCGTCTGAACCGAACCGCTGAGCTGCATCCACCTCAGGTCATCATTTTTGTAGGGAGTGATGGAACGTACATTCAGGCTCAGGCCCTGGTTCATGGCTTGAAATGAAAACACAAATTCGCTCAAATTTTCTGGAACATCCGCTACAATATCTCCAAGGTGTAGTGTGGCCTCGTAGAGCGGTCCGCGCTTCAACCAGGCCGATGGGGTAAACTCCAGCGTCTGGTCATCTACCCAAACGAGTTCTCCTTCGAGGGAAGGCGAAAACGCGAGCAGTTTGTCTTTGAGCGGTACACCTGTTTCTACCTGACCCGCGAATGACTCGGTCAATCGCACGCGGATGGTGCCTGCCGCGCTGATATTGCCTGAAGTAAAGGCAGCGACATACTGGGCAAATTCGGGATTAAAGGGAATAGCCACGCGCTTACCGCAGGAAACAAGCACCAGCAGACCCAGGAGGGGCAACCATAAACGGCGCGCCGAACAAGGCTGCTTTTTGTTTACCGGAAATAAAAAAGACAAGGCTTTAGCCACGCAGGCATCAGGGAATCTGTTAGTCATAGCGGAACTTTTGGTCTCCGTGTGTAAACGGAGGCGATAAAGATGATAGTATTTGACATTAGAAAAAAACGGATTAACCGTATATTTTCCCTATGGGTGCATGGGCGTTAAGCCGGTAATCCTAAAAAACCTCAGTAACCGGACCCGCACTGCGCCCAGGGCCTTCCGCTGGATGATTGGTTTTTACTGGCCTTCGCGCTTGTGAATTTCATCGCGGAGCCGTGAAGCCTTCTCATAATCT
>DHLU01000044.1:0-1202 GCA_002405435.1 Flavobacteriales bacterium UBA4660
ATTAGCTTGTTCATGGTTGTTCAGATGTGTAGAAGTTTAATTCTACGGAGCAGCGGCAAATATACTGGCCTGCACCCGCTGGTTTTATCTCGACCTCAAAGGTATTCACTCCTTTTCTTTTTATAAATAAAAAACCCAATCCGGCACCACCGCGTTCGCCGAAGGTGTTGTTGAGCAATTGCTGTTTGTAGAGGCTTTTGGCTTCATCGGTACTGAGCTGGTGCACGAATTCGGCTGACTCCTTGAGTTTCATGGCGGCATTTTCACCAGCGAGGTTCTCGAGCCGGATGTTTACTGCTCCGTCGCTGTTGGTGATTTCAAACATGATTTTACCGTCACGGGCATACCGCTGCGCATTGTCAATGAGTTCAAGCGCCACGCTGGTGCACCTTTTTGCATCAGAGGCCTGGTGCAGGTAGATGCTGAATGCCGATAGCACAAGCTTGGTAAGGTTGGCACCAATGTCTTCATTGATGGCCCCCTGGAATTGGATGTGTTCTTTTCCTATTACCATATTATCTGATGGTTACGCCCAGCACCATCACATCATCTGTCTGAGGATGGTCGCCTTTCCAGTTGTCATAGGCTTCTTTGAGCAGTTGTTTAATTTGGCTCATGGGTTTTCCCGAGGCGCTCTCCAGTGCGCTGATGAGTTTTTTTAGTGAAAATTTGTTCTTGCCGGTGGGTCCGCCCATTTGGTGTATAAAACCATCGCTGAGCAGGAATATGCGGTCACCCGGCAGCAATTCGCGGCGCTGTGTTTTGAAATTTGGGGAGGAGTCAAGATAGAGGTCGCCCACCGAATAGGGGTCGCCTTTGAGTTTCTCCATGCCCTGGCCGGTTTGTATCAGCAGGGGCAGTTGCGCCCCGGCAAATTGAATCTCTCGTGAGGGCAGATCGATGATACAGAAGGAAATGTCTATGCCCGAAAGAAAGCCCTGTGTCTCGGCGTGTTCTTTCATGGTGGCTACGAGCCGGTCGTGAAGCATTTTGAGCATGTCGCCTACGGGCAGGTGAATTTGTTCTTCAATGATTTGTTTCAGGTTGAAGTGGGTGATGAAGGTGAGCATGGCTGCCGATACACCATGGCCGATGCAGTCGATTGCCGCGATAAACAACTTGTTTCCCTTACGTGTGACAAAGGGTAGGTCGCCGCTCACCACATCCATCGGCTCGTAATAGATGAAGGCGTCTGCCACAAG
>DHLU01000044.1:1353-10136 GCA_002405435.1 Flavobacteriales bacterium UBA4660
GCGTAATAGATGAAGGCGTCTGACACAAGTTTTTTGACCTTGTCTTCCTTCGGAATAATAGAAGCCTGAAAATTTCTGGCTGACAGGATGCTTTCCATAACCTCACGGTTGGCAGCGTTGAGGTTTTCATGCTGTTGGGCAATCGTCTTATTGGTGGAGCGCATGCGTCGTATCACGAAAGCGGCGACTATAAGGGCCAGCACGGAAAAGCCTCCCGCCAGGTAGCTCAGGCGTTTGGCTGCCTGTTCGCTCCGCACACGCTCGTCTTTGAGTTTGGCTTCGCTGGTAAGCAGTTGGTTTTTTTGTTGGGCTAGCTGAAGTTGGTTTTCCTTGGTCTCACTCTCCAGCTTGAGGTTCACCATTTCCAGCATCTGCGCAGTCTTGGATTTCTCCAGCGCGACAATGGAAGTGGCCTGCTGCTGAGACAGCAGTGAGGTTTGGGCCAGGGCAAGTTCGCGCTGGGCCTTTTCCCGCTCAACCTGAGTGCGGTTGAACTCTGACTTCATCAGTTCCTGCTCAGTGCGCATCAGTTCAAGTGCTTTTTCCTGGGTAAATTCGTTGGCTATCGCCTTTTCGCGCTCGAGCTGTCTGGTGGTGAGTTGGTTCCATTCGGCCCTCGCGAGTTTGTCAAGCTGCGATAATTCGAAGTCCGCGGTGTCTTTCTTCATCGTGCGGGCACTGAGGTCGTTGGTTCGGTTTTTCCCGATCAGAATGATTTGTTCGCTGCAATACTGGGCGTTGGCGCGGTCATTCATGGCCGTATATAGTTTCATCGCAAACTGGTAGCACTCCTCTGCCAGGTCTGAGAAATCATGCTTCATCGCCATAGCTGCGGCTGTTTTCGAAAGGTCAATCGCACTCACGCGGTCACCATCCGCATCCCAGAGGGAAGCAAGCAGGAGTTTTGTTTTGGCGATCAGCCTGTAGTCCTTGTTTTTTTCCGCACTGGTTATGGCCATTTCCACCAACTGACGCGCTTCACCGGCCTCTCCCAGCCGCTTTTCGAGGAAAGCAGAATTCAACAGAATCTCGCAATACTGTGCAGTGTTCTTCGGGCAATAAAGCAAGGCATCGGCAAAAAGCTTTCTGGCATCGCCAAAGTCCTGCTGCTCCTGTTTGCACAGGGCAATGTTGTTGAGGGCTATGGCCAGGTCCATGGTCGAGGCATCGGTGGCTGCAAGGCCGCGCAGTTCTTCAAATAGTACAAGGGCTTTCTCTGTTTTCCGGTCCTGATAGTGCAGCAGTCCGAGTGCAACCAGTGTTCTCCTCTGTGACTCACGGTTGTTCCGCAGCCTGGCTATAGCACACAGGTCTTCCAGTGCAGCAATGGCCCGCTCAGTGTCTTTGATGGCATAGGCACTACGCACCATACACTCCAGCAACTTGATTTCGATGTCCTGGTCGCCTTTATTGAGTACTAGGGCTTCCTCGATTAACTCGGCATTGCGGTGGGTAAGGCCGTGGGTGTCGAAGTAACTCACTGCAGAAAGGAGCGCGCTCTGCCGGTAGTCGGGCTGCGCGTTCTCTGAAACCACAAGGGCAGTGAAAAGATGTTCGAGGGATTTGCTGGCGTTTCCTGCGCTTTCTGCGATGCGGAACAATAGTAAGGCCGCACTTGTCAGCTCTTCCGGGTCGGCACCAAACGACATTTCATCAAAGGCTTCCGATGCGAGCATCGCGGCTTCGGTGTGCCGGCCTTCGTTGAGCTTCATCGTAGCCGCTGTCATCATCTGGTAAGCGGCATCTGTGTGCTGTTGAACCCAGTGGCTCTGCGCAGGCAGGCAAACCGGCAGCGCAAAGAGCATGGCTATGTAAAGTGCCCGTTTCACTACTTGGTTATCTGGTAGCAGATGCGAAGGGTATACTCCCGTCCGTTGAGCGGAACCGAGGGCAGCCTGTCTGCATAAGGACTGCCCAGGTAAAGCGGTGTATCCAGGATGTTGCTGATGAGGAAAGAAAACTTCCACTGTCCGTTTTTCCTTTCTGTGTAGGAAAGTTGCATCGAACCATTGAGGCTTGATGGCCGCGACATGTAGACCGGAGTTGCGGCTGGGTCAGACGGCTGCCCAGTTTCAAACGTGGTTATTCGGTCGAGCCAGATGAAGGTGAATCCGAATGACCAGACCGCATTGGGCTGATAGCCCGCAAGCAGCGTAGCCTTGCTGGCGGCCATAGCTAGGAATTGCTGTTCTCCGGGCGCCCAGGCCTCAGGCAGCATGGCCGAATCGGAAATTGCGCGCTGCCAGGTAAGACCCGCCTTAATGAAATAGTGCTTGCGCGTGAATTTCACGTTGCACTCATAACCTTCAACGGCCTGCCCCGGTCGGTTGATAAAATAGTCTCCGGCCGTATCGTTGGGCATGCGGATAATCGCATCGTTGATCGAATGGGTAAAGGCAGTAAAGTCGGCGTATAATGTCTTGGTTGGGGTGAATCCAAGGGTAAATGAACGGCTGAGGTTGTGCGCCGGCAAGGGGGCAGGCGCCAGATCAGAAGGGTGCAGGTTTTCGAGGGTCGGAAGCCTCATGGCCATGCCAAGTCCGGCTTTGAGGAAAAAATGCCTTGAGATAAACTGATAGTTCACCCTCGGGGTAAGGGCCGGACGAAAAATGTTGGTAACGTCACCGCGGAGGCTTGCCAGCAGGTTATGTCGTTTCACTGTTAAATGAAACCGCCCGTATAGCGCCAGCATGTTGATGGCGTGCGTGGCACCTTTGTAGTCCGGGCTGGAAGGGTTACCCGTTACTTCGAGCAGTTCGTGCCGGCTTAACTGCCTGCTCCCTTGCAGCCCGCCGGAGAATTTACACCAGCGCGCTATTTCGGCGTCATACTGAATATCTCCTGCATAACACTGAACATTGGTATTGGCTTCGATCTGCGCAAAATCGTTGGTATTCTTGAAGGACCATGGCTCCTGAATTTGAAAAACAAGACTCGTAGTAATCCGATCACGTCGGCCCAGGGCGCCGGCGTAGTTAATATTGGCAATGATATTGCGCATGGAAATCTTGTGCAGGGACCCCGCAACATCAAAGCTGTAATCGTTGTTGAAGAATTGGGCCGAAAGCCCTTTGTGACGCACAGCAAAAAATATCTCGTTGCTGATGGTATAGGTGCTGTCTTTCAGGTTGCCCTGCAGACCCGTCGTATTGGCAGCAAAACGGTTTGACCTGGGCCCTCCCAGCAGGCTGATGTAATAGCTGCCGAAAGTTTCATTACCCAGATAGTGGTTGCCCTGCACGGTTGCATTCATCCAAGAAATACCCTCACGGGTACTGCCTAAACTCGTGCTCAGGGAAGACCCGTCTGAACTTCCCGGAGAAAAGGTGACCAGGTTAATGGTGCCCAGGGTTGCGGTGCCGCCCACCTTGGCAGGGCCCGCGCCCAGCACTACCTCGATGAATTCGATGTTGTCAGGCACCATCCTGCGCCCGAGCCCGAAGGTACCAAAGGCCATCTCATTCAACGGCATCCCGTTGAGAAGCACCTGGTAGCGGCTATCGCCTGCCCAAATTCCCCTTATCCCTGCACCGGAGACATGGTCTGAAAAAGTTCCCAGTTGTATGCCGGGAAGCAGGTTCAGTATCTCCATCAGGTCGCGTGCACCCGAAGCCTCGATTTCCTGCCGGGTAACGACATAATAAGTTCCTGCACTCCTGCTGAGCTCAAGACCGTTGATGGCCACCAGTCCGGATTTGGACCGCTGGGTAGAATCGGTGTAAAAAGTGGTGGGATTGATGGTGAGCAGCCCTTTATCATCTGGCAACTGGGCGCGTGCCGAAGACAGGACTGCGGCAAACAGCACCAACAAGGCCGTTGGTCGGAATGTTGTTCTCACTTTAGGGTGTATAAAAGGCCAGCTTTGTACGCAAGGGCAGGCGCTAGGGTTACAGGATGCGGCACTTGGTGTCTAGGGGTCCGTGCGGTTACCTTTGCCGCAATATGCGTACTAAGACCCTGAAAAAGAATAAGGTAAACGTTAACACTTTGGGATGCGCCAAAAACATTTTCGACAGTGAGGTGCTGATGGCTCAACTCAAGGGAAATGCTTTTGAGGTCGAGCACGAGAGCGGGGAGAAGGACGCGGAAATCGGGATTATCAATACCTGCGGCTTTATCGATAACGCCAAAGAGCAAAGCATCAATACCATATTGGCCTGGGCGAGAGAAAAGCAGAAAGGCAATGTCGGCAAGCTTATGGTTACCGGTTGCCTCAGCGAGCGCTACAGACCCGAACTGGAGAAAGACATTCCCGAAGTAGATGCCTTTTTTGGAACCCGTGAACTGCCGCGCCTGCTCAAGACCCTTAAGGCCGACTACCGGCAAGAACTCGTCGGCGAACGGCTGCTGACCACACCGCATCATTACGCGTACTTCAAAATCTCGGAGGGCTGCGACAGGCCTTGTTCCTTCTGCGCCATTCCCCTCATGCGCGGCGGGCATGTGAGCACCCCCATGGAGGCGCTTGTCGAGCACGCCCGCAAACGCGTGGCCGGGGGTACCCGCGAACTCATTCTGATTGCCCAGGACCTGACCTACTACGGATTAGACCTGTATAAGCAGCGAATGCTACCCGAACTCCTGCGCCGGCTGAGTGACGTGGAAGGGGTCGACTGGATTCGCCTGCAGTATGCGTTTCCATCCGGATTCCCGCTGGAGGTGCTGGATGTGATGAACGAAAGGAGTAACATCTGCCGGTACCTCGATATGCCCCTGCAGCACGCCAACACGCGCATCCTTACTTCCATGCGGCGGGGAATAACCCGCGAAAAGACCGATGCCCTGCTGGAGACCATCCGCTCCAGGGTGCCCGATATTGCCTTGCGCACTACCTTGATCTGCGGCTATCCGGGCGAAACGGCGGCTGAATTTGATGAAATGCTGCAATGGGTGCGAATGCAGCGTTTTCAGCGCCTCGGTGTTTTTCAGTATTCCCACGAAGAGAATACCCACGCCTACGGACTGACAGACGATGTCAGTCCGCGCGAGAAAAAGAAACGTGCCGAAATGATCATGGAAGTGCAGTCGGAAATCTCCATGGAACACAACCGCAGTCTGGTTGGCTGTGAGACCCGCGTACTGGTCGATCGTAAGGAAGGCAATGCCTACATCGGTCGCACCCAGTGGGATTCACCGGAAGTGGACAATGAAGTGGTGATTCCGGCTGGTGATCACTACCTCAGAATCGGAGACTTTGTGAACGTGCAGATTACCGAAGCTGATACGTACGACCTCATCGCCTTGCCGCTGGAGGCGGACGGCTCCCCGGCGGCCCGTTAACGGCATCAGCCATTTTGCCGGTTGCGATCTGATCGGCGGAAGGGCAGCTGCGCCGGTCATAAAAGGTTATGTAATTTTATCCCATGGAGAATTCGGTGCTTGACGTCAATAATTTCGACGACATTCGTCCCTACCGTGATGCGGAAGTCAGGCCGGCCATCGAAAGGTTGCTTGCAGACCCCTTGTTCTTTAAGGTCATCCGGTACGTCTATCCCGGACTGGGCAAGACGGTTGTGCAGAAGATGATGCGCGAAATCAACACGGTGGATGAGTTTCAGGAAAACATCAGTGGCCCTGCCCTCAAGGTTATTACCCAGATGACCACCAATGGGCTCACTTTTTCGCAAATGGATGCCATAGACCATTCCCGGGCCTACCTCTTCAATTCCAACCACAGGGATAACATTCTCGACAGCGCCCTGCTCAACGTCAGCTTGCTGGAAAAAGGCTATAAAACCACGCAGATTGCCATCGGCGACAACCTCGTGCAGACGCCCTTTGTGCATGACCTGGTGCGGCTCAACAAGAACTTCCTGGTCAACCGAAATGTGAGTCCGAAGGAAATATTCCACTATTCACTGCGCCTCAGCAACTACATCCGGCATACCATCACCCGCGAAGGCTCTTCTATCTGGATTGCCCAGCGTGAGGGCCGGGCTAAAGACGGCGATGACCGGACGGCCACGGGATTACTCAAGATGTTTGGCATGGGATACCCGGGTACCATGGAAGATGCCCTGCTCGAACTCAATATCTTACCCATGTGCGTGAGCTATGAATACGACCCTTGCGACGTTTTCAAGGTAAACGAGCTGCTCAACATAAAATTCAACGGCAGGCACGAAAAAAGATCAGGCGAGGATTTTCGCAGTATGTTGAAAGGACTGACCGGTCACAAGGGCCGGGTCAATATCTCGGTCGGCCATCCGCTGACGCGCGAAATAGGGCAGATGCGCACCATCACCAACAAAAACGATAAGGTGAAATACCTCACGGAGGAAATTGACCGGCAGATGCATAAAATCTACCGGTTGTGGCCAACCAATTACCTGGCTTACGACATTCTCCACGGCACGCGTGAATTCAAAGAGCATTACACCAATATTCAGCGCATTGCCTTTAATAATTACATCCGCGGCAGGGTAGTGGTGGTTGGTCTCAACCGCATTCAGCTCGGCTGGCCGCGCGAAGGCCTGCGCAAGGCCGCCCGGGAAATCCTGCTTGAGATGTATGCCAATCCGGTCGTCAACAAAAAATGGGTGGAAAAAGAAGCTACCCCAGCCTGATGCCGCCATGCGCCACTACTTCCTGCTTGCCTTAGTTATCATGCGCTCCTGGGCTGCACAGGCCCAATGCGGCGCCTGCCAGTTTGAAGCACAGGTGATCGCTAACGGCGCATTTTCCTCGGGCAACAGCGGATTCACTACTTCCTATGCCCCAGGCACCGGTTTTTTCTGTCCATTGTGCGACGACGGAACCTATGCCGTAGGCACAAATGCCATTTTTTTTCACTCCGACTTTCTGGGGGCAGACCATACCAATCCGCCCTTCGGAAATTTTATGATTGTAAACGGAAGCGACCAGTCAGGCGCCGAGGTCTGGTGTCAAACGGTGGCAGTGCAACCGGATACTGAGTACGAAATGGTTTTCTGGGCGCGTGATGTGACCAACAATCCGGACCCACATCCGTTGGCGCAACTTGCCTTTACCATCGACGGGGTGCATATAGGAAGCGTGCATGTGGGCGAAGGTGGCTGGACATCCAATACCGTGGCATGGAACAGCGGCGTTGCAACCACCATCGATGTGTGCATCGTCAATTACCAGAACCAGACCGGAGGAAACGATTTCGGTATCGACGACATCAGCATGACCGGTTGCCATGACTATCAGTTGCTGCACGCGGCAGAGGCCGGCGCTGATGCAGTGCTGTGCAGCGGAGAAACTGCCACCATTGGCGAACCTGCCCATGTGGGCTATACCTATAGTTGGGACAACGCCACCGGATTGACCGGGGTATCATCGTCCATGCCCGGGGTATCGCTGCTTAATGAAGGACCCGGTGCGCTCACAGAAACCTATGTGCTGACTGCTGACAGTGCCGCTGTCGGGTGCGTGACCACCGACACGGTAACCGTAACCATACTTCCCGTGCCTGGCTTCTCACTGGGTGCCGACCTGCAGTTGTGTCCGGGTGGCCAAGCCGAATTGGTGCTCGAAGACCTGGGCTGGGACAGTATCGCCTGGAGCGATGGTAGCACCGGCATGTCGGTGGTGACCGATGGCGAAGGTTGGTATTGGGTCACCGTCACAGCCGGAGAATGCGGCGCATCGGATAGCCTTTGGGTAGAAGAAACAGACCTGCCGGAGATAGGCCTCGCAGATTTTTACGAGGCCTGCGAAACGGAAGGCATTACCCTCGGAGCGCCCGTTGTGGTCAGCTGGAGTTCGGGAATTACCGGACTTTTTTTCAGTCCCGGCACTTCCGGAACCTACTGGTGCAGTTACGAACAAGACGGGTGTACCACTTCCGATACTGCGGTGGTGGTGCTTTGGACCATGCCGGTGCTCTCGCTGCCTTCCGATACCATATTGTGTGAAAATTCAGCCATCGTGCTCGATGCGTCCGTTGACGTTTCCTGGAATACCGGAGACACAGGAAGCGAATTGACTGTGACCGAACAGGGCAACTATACCGCCATAGCCGAAAACGGACTTTGTGTGGCAGGCGCCTCGGTCGACGTGATGCCGTTGGCAAGTCCGGAGGTTGAACTGGGCGCTCAGACCTTTGCCTGTGAAGGTAGTGAGGTTGTCCTAAGCGCATATGCCACACAGCATGAGGCGTACCTGTGGAGCAACGGAGAAACCGGTACGGAGACCGGCATTTCTGCATCCGGTCTTTACTGGGTCATTGCGTCGAATCTATGCGGTGCGGTTTCCGATACTGTTGAAGTTTTTTTTAGTCCCTGCGGCTTCGATCTGTTCATTCCCAATGCCTTTACGCCCAACGGGGATCCCGATAATGAAGGCTGGTTTGTCAGCGGGTACAATATCAAACAAATCGAAATCTTCGTCTACAACCGCCTCGGAGACGTCATTTTTAAGGCCAATGCCCTTCACGAGGAATGGCAGCCGGGCTATCTGCTTCCCGGCGATGACGTCTACAACTACTTCGTAAGGGCAGTGAGTGTGAGCGGGGAAGAGACCACACGCACAGGGCATATTTATCTGCTCAGGTAACGGCCCCGGTAAGCAGGCCCGGGCGCTCCCGGCTACATGCACGGCCATCTTCGTGTTCTTTTCGGGCTGCGCAGCCTGCAGCATTGATTTATTGTTAATGAAGTGCTTCCTGTTATTAAGTTTTGGTAAAACTCGATTTTTTTTTTGAACTTTTAACCTACGAACAGGAAGTTTCCATTTATTTGCTCTGCGAATGGAGGAAAAGGAAGAAAACTCCAATCGCCGCTTAAACAAACCAAACCAACACCATAATGCACAACACT